>JAGQRI010000028.1:24359-27160 GCA_020425515.1 Planctomycetota bacterium | reverse complement strand
ACGCCACCCCACTGCTTGAAGAAGAAGGGGACATCCTGTTCACGGCATTGGTCGCGGATGGTGCGCACCCATTCCGGATCCATAGGGCGTGCGCCGGGTCCACTCTCACCGCCGACGATTACCCAATGGATCGAAGTAAGATCGATACTCCCGATATCCTCTAGAAGTGGCTCAACAGAGAGGAATGCTGTGGAAGGCCTAGCCCTGCGCAGGTCATCGATTCTTGGGAGACCGAACTTTCTATCTTCGACGCTCACGCCCCACCAGATGTGGTCCGCCTTCGCGGCGCCCTTCAATGGTCCTCTGAGCAGGCGGCTCAACCGTCGCGAACGCTTTGTCAAAACTTGGTAGGTGTGCCAGTCCGCCGCCAACATGACATTCGCGACTTGCTCGATGTATTTGTCGGGAACGTCGTCGTGAAACAGATCGCTCATCGAGTTCACGAAGATTCGTTTCGGCTTAGACCATCGGATTGGGTCTGCCAACTTATGAGGCACGAGCCTCAGGTCAAAACCGAACTCAAAAGGATGCCCCGGTACGCCTCTAAAGCGTTCGGCAAATGTTTCGGCGTAGCAGTGTTTGCAGCCAGGACTGATCTTGGTGCACCCCCGAACGGGGTTCCAAGTGGCGTCGGTCCATTCAATTTTGCTGTGGTCACTCATGGGGATTCCACCAGCGGAAATAATACCACACCTCGGCGACATTACCGACAGACCTTCGGTTCGCGAGTGTCCCAATTCGTGTCGCGGGTGGTGTTAGGCTTTCTTCATCTTTGGAACTCTTTTGGGAGAACGTGATGAAGAAGGCTCAACGTAAGGCTTGGCTGAAGGAGCTGAAGCGCAAGGAGAAGCTGGCCCGGCAGGCGGGGTCGGACACGGCGGTGGCTGAGGATGTCCTGGCTGCCCATTCGACCACCTCGACGGGTTCGGGACAGGCGGCTGACGGTTCGGTCGCTGGTGACGTTTCGGGCGCCGGTGGCGGTTCGACTACGGGGACTTCGCCGGCAGCGCAGTGCGCTGAATCGGCGGACGTTCGCTCCGCGAACACTTCCGGGGACAGTCCCCAGGGCGGTCCCCGTGACCCGGACGAGACTTTGCGGATGGTTCGGGATGCGACCGCGGCCCGGATGGAGGAGGCCCGCGCGATTGAGCGCAAGGCCCGGCAGGCGGCGCTTGAGGCACGCGAACTCGACGACGAGCGCGCGCGCGAGATGCTGCTCGATGCGGCCGCGCTGCTGCACGAGATCGTGACCGACACCCGCGAGGCGCTGGCCCACGTCCCGCCGGAGCGCAAACGCGAGGCGCTGGCGGTCATCAACGCCAGGCCGGACCCCTCCGACGTCAACGCGCAGAGGCGTCCGCGCCGCGGGCCTGACCCGGTGGTGTCGCTGATGCGGATCGCGATGCAGGCCGCGAGCCTGCTGCGGCGCATCATCCTGAAGACCAACCCGGAGCTGGGGCAGCTCAAGCGCGCGGCTTAGGGGCGTGTTGTGGGCATCCTGCCTGCAGTGGACCCGTGCGTCTCGCTCGGGTCACGACCAGCCGGGACGGCCGGTCGAAGTGCAGCCGGGACGGCCGCAACACGAGCAGTGATCTTGGTCGCGCAATAAGAAATGGGGACTGTCGCGGGACGGGACTGTCCCCGTAGTCGGGGCAGGAAGCGCGCTCGAAGACGGGGACAGTCCCCAAAAAAGCGGGACAGTCCCCTGAACTACGCCACTGACCAGACGCGGCAGGTTTCGTCCTTGCTGCCGGTGATGATGGTTTTGCCGTCTTTGCTCCAGGCGACGGCGTTGATGTGGTTCGTGTGCCCTTTAAAGAGCACGCGCTGGTCGCCCTTGCTGGGGTCGCTTAGCGCGGGCGGCAGGGCCGGCGTTTCTACGTTCCACAGGTAGAGCGCGTTGTCGGTGCCGCCCATGGCGAGCCACTGGCTGTCCGGGCTGAACGCGAGCCCGTTGACGGTCTGCACGCCGGTGGGGAAGTCTTTGATCGGCTCGCCGTCTTCGGGGTTCCAGAGGCGGATGTTTTCCTCGTTGCCGCCGGTGGCGATCAGCTTGCCGTCGGGGCTCCAGGCGGCGGTCATGACCGACTCGCAGCCGGGCTTCATGACGTGAAGCTGCTCGCCGCTTTCGAGGTCCCAGATGCGCGCGCTGCCGTCGCTGCCCGTCGAGACCGCGCGCTTGCCGTCCGGCGAAACCGCGACCGCGAGCGCCGGGGCCTCGTGTTTGTTCATCACCGTGCGCTGCTTGGCCTTCAGCGGGTCCCACTTGATGATCTTGCGGTCGTCGGCCGCGCTGAGAACGAAGCTGTCGTCCGGCGCCATCGCGAGCCCGTTGATCGTGCCGTGGTGGCCGGTGCCGGGCGAGTGCTGCTTGCCTTCCTTGCCGGCGGCGACGTCCCAGAACTGGACGCTGTTGGTCTGGTTGCCGCTGACGGCGATCTTGCCGTCGCCGCTGATGGCGAGGCTGATGATGCTCGACTTCGAGCCTTCGAGAGTTGCGCTAAGCTTGCCGGCGGCGACGTCCCAGACGCGGATCTTGCCGTCCTTGCTGCCGCTCACGAGCGTCTTCGTGTCGCCGGAGAGCGCCAGGCAGAACACGTTGCCGCGGTGGCCGCGGAGGGTGGATTTGACCGTCGCTTCAGGCATGGCTGCTCCTCGTTTCGCGCGCGCAATTTAGCAGCGGATTGCCCTGAGTCACGCGCCCATCTGGGCCTCGAAGGCGGCCACGTTCTCGTAATACTTCGCGGCCACGGGCGCGTGGGCCGGGTTGGTGTAGACCTCGGGGACGGGCTCGGCGATGG
>JAGQRI010000028.1:0-24138 GCA_020425515.1 Planctomycetota bacterium | reverse complement strand
CTGTAAACCGAGCGCGGCGAAGCCACCGGCACGCGCCCCAGGAAGGACGACACGTTGATGATCTGCCCGGCCTTGCGCTCGCGCATGTGCGGCACGATCGACCATACGCCGAACATCACGGACTTGACGTTGATGTCCCACATGTCGTCGAGGTCTTGCTCGTTCAACTCAAGCACCGGGCGGGTGATGCCGCGCCCGGCGTTGTTGACCCAGACGTCGACGTGCCCGAACTTCTCGATCGCGCGGTCGCGCAGGTTGTCGACGTCGGCGCGTTTGGTGACGTCGGTCGGGACGATCAGCGTTTCGGCGTCGATGTTGTCGGCGACTTCCTTGAGTTTCGATTCCGTGCGCGCGGCCAGCACCAACTTGTGGCCTAGCTTGCCGAGCTGGCGGGCGAGCTCGGCGCCGATGCCTTCGCTGGCGCCGGTGATGACGATGACCTTGGACATGGCTTTCCTTATGGGTTCCGGGTTCGCGGTTATGCTACGTCGAACACTGCCGGGGTCAGTTTCATTTCCGTAAAGATGTGTCGAATGCACGCCGTTGAGCGCGCGGGTCGCTTGCCATACCATTATAGGCCTCACCAGGGATTGGGGGCCTCATGCTTGCATCCGTGCTGCTTTCAACCGGGCTCTATGTCGGGCTCGGTATTGGTGGTCTGGTTGTCGTGATCGTGATCGTCTTGATGCTGCGCGGCAAGCACGAGCCGGCCGACGCGGCGACGAAGACCGAGCCGCCGACGGAAGCTCCGCCGGCCGTGGATGCGGGCATGCTGACACCCGCGGCTTCGCACCCGTCCGAACCCGAGGCGCCGGTCGTCAGCGAGCCCGTTAAAGAGGAAGAGAAGCCGGCCGAAGAACCGAAGGCGGAGCCAGAAGCGAAGCCCGCCCCCGAAGCCAAGCCGGCGACGCTCGAAGTCGAGGCGCTGTCGCCTTCCATGACCGACACCATGCCGTCGCTCAGTGCCGAGACCGACGAGATGAAAATGGCCACGGACGAGATGCCGAAGTTCGGCACGGCCGAGGTGCCGCAACTCGAGGACGCCGCGCCCGCCGAATACCGTACGCCCGCAGCCAAGGAGCTGGCGGCCGCGATCGCCAGCGGCGAGTGCCCGAAATGCAAGGCGCCGGTGTTCGTCGGCAGCGAGGACCCCGAGGAAGTCGGCGCCGACGGCGTGAGCATGTTCAAGCTGACCGGGCGCTGCGGCGCCTGCGGCCACCGCGCCGAGCTGATCGACATGAAGGTGGGCTAGGCGTTGCCGAAGATCGAACTCCAGCCGGTGAGTGCGAGTAACTACGCGGCTGTGCTTGCGCTTGACGTCAAGGCGGACCAGCGCGGCTTCGTTGCGCCCAATGTGAAGTCGATAGCCGATTCCAAGATCTGGCCTACCCACTACCCGCTGGCGATCCTCGCGGACGGCGAACCGGTGGGATTCTGCATGTGGGGGCAGGACCCGGACGACGGGCACTTCCACATCCCGCGCCTGATGATCGACGCGAAGCACCAGCGCAAGGGTTTCGGCAGGGCGGCGGCGCTGGAGCTGGTGAAGCTGGTTGCCTCACAGCCCGGTTGCGATGCCATCCTGTTGAGCTTTATGCCCGCCAATACCGGCGCCGAAGCGCTTTACGCGTCAATAGGCTTCAAGCGCACCGGTGAAGTCCAGGAAGGCGAGATCGTCATGCGCTACGACGTGACCTGATCTCCCCCCGCACTTGCGGCGTCCTTCTTTCAATTTCGTGCCGGCAATCGAGCCTGTAGCTCTGCGGCCGTCGCGTCAGTCGATGGGGTCGGGCAGCGGCTGGAAAGTGGCGGGTGTTTCCGGCTTGGGCGCCGGCAGTTCCAGTGCGGTGATGGCGCGCCACCAGGGGTCCACGCCATCCGTGTGTGCGGGCTCGACGGCGGCGCCGAGCTTCGGCATCAGCAGCGGGATGTCGTGTTTCGGGGCGAGTTGCAGCAGTCTCTCGGCCGGCTGGTCCCAGTCGTGGAACGCGAGGTTGAACATGCCCCAGTGCACCGGCAGGAACGCGGCGTCGGCGCTGCCCAGCAGCTTGAAGGCTTCCACCGCGCCGTCCGGGCCGAGATGCACGTCGCCCCAGGCCTCGAAGTAGGCGCCGACTTCGAGCATCACCAGGTCGAACGTGCCGAGTTTCCGCGCGATGGTCGTGTAGTCTTCGGTCAGCCCGGTGTCGCCGCTGAAGAACACGGCGTGGTCCGGGCCGCGCAGCGCGAACGCGGACCAGAGCGTGCGGTTGCGGTCGAGCATCCCGCGCCCCGAGAAGTGCTGCGCGGGTGCGGCCGTCAGTTCGATGCCGTGCTTGAGCTGCACGCTTTCCCACCAGTCGAGCTCGGTGATGCGTTCCGGCGCGACGCCCCAGCCCTCAAGGTGCGCGCCGACGCCGAGCGACGTGTAGAAGGGTACGTCGAGTTTCGCGAGTTCGACAATGGTGGGGTAATCCAGGTGGTCGTAGTGGTCGTGCGAGATCAGCACGGCGTCGAGTTTCGGCAACTGGTCGATGGCAACCGGCGCCGGCTGGAACCGCTTCGGCCCGGCCCAGCTCAATGGCGAAACGCGTTCGCCCCAGACCGGGTCGAGCAGCAGGCGCGCGCCGTCGATTTCGATCAGCGAGGTCGAGTGGCCGAGCCACGTCGCGCGCAGCCCTGATTCCGGCGGGTGCCGCCAGTCATCGAAAGGCAGCACCGACGGCAGCGGCGCAACCGGCACGCGCCGGCGGTTGCCGCAGATCATCTCGCGCGCCATCGACAACCCGTGCCCGCGCTTGATTCCCGGCGTAATGTCGCCCGTGTTGTGGAACTTGCCGTCGCGGAACTGCGCCGATGCCAGCGTGCGCTCGCGCCGCAGACCGCTCGATTGTGAGTCACTCGCCATCAAAGACCCCACGGCGCAAACGCCGCCCTCAGGCGATCCATTCCCGCCGCAATTAGTTTGGAACGGAAGCCCGGGAATCGTAACAGGATAAGGCAGGGAGACACCGTGAATCCGGGCGACATACCAGCCACGTCCGAGCGCCCCGACAAATCCGTCGGGCTGAGCGCTGCCGAAGCCGCGACTCGGCTCGCGCGCGTCGGCCCCAACCGCATCGTTGAGGATCGCAAAAGCCCGCTGCGCAAGTTCGCCGGCTACTTCTGGGGGCCGATCCCCTGGATGATCGAGGCGGCCGCCGTGCTGTCCGGGCTGGCGCGGCACTGGGAAGACTTCGCGATCGTGATGGCGATGCTGTTGATCAACGCGGGCGTCGGGTTCTTCCAGGAGTTCAAGGCGGACAACGCGATCCAGGCATTGAAGAAGCGCCTGGCGCTGCGCGCCCGGGTGCTGCGCGACGGCGCCTGGGGCGACATCGAAGCGGACAGCGTCGTACCGGGCGACATCGTGATGGTGCGCCTGGGTAACATTGTGCCGGCGGACCTGGAGCTGTTCGGTGAAGGTTTCGCAAGCGTGGACGAGTCAGCGCTCACGGGCGAGTCATTGCCGGTCAGCAAGCAGGAGGGCGACGCGCTGTACTCCGGCTCGATCGTCCGCACCGGCGAAATGCGCGGCTTCGTCACCGCCACCGGCGCGCAGACCTACTTCGGGCGCACGGCGCAACTGGTGCAGAAGGCCGGCACCCGTTCGCACTTCCAGAAGGCCGTGCTGCGGATCGGGAACTTCCTGATCCTGGTGACCTGCGTGCTGGTGGCGATCGTCCTGATGGTGTCGCTGTTCCGCAAGGAGCCGCTGATCGACGCGCTGATGTTTGCGTTGATCCTGACCGTCGCGGCGATCCCTGTGGCATTGCCCGCGGTGCTGTCCGTGACCATGGCCGTCGGCGCGTCGACGCTCGCGCACCTCAAGGCGATCGTCTCGCGCCTGGTTTCCATCGAGGAACTGGCGGGCATCGACGTGCTGTGCTCGGACAAGACCGGCACGCTGACGCAGAACAAGCTGACCGCCGGCGAGCCGTACCTGGGCGGCGCGAAAGACGCCGCCGAGTTGTACCTGTGGGCGGCGCTGGCTTCACGGTCAGACGACGGCGACCCGATCGACAGCGCAATCCTCGCGGCCGTCGGTGAGCGCGGCGACTGCAGGCTGCTTCACTTCCAGCCATTCGACCCGGTGCACAAGCGCACGCTGGCTGAGTTCGAGCGCGACGGCGAGCGCTGGTCGGCGGTCAAGGGCGCGCCGCAGGTGGTGCTCGACCTCGCGAAGCCGGACGACGAAGCACGCAGCGTGGTCGAGCACCAGGTCACGAAATTGGCCGAGGGCGGCTACCGTACGCTCGGCGTCGGGCGCCGCCGGGAAGACGGCCCGTGGGAGTTCCTGGGTCTGATCACGATGTTCGACCCGCCGCGCGAGGACGCCGCCGAGACCATCCGCACCGCCGCATCGATGGGGCTGCAGATTCGCATGATCACCGGCGACCACATCGCCATCGCGCGCGAGATCGCGGACAAGCTTTCGCTGGCGGGCCCGGTGGTGGCCGCGGACCAGGTTTTCACGCCGGACGGCAAACTCGGCGACGCCGCGCGCCTCGATGAAGCGGTCGTGTTCGCGCAGGTTTTCCCTGAGCACAAGTACGCCATCGTCGAGGAGCTGCAGCGCCGCGGGCACATCGTCGGCATGACCGGCGACGGCGTGAACGACGCCCCTGCGCTGAAGCAGGCGGACGTCGGCGTGGCGGTCAGCGGCGCCACCGATGCCGCGCGCGCCGCCGCCGACCTGGTTCTGACCGCCCCCGGGCTGAACGTGATCACCCGCGCCGTTGAGGAGGCCCGCCGCATCTTCGAGCGCATGACCAGCTACTCGGTGTTCCGCATTTCGGAGACGATCCGGGTGCTGCTGTTCATGTCGGCCTCGATTCTGTTCTTCGGCTTTTACCCGGTGACGGCGGTGATGATCGTGCTACTGGCGATCCTCAACGACGTGCCGATCATGATGATCGCCTACGACAACGCGCGGGTTGATGAGAGGCCGGTGCGCTGGAACATGTCGCGGGTGCTGACGCTCAGCAGCGTGCTGGGGGTGATGGGCGTGTTCTCATCGTTCGGGGCTTTCTGGATCGCGCGCGACTACCTGCAACTGCCCGAGCAGACCGTGCAGACGGTGGTCTTCCTGAAGTTGCTGGTGGCCGGGCACCTGACGATCTTCCTGACGCGCAATCGCGGCGCGATCTGGCAGCGCCCGTGGCCGAGCTGGCGGCTGGTGGCGGCGACCGAGACGACGCAACTGATCGGCACGCTGGCGGCGGTGTACGGCTGGTTCGTTGAGCCGATCGGTTGGGGGCTGGCCGCGGCGGTGTGGGGTTACGCGCTGGCGTGGCTGCTGGTGAACAATGTGGTGAAGGTCGGCGTGTTGCGCATGCTGGAACAGGGCACGGACGTGCAGGCCCGGCACCTCGACCGCGTCGCCCGCCCGTTGCGGGATTAGGACTCCGAATCCTGCAGTTGCTGTTTGCGCTCGATGCCCCAGCGATAGCCGCCCTGGGCGCCGTCGTTGCGCTTGACCCGGTGGCAGGGGATGGCCACCGCCAGCTTGTTTGCGGCGCACGCGGAGGCCACGGCGCGCACGGCCTTGGGCTTGCCGATGGCGCTTGCGAGTTCCGTGTAGGTGCGGGTTTCGCCGGGCGGGATGCGGCGAAGCTCCTCCCATACGCGGCGCTGGAACGCCGTGCCCTGGATGTCGACCGGTAACTGCAAGGCCTGCGCCGGTGCGTCCACGAACGCGGCGACCTGGCTGACGATTTCGGCGAAGTCGTCGTCGTGCCGCAGGTCGGCCTGGTGGAACTCTTCCTTTAACAGGGCAGCCAGTTCTCCGTCCGAGTCCCCAAGCGTGATGGAGCAGATGCCGCGCTCCGTTGCCGCCACCAGTACTCGCCCCAAGCGGCACGGGGCGGTGCCGTAGCGAATGCGCATTCCCGGCGCACCCTTGCGGTACAGCCCCGGCGTCATGCCCAGCGACTCGCCGGACTTGGCGAAGAAGCGGCTGCTGCTTTCGAAACCGGAGGCGTAGGCCGTAGCGGTCACGCTCGCGCCGTCGCCGAGCAACCCGCGCACGCGCCCGTCGCGCACGGCGTCGGCGTAGCCCTTCGGCGTCAGCCCGGTGACGCGCTTGAACAGGCGCTGGAAGGCGGAAACGCTGAGCCCGGCGTCGCTTGCCAGCTCGTTCGTACCCGGCGGGGTTTCCGCGCGTTCGATGCTGCGGCAGGCGTTCACGATTTCCGGGTGCGCCTCGGTTTCGGGGCGGCAGCGTTTGCAGGGGCGGAACCCGGCCGCGCGGGCGGCGTCCGGTGAATCAAAGAACTCCACGTTCTCGCGCCGAGGCAACCGGGATGGGCAGCCCGCGCGGCAGAACACGCCGGTCGTGCGCACGGCGTAGTATAAGGAAGGAACAGGCGTGCGGGCCTCAACAACGGCCCAGCGTTTGTCGGTTGCAGTCATCATGGATCACAGGATACGGGGCACCGCCAAAGCAACATCCCGTTTTCCGGCGCGCAATTCGGAAAGCCGCCTCTGAGGACTACCAGCAGCCGATGCCCATTGCGACCAAAGTTGCGGAGTCCAGGGCATCTGCGATCAGGCGTAGATCTTCCACCGACCAGTCCATGCGAAACACTCCAACTGATTGAAGCGAGCGGCACTTGTTGAGAGTTGCGAAGGCGGCCGGGGCGGGAAGCTCGGATTCGGAGAACCTGTTATTAATGGTTCGAAGGACGGGCGAAGTTGCAATTCGACTCAAGGTATCCACATTGAAATCCGAGGCTCTCGACCAGTCCAAGCCGAGGGTATTCAAGTGAACCATTTCAGACCAAGGCACTGCTCGCAGCGCGCTTTCCGATACCTGCTCGAGCCCCAGACTTTGCAGAGTGGCGTAGCTGCTCAGTTTGTTCAGCGCCTCCGGTGCGATGGCGTTGGCCTCGGTCAGAATCAATGTCCTGACCGAAGCGGTTTGCGCAAGCTGACGTGCGACTTCGCTGGTGAAGACTGCTCCCGGCAGACAGACTTCACCGAGCTTGGGGCATCCCTCGATGATCTTTGCCAACCGCGCCACTGTGATCTCCGTGCGTCGACGAAGCCACAGGGTTTCCAGGTTCGCGAACTTGCTGATTGCGTCAATGCACGCGTCATCGAGATCGGGTAACACGCAGCAGGCGTCGTAACCCAGATCAAGCACGCGCAGGGTTTTGCAGGCCGCCAACTGGGCGAGCACATCGGCGTCTACGTCGTAGCATTTGAACAGGCTCAGCGCCTCAAGTGTCGGAATGGCTGCAATGGCATGCATGGAAGCGGCGGAAACCTTTGCCCATCCGATGCTGAGCGCTTTCAGGTGCCGGAGTGAACCAAGGGGGAGCAGCGCGTCAGCCGGTTTGCGCCCGAGTTTTCTGCGCCGGGTTGATTTGTCGATCGTGTTCCAGACGCCGTCCGTCTCAATCGACAGTTGCTCCAGGTTCTCCAGCTTTGCGATTGCTTTGATGTGGGCGTCGCCGAAGTTATTGATCGTTGACAGACTGAGGTATGTGAGCTTTTCGGACTTCGCGAGCATTTCCAGCGCAAGCGGGTCGAGCTCGAAGCAGCCGGATACATCAATTCGTGTGACTGTCTTCAGTCTGGCGAGCGCTTCGAACAGCGGCTGTTTCCCGCTGCACCACCAGACTGAGACGGTTCTGAGTTCGGGCAGGTCGGCGAGTGCCTGGACGACTTTGATCGTGTCCGCCGAGTCGCCGCTATCGTCTTCATTTGTACCGCAACGGATAGTTACCTCGTTGAGCTTCGCGTGCTTTGGAAGCGCAGCTGCATCGGACGGTGTGGGATTGTCAATGTGGATTGATTCAACGTCAGGCGAAACGTCCGACCACGAGTGCCCCTCATCGATGACGACCTGCCCAACCAGGCAGCACGGTCCCGAAGTTACGTGTCGTTGGGCGGCGACTGCCTGCCCCAACAGGCAGCAGGCGGTCAGGAGCAGGCTTGCCGCAAGGCCTGTCCGCCGGTGAATGAGAATCCCAGACCTGTCGCCCATGGTTCTGCTCCGGCGTGCAATTCGGAATGCCTAGCCGTCGGCGTTGATGGCTTCGATCAGTTCCTTGAGCGTCTCGTCGGCTTTGTCGGCCGGGACCTGGCAGGTTCCCGCCGCGACGTGACCGCCGCCGCCGTGCTTGAGCATCAGCTCGCCGACGTTGGTCTTGCTGGAGCGATCCAGGATGCTCTTGCCGCAGGCGATGGCGACGTTCTGCCTGCCCTTGCCCCACATCACGTGCAGGCTGATGTTGCACTGCGGGAAGACGGCGTAAACCATGAAGCGGTTGCCGGCGTAGATCTCGTCCTGGTTGCGCAGGTCCAGCACCACCAGGTTGCCGTGGACCGTGCCGCAACGTTCGATCTGCTCGGCGTTGATGGCCGCGTGGCGCTTGTACAGCTCAACGCGCTCGGCCACGTCTTCGTCGCTGAGGATGTCCTCGATGCTTTCCGTGCGGATCAGGTCGATCAGCTTGAACATCAGTTCCTTGTTGCTGATGCGGAAGTCGTGAAAACGCCCCAGCCCCGTGCGCGCGTCCATGATGAAACTCAAAAGCACCCAGCCGTCCGCGTTCAGGATCTCGTCGCGGGTGAACTGCGCGCTGTCGGACTTGTCCACGGCTGCCATCAGCTGGTCGCTGACGTTGGGGAACTTGTCCGCGCCGCCGTAGTGCTTCCAGACCACGCGGGCCGCGGATGGCGAGTCGGGCTCGGTGATGAAGTTCTTCGCCTCGCCGACGCGGGAAAGCTCCGAGGCGTGGTGGTCGAAGCACAGGTGCACCCCTTCGACGTACGGCAGGTTGGCGGTGATGTCCTTGTCCGAGACGGCGACCTTGCCGTCCTGCATGTCCTTGGGGTGGACGAACTCGACGGTGTCGACCATGTCGAGTTCCTTCAGCAGCGCCGCGGCCATCAGCCCGTCGAAGTCGCTACGCGTTATCAGCCGGTATTTCTCCGCCATCACTGCCTCCGTATTCGTGGCCCGGCATTCTAAACACCGCATGCCTCCAAGGTCCATGCACCACCGCGGCTGCGGACAAATCCCGCAGGCATGTCGCGCCGGTGTGGTAGACTCGCGGCAAGGAGCCCGCCATGGACCTGAAGACTGATCGCCCGGGCATTACTTTCGCCGTTCACGACGTCGAGCCCGCGACGAAACCGCTGGGCACCGAGCCCACACACTTGAAAAGCCCGTCGAGTCGTGCAGCGACTACACCGGCGAATGTGTCTGGGGCGTTACTTACCACCCGCTTTTCTGGTCGGTTCACACAGCGTTCAACGAGCACAGGCCGCTGGCGCTTTCGCCCGACATGATCTGGCTGACCGTCGTGCAGGGCCTGGCGCAGCATGTGCGCAACAACCGCGACGAACTCTGGCACCTCTTCGCCGGTGCTGACGTCGAACCCACACTGACCGTCGTTCGCAACGACATCGTGAAGGGCTCGCCGGAGAACCTGTGGGAGGAAATGGTCCACGAACTCGCGGGGCAGGTCGGCGCCTATCTGCCCGAGATTCGCGATCAGCTGGTGCCCGCGTTTTCAACCACCGGGCCGCGTGAGCGCATGGCGTTTGAGCTCGCGCTGCTCGAAGTCGTCCTGCCCTTTTACCTGTACCAGTTCATGGCCATCTGCGGCATCCCCGAAGTGACGCTCGAGGGCGCACCCGATGACTGGAAACTGTTGCGCGAACGCGTGCACTATCTGCGACGGTTCGAAATCGACTGGTGGCTCGACAGGCTCGACGCGGTCTGCGAAGGCTTCGTCCAGGCGGCCGAAGGCAACCCGGACCCGGAGCACTGGCAGGGCATCTATCGAAAAGATCCGGCCTGCGGCGGCACCGAGTTCGATGGATGGATCGGGCACCTCGTGCCGTACATCCGCGGCGAGCTTTCCAATCGTTTCGACAAGCGCAACCCGCTGCTGTTCGGCGGGGACGAGCCGGTCAAGCTGGCTGCGCTGCCGACGCCGCTGTCACGGGTGCCGTTCACGCTTAGCCGCCGTGACGCCGTGCATCGCGATCACCGCATGGAGTTCCTTTCCGGCATGGTCGGCGTTGAGCAGCATTCGCTGACACTGCGTCCGAAAATCGGCTGGGCGGTGCGCGAGCTGACACCGATGGAGCGCGTCGGCAAGGAGCTGCAAGATGCCCGGCCCGCGCTGGGCGAGGCGGCGATGTCGGCCCAGTATCAGCGCCTGGATGTCCTGCCACGCCCGCCCCACGCCCTGAAACAGTTCTATGCGGCCTGTAACGGCGGGCGTGTCGGCGGCGCGGATGGCGCTCCTGCCTACGAGTTCCTGCCGATGGAATTGATCGAGCCGAGGCCGGTGAACGTTCCGCAGAGCCTGGTGCGCGGCGAGTACACGGTGCGCGCGCATCTCGCCCCGTTCTGCCGGATGGCCGGCGGAAGCATTGCCGCGCTTTTGCTGGGTTTCGGCTACGAGCACCACGGGGCCGTCGTCGTCATTCCGCCGGGCGGGACCTGGGGGCGCGAATTGCTCCTGGTGGCTGATCGGCTGGAGACCTTCCTGGACAACGCCTTCGCCTGCCAGTCGCAGCCATACTTCACCCGCCCGGAGTTCGAGACGAAGCGGATCGAAGCATGGGAGTAGCAGACCCGTTGCGGTTGTCGCGCGCCTCGGGGCTGGTAGATTGTGTGTATTGCCACAGCCCCCGGTGACGCGATGGAACTGAACGCCGAACAGCACGCTTTCATGCGCCAGAAGGTGCCGGTCGATTACGCGCCCGTGCGCCCGGCAGTGGAAGAACTTCGCGCATGGCTTGACGACCCGGCCAACGTCGCCTCGCGCGACGCCGTGGCCAGCAAGCGCGCGCTGGTGGGGCTGGAAGACCCGGAAGCCCACACCACCGTGCCCGAGCTTCAGCGAACCGCGACGGCCGCCATCGAGTCCATCAAGGCTGACCCGAACAACCCGGCCGCGTACTTCATGCTGGCGCGGGCGCTGACCGAACTCGGGCGATTCGACGACGAGACCTACCACCCGGCGCCGCTGCGCGATGCGCTTGAGTTCGCCGAGAAATCGACCGAGCTGGCGCCGCGCGTGGGCAAGGCCTGGCGCGCGCTGATCGAGATCCAGATTCACCTGCACCGCGACGAGATGGTCGCCGACATGCTGCGCGAGGTCGGCACGCAGGGTTTCGCGCCCGGCACGCACGCGACGCTGAGCGCCAAGTTCGCCGAGGCGCGCAAGAACTACGACGAGGCCATCGACTGGTACGAGCGCTCGATGGGCTACATCGCCGAGCCGACCCGCCGCGCCGAAACCTACGCCGCGCAGGGTTTCTGCTTCATCAAGATGGGACGCAAGAGCGAGGCCGAGCGGTCGTTCCTGATGGCGCTGCTGGAGGGCGGACCGAACCCCTGGATCGGGCATAACTGGTCCGTGCTGAAGTTCGAGCTGGCGAACCTGCAGGGCGCGACCGAACTGAACCGCCGCGTGCTGGTCTGGGACATGGGCTACGCGCCCGCCATCGACCTGAAGAACTTCCTGATCGAGCACTACAACAAGGTCCAGCAGCCGTACCCGCCGGCGACCTTCCTGCAGGAAGAGCAACTACGGGGCATCGCCCTGCCCGGCTGTGACCAGGCGGTGCTGGAACAACTGAACCTGCCCGAATGGAAGCCGCCCCGCCGCGGCACCCGCGCCCGCGCCACCCGCACCTTCCGCCACGGGTTGGAATAGATTCCGCGAAATTCTCCGAAACCGGGCGCACCCGCCAGTGTGTCATGGTCAGCAATGCCGCACCCTTCTTTTACACCCGGCCCTCATTGAGGGTCGCATCGGAGACACGTCATGAAACTCAACTGGATTCTGGCCGTAGCAATGATGGCGGTACTGGGCGGCGGCGCCGCGTTCGCGCAGGATGTCGAAAAGCCGCGTCGCGAGGGCGACCGCAAGGAGCACGCGAAAGACCGCGAAGGCCACGGCGACAAGCACGCGAAGATCGCCCAGCACCTGGCCAAGGCGCAGAAGAAACTGGCCGAGCTGAAGGCCCGGCAGAACAGCGGCGAAGCGAAGGACCCTGAGCGCCTGGCGGAAGCGATCCGGCGGATCGAGGCCAAGATCGCCGAGATCAAAGCCAAGATCGCCGAGCACCGCAACAACCACGGCAAAGGCGCAAGCGAATCCTGAACGGTCGCTGCAATCAAAACGGACGCCCGCATGCCGGGGCGTCCGTTCCTTTTACAGCGCGGTTACACAACCTCAGGGCGCGCGGCGGTAATCTGTACGCGTTCGTTGAGGAGAAGCCATGCGCCGGATTTCACTTGTCTGCCTGTTGCTCTGTGTCGGTTTCAGCTTGCTGGCGTGTGCCAGGCGCGGGGGCGCCGCCGCAGTCCGCGAGGAAACAGTGTCGGGTGACTTGCCCGTCGCGGTTGTTGAAGATCCGCCTGCGGCTGAAGCGGAAACCGAAATCGAACACTGGCAGGATCAGTTGCTGGCAGTCGCCGCGGAGTACCGGCACTACACGAAGATTTCGGACGACCCGGACTGGGCCCCGACCATGTGCCGGGCGCCAATACCGATGACGGCGCTCAAGAGCCAGGCCACCACGAAGAAGGCGCACGGGCGCAAACTGTACTTCCTGTGGGTCAAGGATTCCGATGCGTACAGTTACGACGCCCTGGCGGCACTGACCGAGAACAAGCCGGCCGAGATGAAGAAGCAGCCGGTGGGGCAGGCGCTGGTGAAAGAGTCCTATCACCCCGCCGATCCGGATGGCAAGAGCCGCACACTCGGCGAGCCATCCGGGTTGTTCGTGATGCTGAAGCTGGACCCGGACACACCCGGCACCGACGCCGGTTGGGTCTACGGCACGGTCAGCCCGGACGGAAAGAAGGTGACCGCGGCCGGGTTGATCGAATCCTGCATGGACTGCCACGATGAGGCCGGCGAGGAACGTCTGTTCGGCCCGCCGGTTTCGGATTTCCGTGTGCCGCGCACACCGCCGGAGAAATAGAAAACGGGGCCGGCATCGCCGGCCCCGTCTGGTTCAGCAGGTAGCTACTTCATGCGCGTGGCGCTGATCTCGACTTCCTTGACCTCTTCTTCCAGGCCCGGCATGTCGTCGTACTTGGTGTAGACGGTGCAGGTGAAGTGGTCGTCGTCCTTCCAGACGTACACTTCGCGCGAGGTGGCCGTGTACTTGTTGCCCTGCCACTTGCCTGAGTAGCTGGCCTTGAGCTCAAGGGTCTTCTTGTCGGCGTCGTACTTGCCCTTGTAGACGATCTGCGAGCCGCTCATCGACGTCAGGCGGATCTCTTCGTATTCCTCGGTCGCTTCGTTGTAGCTGAAGTACTCGATGCCCTTGTGCGGGATCGGGCCTTCCTTCATGTCGTAGTCGGCTTTGATGAACTGCTCGTCCAGCGCCCACTCGTTCTTCATCACGAACTTCATCTTGATCGGGTCTTTGCCCGGCTCCATGTAGAGGCTGAAGTTCATGTCCCATCTGCCCAGCATCTTCTTGAGCACGCCGTTGGGGTCCTGGCTGCCCTTCTGCGCCTCGGTCGTTTCACCGCCACATTCTTCACCGGCGCAGGCTTCGTCGCCGCCCATGTCCTGGCTGAGCACCGGCATCAGCCCCGCCGCGCCGAGCACGAACAGCCCGGCCAGCATCGCAAACAGAACTCGCTTCATGGCTTCTCCTGAGTAAGAAATTGGCCGAAAAGTCTGCCATCCCCGCGTTGTATGGGCAACGGCTATCGGAACAACTCGCGGAGGCGGGTTTGTAACTCGTTGCGGGTTTTGCGGAAGGCTTCGATGCCCTTGCCGGCCGGGTCGGGGAGGGGCCAGTGGAACTTTGCCACCTGGTGCGGGAAGACCGGGCAGACTTCCTCGGCGCACAGCGTGATCACGGCGTCTACGCTTGACGCGTCAATATCGGCGATCGACTTGCTGGTCTGCGCGCTTGCGTCGATGCCGACTTCCTGCAGCGTCTCGATCACCTGCGGGCGAACCGTTGCCGGCTGGGAGCCGGCCGACGAAATCTTTACGCCGGCCGGCTCCAGGCTGCGCGCAATGCCTTCCGCGAGCTGGCTGCGTGCGCTGTTCTGCACGCACAGGAACAGGATGTGCCGCGGGCGCAAGGTGCGAAGCTGTTCGACGTCGTCCTGCCAGCTCACGGCTTCAGGCCTACCTTCGGGTCTTTCAACCACTCTTCGATGCGCTGTTTGATCTGGTCGCGCACCTTGCGGAAGACCTGCAACTGCTCTTCTTCGCTGCCGGTCGCGGCGGCCGGGTCCTCGAAGCTCCAGTGGTAGCGGCGCTGCACGCCCGGGAAGACGGTGGGGCAGGCGGCGTCGGCCGCGTCGCAGACGGTGATCAGGTCAAGGAATGTTTTCTTGCCCAGGTATTCGCGCACGTCGTTGCTGGTCGCGTAGGAGGTGTCGATCTCTTCCTCTTTAAGCACCTTGATGGTCAGCGGGTGCACGCCCTTGGCTTCCAGCCCGGCGCTCCACGGTTCCCACTCCTCGCCGCCAAGCTTGCGCAACAGCGCCTCGGCCATCTGGCTGCGCGCGGAATTGCCCGAGCACAGGAACAGCACCTTTCTTCCGCTCATGTTGGTTTCCTCTCGACTTTCCGGTTGTGGATCAAGGAAGACAGCGGTACTGCCAACAGTGCGCCGATCACCGGCGCGGTCAGGTAAATCCACAGGTGTTGCAGGTTGCCGGACGCCAGCGCCGGGCCCAGCGAGCGCGCCGGGTTCATGGATGCGCCGCAGACCGGTCCGGCGAACAGCGAAGCCATCGCCACCGTGCCGCCGACCGCCGCGCCCGCCATGATGCCGCTCTCGCGCGAGCCGGTGCTGACGCCGAGGATCACGAACATCAGGATTGCGGTGATGACGACCTCCATGATGAAGGCTTGCTGGACGGTGTCGTGCGGCAGTGTCGCGCCCATGTTCGCGTGGTTGCCGAACATCAGCAGCAGCAGGAAGCTGGCCGCGATCGCGCCGCCGAACTGCGCTGCCAGGTAGGGGGCGACTTCGCCGCTCTTGAAGCGTTTTGCCGCCCAGAAGGCCAGCGTGACCGCCGGGTTGATGTGCGCGCCGGAGACTTCGCCGAGCGAGTAGATCATCGCCATCACCACCAGCCCGAAGGCGAGCGAGATGCCGACGTGCCCGACCACGCCGCCGAGCACGTCGTTGACGACCATGGCGCCGGTGCCGACGAAAACCATGGCGAAGGTGCCGAAGAATTCCGCAGCAGCGCGGCGCATCATGGGTGCTTCCCAGGGGACTGTCCCGGCACGGGACTGTCCCCGTAGTCGATCCGTCTAGTGGGTACGAGGACGGGGACAGTCCCCAACTGCGGGAACAGTCCCCTTGGTTCTAGCAGCAGCCGGATTTGCCGGCGGTGTCGGGCGTGCAGCAGGGTGCTTCGCTCGATGCCTTCGCCGCTTCCATCGCGACGGCTGCCTCCTGCGGTGTGCAGCAGGCAGCTTCCGTGCTGCAACCGGCCGTGCTGTCGCCGTGCATGGCGTCGGCTTCGGCGCTGCGGACCCAGAACTCCCAGTCGTTGCCGTCCGGGTCCTGCGCCCAGAACTTGTCGCCGACCGCGTAGCAGCAGGTGACCTGTTCCTCGATCTTCAGCGGCACGCCGGCCTTCTCGAGCCGCCCGCGCCAGTCGCCCAGCACGTCGTTCTCGAACAGCTCGACGCCGAAGTGCCGCGCCTTTGCGTCGCCGCCGGCGTGTTCGGGCGACTTCACGAGCGCGAGGTGCAGCCCCGGCTCATCAAGGCGGAAGTTGGCGTAGTCGTCGCGGACCTTGCTCGGCTGCGCGCCGAACAGCAGCGAGTAGAACTGCACGCTGCGCTCGATGTCGTTGACGCTCAGGTTGACGTGGATGCGGGTCTTCATGGCTGTTTCCTTATTCGGCCGCGTCGGCTTTCGCCCGCACGGACGCGGGCTGGCATACACCATCGACGCAGCACAATTTATTGAAGCGCGCGTTGAGCTTGTCGGTCAACTCGGGCGTCAGCACGGCCTTGAGCGCGCGGCGTATGGCGCGTCGCGCGTCGTCGGTCTGCTTCGGCAGGCTGTAGTGCACCCAGACGCCCTCGCGGCGGTCCTGCACCAGCCCCGCGTGCAGCAGGTAGCGCAGGTGGCGCGAGGTCTTGGATTGCGTCGCGCCCAGCGCCTGCTCGATATCGCAGACGCAGAGTTCGCCGTGTTCCAGCAGCAGGGCCATGATGGCCAGCCGTGTCTCATCGCCGAGTGCTTTAAACAGTTCGCTCAGTTCACGCATGGCATACGTATAACCGCTTATGCGAATATATGCATTCCTGAAAAGCGAAAAACAATGACCAAATTTCAATGACCAATAACCAATGGAACTGCCACTGCATTGGTCATTGAACAATGGTCATTGGTCATCGCCTTTCTTGCCAATCTCGTCCTTGCTGATGCGCTTGAGCTGAAGCGTCTTGCCCGCGCCCTTGAGGTAGTCGAGGTACGCGTTGTCCGTTTCCAGTTCGCTGAACTTGAAGAAGGCGTCGTCCGCGATCTGGAACGTGTGGCCCGCCGCGATCCGCGCGCCCTTCGTTTTCACGTACAGGAAGATGTTCATCATCATGTCCAGCACGTCCATCGGGTCTTCGTCCGGGCCGAACATGACCAGGTCGGGCACGTCGAACATGTGCAGCCCCTTGCTGGCGTACCACGCGCCCTCGTCGGTGTTGAAGCGGACGAACCCGTAGAAGGCGATCGGCGTGATGAACTTGCGGTGGTCGGCCAGCTTGGCCCGGTCGGTGAACTCGCGGACCACCGACACAGGCGCGCAGGTCCAGGCTTCCTCGATCAGCACGCCGCGCAGGTGCTCGCCGCCGAGCACGGCCGCGAGCTTGTACAGCGCGATGTACTTTTCCAGCACATCCGCGCCGCCGCCCTTGTGCATCAGTACCAGGTGGGCTTTCGCGCTTTCGAGCAGTTCGCGCCCCTCCGCCCGCCAGTTGCTGACCTCGACCGTCTTTTCCATGACGCCCTGCGGAGCGGGCTGATTGAACCCGACGATGCCGATGCTGTGCGAGTCGAACTCGGCCGAGCCATGCAGCGTGCCCTCGCCGGATTCAATCTCGATCTTCGGCGCGACCCGCAGCTCTTCGATGTCGCCCAGCGCCTTTTCGGCCGCGGCGCAATCGAACTCCGGCAGCGCGTCCAGCAGCACGATCATGCCGGGCGCCTTGTCGGTGTCGCGCTTCGGTTGTGGTTTGGCCTTCAGCCAGTCGAACAGTCCCATGGGGCGCATGATGGCCCGGGTTGGGAAGGGGATAAAGGGTCTGGCTTCTGCGGGTTTTATCCGGCGTTCCCGCAAAAGGGGTCAGGCACCGCAACCGCGCGGAGCCAGCCCCCTTTTGCTCCCGGCCGTGGCTCACAATCCAAAATCTGAAATCCAAAATCCGGAATCGTCGCTATACTGCTGCGGGGATCGTGGAAAACCATGAACGCAAAGACCAAAGCCTACAAGGTGCTGGTGAAGGGCGAGCTTAGAGGCCCCTTCAAGGAAAGCAGCATCATCAACGGGATCCGCAGCGGGATGGTGCCGCTGACGGCCAAGCTGCTCGACATAGACAGCGGCGAGTACATCCGCGCCCGCGACCTCGTAGACGAAACCAAGCTCGACTACGACAACACCATCCCCCTCTTCGACGGCGACTTTTAAGCACGCGCGGCGCCCTGCACGCGCAGGAGGATTCGCGTGAATCGGTTTCGACTTCCACTGCTGTTGGTGTGCCTGGGCTTATTGCCGCTTACGATCACAAGCCAGGACTCCGCCCCGCCGGAGAAAGCCGGCAGCTTCAAACTCAAGTCCGAAGCATTGAGTGTGGATGCCACCGTGTTCACACAGGGCGACTACGTCGGTGTCGAGTTCCGCGTCGACAGCCCGCTGCAACCGGATGCAAGATCACCCGAGTTGACCGTCTACGTCAGCCGCGACCGCGACAGCCTGATTGAACTGACCTATGCGCCCACCGGCACCGAGTGGCGGCGCAGTGCCAGGAAGCGCGTTTCCAACGCCTGGAACAACGAATCCGAGTCGTTTGAAGGCATGGCCGGCGAGATCACGGAACAGCAGCCGGATTCATGGCGAGCGGTTGTATGGATCGATCCGACGGCTCTCGGCGGCAGCCTCGACGACACCTGGCGCATGGGCTTCCGGGTCGACGTGAATCTCGAAACCGTTTCGTGGCCCGCAAAACCGGAGCAGATAACGCAACTCGAGACGCTGACGCTCAAGAAACTCGATGCCCGAACGAGCGACGGGGAGCATCCCGCCAAGCGCGCGCTGGAATCCGAGAGGCGCATCCTGAAAGTCTTCCACGCCGTTTCCGAAACCGAATCACGAGCGGACAAGTGCAAGTTGCTGGAAGCTGCCGTCAAGGCCGACCCGACGGATGCCGCACTGCTGGCGGCCCTGGTGTTCGCCGCCCGCCGGACCTGGTACGGCGGCGAGGATGTGAGCGAGCCGATCGCGGCTCTGAAGCTTGCCTTGAAGGCCTGCACCGGCTGGTTCGGCGGACACGCCATGCTGCTTGAGGAGATGATCGACGATGACGACTTCGAAGCCGCGGCCGATTACTTCCTGAAGTGGGACAAGGCGTTGCCGGTGTCCGACAATGCGCGCCGTGCGCGGTTCTTCGGGCTGGGTTGCGGCGCCCTGGCCGCGGCGCATCGCTGGGAAAAACTGGACGAGTGCCTGTTGAGGCTCGGGGAAGACGACTATGGCCCGGGCGGGCTCGGCTGGGAAGTCCAGCAGGTAGCAGAGTATGCCTTGGGCGGGGGGCGGGATGAGCTGGCCACCAACCTGCGCGACCGGTTGCTGAAGGCCGGGGAGGAGGCAGGCCGAACCCCGGACCTGCGCGTCTGGTGGCTGACAGCCCTGGAAGACGCGGGGCGCTACGCGATGGTGCTGAAGGAGGCCCGCGAAGTGAAGGGCGTCGAGGGTGTGATGGGCGACCGGTCCTTGCGCGACGACTTCACGGGCACGTGTGTTCACGCCATCGGCTGCCTGTACGACCCGCCGCAAGCCGCGGACGAGTGCGCAAAACTCATCAAGGACGGCGACGGTGTGTTCACGGACGACATGATCGAGCGAATAGACGGATACGCGAAAGCCTGCACGGAAGCCGACGAGGATTGGCAGGCCGAGCTGACGTACCGCAAAGAGGATGCGGAGAAGCAGAACCCACGCATGCGTATGAAGACCGACAAAGGCGAGTTCGTGATCGAACTGTTCGAGGACGACGCGCCGAACACCGTAGCGAACTTCATCAAACTGGCGCAGGACGGTTTCTACAACGGGCGCAAGATCTATCGTCGCGAGTCGGGCTGGCTCGTGCAGGGCGGCGGCCGGGACGACAGTCCCACAGGCGGCGACGAGGGTTGGACGATTAAGAACGAGGACAACCGGCGTCAACACTGGCGCGGCACGATTGCGATGGCGCGCCGCATGGACAAAGACAGTGCGGACACGCACTTCTTCATCACGATTGGCAACACTCCGGGCGCGTTCAAACTGGCGACTGACTGGGTCGTGTTCGGGCGAATCGTCGAAGGGCTTGAGGTTGCGCAGCGGCTGCAGGTGGACGACAAGATCACCAAGGCGACCGCCGAGAACCTGCGCGATCACAAGTACGAACCTGTGCGCACTCCCGTAAAAGAAGAAGAGAAGTAACAAGCGCCATGCGCTGGAAGCGCATGGCACGGGACATCGGCTGGAAGCCGATGCCACTCCGGGTTGGCGGGAGGCACGTGGGCCTGCCCCTACAGGAACTTGGCGAAGGCGCCGTAGCCCTGGTCGTAGTGGTGCTTGAAGAACTTGTGCGCGCCCGCGCGGGCTGACTTGGTCTGCTTGGCCTTGCTGTTTTCCGGGTACAGCTCCTGCGCGTTGCGGTGGTGCAGCGCTAGCGCCATCACCTGCGGCGTGACCTGCTTGTCCAGCGAGTTCAGCAGCACTTCCGCCTCCTCGTGCAGCTTGCGGGCCTTCTTGTCGTCGCCGCTGATCCTTGCCAGCTGCGCCGCGCAGGCCGTGTAGGCGAAGTCCTGGGCGGGGCGCACGGCGATGCGGTTGCGCTCGGCCTCGACCGCTTTCTCGAAACCCGCGACGGCGTCCTTGCCGTCGTTGGCCAGCCCGCGCCCGTAGGCTTCCCAGATGCTGTCCGCAGGCAGCCCGGTGCGGTCGTTGCCGGCGTAGCGTTTCAGGAAGGCGCGCACGTGCTCGGGGTCGTCCATCAGCCCGGCGAAGCGCACCAGCGCGACGGCCTTGGCGCTGGATTCGTCGCCGATGGCCGGCGCGTACTCGAGCGGCGTGAGCCCGGACAGCAGCATGCTTTCGACCAGCTTGCCGGAGAAACTGCGCTTGAGCTGGTCCGGCAGCACCGGGTAGGTGTCGTGCAGGTCGCGCAGCCCCTCGCGCATGAAGCCGAGCTCGATGTTCAGCACGGCGTGCAGGGCCATCAACTGCTTGTAGCGACCCCAGTCGGCGCCGACGTCCTCGTACAGCGCGAGCGTCGCGCGGCAGATGCGGCGGGCTTCCCTACAACGGTCGGCGCGGTGCAGGCTGACGATCAGGTTGATCGCGAGTGCCGCGTGGTCCTTGTCCATCGTGACGTCGGAAGCGGCCAGTGACTTCACGAAGACCTTGCGGCTGAGTTCCAGCGCGCGGACCTGGTCGCCGAAGATGTGCTCGTAGAATTCCTGCAGGCTGTCGAACTCGACGTTGAGGTTCGGGTCGTCGCACAGGCGGCTGACCTGCAGCGCGGCCTTGCGGACTTCCGTGGCGCGCTGCATGTCCATGTCCTGGAGGGCCTTGCGCAGGCTGTCGAGCATTTCGCGGAAGACGCTGCGGGTGCGTTTGTTCAGCACGCCGCGCAGGGATTCGTAGCGTTCCAGGGCGTCGTTCAGCTCGCGCAGGACCTTCAGGTGGTGCTGCCCGGTGAGCGCGCCGAGCTTCATCTTGGCCACCTGGTTCATGGCCTCAACCAGCTCCAGCAGGTTGCTGGCCATCTCACTGGTGCCGGCGCTTACGTCGGCCAGGAACGGTGTGCCCTCGCCGGTCATCAGCCAGGCCGGGTTGACGCCGAGCCCGTTGATGACGGCGGTGCAGAACTCGCCGGGGATCTTGGTGGATTTCAGGTAGCGGTTGACGGTACTGACGAGGGTATTCGTTTTGCGGGCGAGGTCGGACTGCGAGCGGGTTTTGACGAGCTGGCGCAGGCGTTCGCGGATTTCTTCGTCGAAGGTCTTGGTCGCGAGCTGCTGGTTCATACGTCACTCCTTGGCGCCGGGCCGGGGGCTATCGCCAATACGCAATCCGATCGTCTGGCTGTGCGAGTACGCAGTATTGCACATGCGCCAATCGATTGCCAAGAGTGTTTTTGCGCTTCGGCACGGAAACAAGGCGACTGCTTCGCGCGAAGCGGCGAAGAATCTGAGCGCGAAGCGTTAGCGAGCGTCCTTGGCTGATGGAGGTGCGGCTGGTCGGTAGCGGTACAAGTACGGGTCCGCCTTCAGTCGCGATGTCGTCCTTTGCCTGCAATAGCGCTCGCTTACGCTTCGCGTTCAGACGTCTATACTTCAGCGATGGACCCTCGTGAACGATTCAGCCAGGCCGCGGACGACTACGCGAAGTACCGCCCGGATTACCCTGACGAGCTGGTGGTCGCCTGCGCCGAGTACGCCGGGTTGCAGCCCGGATCGCCCGTCGTGGACATCGGCTGCGGCACCGGCATCAGCACGCGGAGGTTCGCCGGTCATGGGTACGCGTTGACGGGAGTTGAGCCGAACGCGGCGATGCTGGAGAAAGCCTGCGAGGCGGGACAGGCCTCCTATAAGGAAGGCGACGCGGCGAACACCGGGCTGCCCAACGACTGCTGCGAGCTGATCATCTGCGCCCAGGCGCTGCACTGGTTCGACCTGGACGACTGCGCGGGCGAATGGCGGCGGATTCTCAAAAGCCCTTCGACGGGCTCAGGGCAAAACGCCGCTTGCGCCGCGTTTTGGAACTACCGCCGAGACGACGGCTGGCAGGGCGAGTACGAGAAGCTGCTGCTGGAATGGTCCGACGAATACGGCGACGTGCGCAAGGCCGTCGACGGCGGGCAGGACAACAGCGCGTGGGTGAAGAACTCGCCGTTGTGCGCGGACGTCAGCGAGCGCGAATTCGAGAACTCCCAGCGCATGGATTACGCGGCGTTGCTCGGGCGCGCCAACAGCAGCAGCTACGTGATCCACGGCGTGAAAGACCGCCCGGGCTTCGAGAAGGCCCTCAAGGTGCTGTTCGACAAGCACCAGCAGGGCGGCGTCGTCAGCTTCCGCTATCGCACGTACCTGCTGCTCTGGCGATTCATCGATCAGTGATCCCGCTTTTTGATGGTCATTGCTTCGGCGTCACGCGTATTGTGTGGCTGCGCCCGGTTACGACAATTTGAGGTAAGTGATGAAACGACTCGCAGGCTGGCTCCTGTTGTTGCTGCTTTTGGCCGCGCCGTTGGCGGCCGAGGACGCTGAAAAGACAGAAGACCCGACACTGGAAGCATGGGCCGCGCTCCAGACGGCGCGCGAAGACGCCCAGGCGCTGAAGGACGCCTTCAGCGGCATGTTCCAGAAGATGAAGACCGAGGAAGGAAAAGAGGCCGCCCGCGCCGTCTTCCGCGAGGTCTACAGCCAGGCCGGCAACATGGTCTTCGCGAAGGAGACCGTCTTCCGCCAAGCCTTCGCCGCCAGCGACTGGTCGAAGTGGGAAGGCGAAGAACACGCCGGCATGCTGCTCGATGGGCTGGACATCACCGCCCAGGAGGCCATCGAGAGCGACCCGAAACTCTCGGTCAAGGCGTGGGAGCTGCTGATCAAGAAGTTCCCCGACAGCGGCAAGGCCGCGTACGCCCGCTCGACCTGGCTGCCGATTGCGCTGCCCGCGACGGGCGAGTTGGACCTCGCCCTGGAACGCCTGCTCGAGCTGCACAAGCAGGTGCCGGACCAGGACAAGCCGGGGCTGCGCGTGGCGATCGGTGACGTCTACTGCGTGCTTGGCGATTTCGAGAAAGCCCGGGGCGAGTTCCAGGGCGCGCTGGATGACGTCAAGGCGGCCGGCGAACTGGAGAAGTACGACCGCCGCAAGTCGGTGCAGCGTTACGCGCAACTGCGCCTCGACCTGATCGGCAAGCCCGCACCCGAGGTGGACAGCAAAACATGGATCGGCGGCGAGGCGAAAAAGCTGTCCGACCTGAAGGGCACGGTCGTGGTTCTCGATTACTGGGCCACGTGGTGAGGGCCCTGCATGGGCTCCATTCCCGGATTGGAGGCCCTGCACGAGTCTCGTGCAAACAAGGGGATGACCGTTCTGGGCGTAACCCGCCAGTACGACAAGCGCGGGCTGCTGCCGGACAGCCGTGACGAGCTGTTCAAGCCGAACCGCAGCGGCGAACTGTACACCGGCACTACCACTGAAGAGTACATCGCGCACCTGAAAGCGTTTCACGAACGCGTGGAGATGCCGTACCCGATCGTGCTCGGCACATCAAAGGACATGAAGAACTATCAGGTGTACGGAATCCCGACGGTCTTCGTGATCGACCGGGAGGGGATCATCAATTTCGTCGCCATCGGCGGTCGCCGCGGCAAGCTGCTGGAGACCGTGGTGGACCGTCTGCTCGACGATGACGACAAGCCGGCCGACGATCAGGGCTCGCTTTCGCCGGCTTCGCAGAAGGCGCTCGACGCCTGGAAGGCGCAGAACGACGCGCTGGTCACGGCCATGAAACTGGTGACCGAGGCCCGTACGCGCGAATCGAACGCCCGCACCGTGGAAGAGCGCAAGGCCGCCGCCAAAGCGAAGGAGGAAGCAGGCCAGAAAGCCAGCGACCTGCTGCAGGACACGCGCAAGCAGTTTGCCGACGCGCTGGCGAAAGCGGACTGGGATGAGTTTAAGGGCGACGAATACGCCGAGATGCTCGATTCCGGGTTGGTGCAGGTCGGGCTGGACGCGCTGGAAGGCGACCCGGCGCTGGCCGTGCGTGCGTTCGAATACGAGCTGGGGCACTTTCCCGGCAGCAGCTCATACGGGACCGTGGCGGGCGAGTACCTGCCGTGGGCCTACGCCACGGCGCTGGAGCCGGA
>JAGQRI010000284.1 GCA_020425515.1 Planctomycetota bacterium | reverse complement strand
CAGCCGACCCAGCAGGTGCAGCGCAGCGGCGTTGTGCTGACGCCCAGCGGCGTCAAGCGCGTCGATGACGAGCCGCCGGTCGCGAAGGTGCGCCGGGTCGCGTCGCAGCCCGTGGACATCCCGGCCGAGGACGACGCCGAAGATTTCTACGAAGCCAGCCGCGCGGCCAATGACCAGGACGACGTAAGTTGGGAGGAATACGCCGCCGGCGACTTCCCCGCCATGGCCGCCGAGGATTTCGGCGTCAAGACCAAGAAGACCGACAGCGGGCGCGTCGTGCCGGTTGCCGTGCGCTCCGACCTGACCGACGAGGCCTTGAAGGGGCGCTCGATCAAGGACAAGAGCGGCAAGGGCGGACGCAAGCCGCGCCCGATCCAGAACAAAGCGCCGGCCGCGCCGAAGTCACTGTGGGGCAAGATCGGCGACAGTTTGCGCCTGTCGAAGCCCGTGCTCGACGAAGACGTCGACGACGGCGACGAAGAGGTCAGCAAGGACACCAAGGGCGGCTTTGCGCGCTCGGGCAGCCTGCCGAACAAGAAGGGCGCCCGCCGCAAGAAGACGCCGCTGGGCGTTGCCTGGAGCGTCGTCGTCGAGGTTGCCAAGATCCTGATGCTGGTGCTGTTGCTGCGCGCGTACGTCGTGCAAGTCAGCCAGGTGGAAGGCCCAAGCATGCAGAGCACGCTGGTCGAGAACGACCGGCTGATCGTTGAGCGCGTCACGCCGGAACTCGCCAACAATCAGGACAAGTGGTGGGTGAAGTGGATGCCCGGCTTCATGACGCCGGAGCTGCACCGCGGCGATATCGTCGTCGTGCGCAGCCCGGAAGACCCGGGGTCGGAACTGGTGAAGCGCCTGATCGGGTTGCCCGGTGACACGCTGAAGTTCGAAGACGGCAACCTGTTCCTGAAGAAAGCCGGCGAGGCTGACTTTACCCAGGTGAAGGAAGACTACCTCGACGCCGAAGACCTGAAGCGCGAGGACGGAACTTTCCGCTCGTACGCGCCAGGCGATCTCGGCGATTACATTGAGGAAGGCGAGCCGTTGGTCGTGCCGGAGGGGCGCATCTTCGTGATGGGCGACAACCGCACGCACAGCAATGACAGCCGCCGCTGGCTGGCGATTCACGTCCACCGCACCGTGCCGCCGGGCATCGACCGGTTGTGGCTCCACCGGGACAGCGTCGAGGGGCGGGTGATCTTCCGCATCTACCCGTTCGGGCGCGTCTGGCCGCCGGTCAAATAGTGGCATGCGCATCTTGCGCATGAGTTCCATGTGCTTCCGGCACATGGAAAACCGGCGGCAGGAAGCCGCCGGCATTCATCACCTGGCAGGCGATGCCGCTATCCCGCAATGGCTTCGCGCACGACCTTGATCGTGCCTTCCAGCAACTCGCGCGATTCTTTCTCGTACGCCTCGGCGCGGGCCTGGTACTTGGCCTTGAACTCCTCATCCTTGATGCCCGGCAGGTTGATGTACATGTTCAGCACGGCCGCGTTGATGCTCGCGTTCAGGGCCAGCGCGCCGCAGCCGCAGTCGCTGATGGCGTGCTTGTTGCCGACCTTGGCGATTTCGTACACCTGGCGCAGGGCCTTGATGCCCATCTCGGCCGTTGCGTCCGGCGACAGCGTCGCGCCCTTGAGCGCTTCCTGCATCACCTTCTTGCGCTCTTCTTTCTGCTCGTCGGTGTCCTTGGGCAGCTTCATCGCCGCGCCGAACGCGTCGAAGGCCTTGGCGTCCTTTTCGAACATGCCCAGCATCGGCTCGCGCAGCGGGGTCAACTGGCCCATGGCATCCTTGACCTGCCCCTCGACTTCGGCGTACTTCTTCTTGCCGATCGTCAGGTTGCCGACCATTTCTCCCAGCGCGATGCCGGTCGTGCCCAGTACCGCAGCCGCCGCGCCGCCGCCCGGGGTGGGCGCCGCCGAAGCGAGGTCCGCGGCGAATTCCGAAATACTCTTCAGGTAGTGAAAGCGTTCCATGCCGTCCTCGAAGTCTTCCATTTTCAGTTCGATGATTTGTGCTTCCGGCGCGAAGTCCCGAAGCTTCAGGGTCTCCGCTGCGAACTGATTCAGCCATACACGCCCGGCGCCTTCCATGGCCTGCAACTTTTTCATTTCCATGGTCTGGCGAGCGCACAATTCAAGCGCTTCCTGCGGCAGCAGCCCGACGACTTCGCTGTTGCGTATCTCGACGCCGGCTTCCTCCGCCAGTTCGGCAATGCGATGAAAGGCCTGCGCCGGTGAGGTCTTGCGGTAGTCCACCAGGTTCATGCTGACCTGCACGCAGTTTTCTTCCTTGAGCTCGAAGCCCATCGCCTTCACGCCGGGCATGCCGCCGTTCTTTTCGCGGATGGTCTTGGCGATCTTCTTGGCGAGTTTCAGGTCTGTCGTCTCCAGGTTCACGTTGTAGGCGATCAGGAAGAATCGCGCGCCCACGGCCGTTGCGCCGGCGCTGGGGTGGATCTGGTTCGGGCCGTAGTCCGGCGTGCGCGCCGAATTGGTACCGATTTCGACGCTCAAACCTTCAAACTCACCCTTGCGCACGTCGGCGAGGTTGCGCCGCGCTTCGTCGTGGGCGGCGTCGCCGTAAAGGAAGACCGGGATCTGTAACTGGCTGCCGATGCGCTTGCCCAGGTTCTCCGCCAGCAGCGCGCAGTCCTGCATGCTGATTTCGCTGATCGGGATGAACGGGATCACGTCGGTTGCGCCCATGCGGGGGTGTTCGCCGCTGTGTTCGCGCAGGTCGATCAGCTCGCTCGCTTTCTTGCAGGCCATGAACGCGGCTTCCGACACGCTCTCGGGATCGCCGACGATGGTGAAGACGCTGCGGTTGTGGTCCGCGTCAGCCTCGTAGCCGAGCAGCCTCGCGCCGGGGACGGATGTCACTGCGTTCGCGATCTGATCCAGGACTTCACTGCGGCGTCCTTCACTGAAGTTGGGCACGCATTCGACGATGGCCATGAATGTCTCCTTGCTGGTGGGCTGCGGGTCGGCCGGGAGTATGGCGGTGATGCCATTTCACCGCAAGTTCAGTGCGACTGGCGAAGTTTCTGACATTCGATAAACTCGGTCGACCGAGGGGGTGTGAGCGTGCTACCGGATGTATGGAAGAAGTTTTTCAGCGAGCAGCGAACAAGCCGCGACGAGTTGAAGCTGACGCGCAAGTTGCGCTC
>JAGQRI010000283.1 GCA_020425515.1 Planctomycetota bacterium | reverse complement strand
ATGCGCGCGCCGCCGGAATCGTTGAAGCCAATGATCGGGCAGCCGTTCTTGAGCGCCTGGTCCATGATCTTGACGATCTTGGCCCCGTAGCGCTCGCCGAGGCTGCCGCCGAACACGGTGAAGTCCTGCGCGAACACGTACACCGGGCGCCCGTAGACTCGCCCGACACCGGTCACGACGCCGTCGCCGAGCGGCTTCTTGTCGGCCAGCCCGTAAGCGCTGACGTTGTGGGTGACGAAGGCGTCGATTTCCTCGAAGCTGCCTTCGTCACAGAGCAGGTTGATGCGCTCGCGCGCCGTGAGTTTGCCGCCCGCGTGCTGTTTCTCGATACGCGCCTTGCCGCCGCCGACATGGGCGTCTTCCGTCAGCGTATCCAGTTTTTCAAGCGCTTCACGTTGCGACAGGACACCGGCCGGCAGGTCCGGGCGCAGGATACGCGTGGTTCGTTTGGTGTTTGCCATAACGGAGCGCGGCCGTCCCGGCCGCCCAAGCATTACTCGAAACGCGCCCCGGCCCCACACTAGGGCCAGTCAGCAGGATCGACACAGAGCTTCGCCCGTGTCGGGTTCTCGTCAATGTACTTCATCGCCGCAGCGAAGTGTTTCTTGTCCCGCATGTACCGGTCAAAGTAATCGGGCATCCACACCTGGCCTTGTCTCCGCAGGACCCGGTTGATCGCTTTGGCTGTAAAGGACTTCCAAGAGTGCACGATGCCGGAAAGGGCATACCTGGGCAAGGGATTGATCAGCGTATGAACGTGATTCGGCATCACGCACCAGTTCAGGAGTTCGTATCGCTCACCGTCGAAGTGCAGCAACGCATCTTGCACCACAACAGCAACGTCCGATCTGCGCAGGAGGCACTCGCCATGCCCGGCATCGAGCCATTCGTGGATGCGTCTTCGAAGTTCGCGCTTCCGGTCTTCGGGCGTGTAGGGCTGAAGTTCGTTCTGCCAGCGCTCAACCACCTCTTTGGGCAGCGAATCCGCCAACCGGAAGGTGATCGCCTGGGTTACTCCGGGGCCGTCAAAATGCGGCAGGTAGCCACGACTGTGCCAGCCTCTTTGTGTGTCCATTGACGCTTCCGGTTGTGTGCGGGTGGGACGCCCGCGTTCCGTCATGCCGTCATGCCGCCGTCAACTACGATTACCTGGGCAGTGATGTAGGCGCCTGCATCTGACGCCAGGAACACGGCCGTGTTGGCGATATCGTCGGGCTGGCCGAAGCGGCTTAGCAGGATGCCCTGTTTGATCTCGTCTTTCACTTTGTCTTCAAGCGAGTCGGTCATGTCGGTCTCGATGAATCCCGGTGCGATTACGTTCGCTGTCACCCCGCGCCCGGCGAGTTCCTTCGCGACCGACTTGGTGAAGGCGATCATCGCGCCCTTGCTGGCTGCGTAGTTGGCCTGGCCCGCGTTTCCCGCGATGCCGACGACGCTGGCAATATTGATCAGCCGCCCGTTCTTGCTTTTCATCAGGGGGCGGGCCGCGGCGCGCGTGATGTTGAAAGCGCCGCGCATGTTGGTGTCCAGCACCGTGTCGTAGTCCTCATCGCTCAGGCGCATCAGCAGGTTGTCGCGCGTGACGCCGGCGTTGTTGACCACGATATCGAGCCC
>JAGQRI010000005.1 GCA_020425515.1 Planctomycetota bacterium | reverse complement strand
ATTCCTGCATCAGCTTGTCCGGCTTGCCGCTGAATCTTCCTGCCCACATGGGTCGCCTTTCGTAGCGCAGGCGTCTCGCCTGCACCGCCCGCTGGCCTCTGGCCTGCGGGTGCCGTGGGCGGGACGCCCACGGCCGGTGCAGGCCGGAGGCCTGCGCTACGTTTCCAGAAACAACTCCGCCGTCTTCTTGTAGATCTGGTAGCCGCGGAACAGCTCTTTTTCCTCGATATACTCGTTTGCCGCGTGGCTTAGCTTCGGGAAGCCGGGGCCGACGATCAGCCCCTGCGCCTTGTCGTTCCACCAGGCGTCGCTTACGCCGCCGAACGCCGACACGCCTTGCTTGCCGCTGGCGCTGCACGCGCACTTCACCAGCGGGTCATTTTCATCGCGCTTCCAGACGCCGAAACGGGCTTTCTCGCGCTGCACTTTCGTGTGCTCGCTCATGGCTTCTTTGATGCGCTTGATCGTTTCGGCGTTGTCGAGCTGCTCGATGGTGCGTCCGTCGATTACCCAGTCGATCTCGCTGGGCACGACGTTGCGCGCGACGCCGCCGTTGACCATCGTGACCGCGAGCGTCGTGCGGCCCAGCAGGTCGTCGCGTTCCTCAAATCCTTCGTAGAGCGCTTCGATTTTCAGGATGTCCCGCGCCGCGTGGTAGGCCGCGTTGTCGCCCTGCCAGGGGCGCGCGGCATGGCTGCTTTTGCCGGCCGTGCGCATGTCGAGCTTGAACATGCCACGCTCGGCCGTGCAGACTTCGCAGTCGGTCGGCTCGCCGGTGACGCAGGCCTCGAACTCGGGGATCTCGTTGCGGAAATGCTCGAAACCTTCACCCTGGGTTTCTTCGTCGCAGGTGGGGGCGAACATCAGCGTGCACTTCGACTCGTCAAAGTCGGCGCTGAGCAGGGCATGGAACATGCCTATCAAACAGCCGCCGGCGTCGGAGCTGCCGAGCCCCCAGACCTTGCCGTCCTCGCGCGCGCCGTCCCAGGGGTCGCGGGTGTAGCCGTGGTTGGGCGGCACGGTGTCGGTGTGGGTGTTGAACAGCAGGCGCTTGTCGCCCTGCCCGCGCCATGCCAACAGGTTGCGCCCGGTGTGCTTGAACTGCAGCCCGTGCTTGCCGAACTGCGCCTTGAACCACTCGATGACTTCGTGCTCGTTGCCGGAAACGCGTTTGATACGCACGATCCGGCTGAGCGCGTCAGCGAGCGTGTCCTGGGTGAATTCGGTTGTGGTGGGCATGGCGTCCCTCCGTCTGTGGACGCCCTATGCGAATGCGACGCTGAGAATCGGCGTCGCGGCTTCGGAAGCTTTCGCTTCCTAACGCCAGCGCAGTGGAACGTCCCGAGAATTTCAAAGTGAAAGCAGCAACGCGGACCGGGTTACGGTCGGCTGATCGGTCGGATCGTGTGCGGCTTCTTCACTCTGTTTCCCTGGCGCTCGCTCGCCTTCACCCGAAGACGCGCGGCACTTCCTTTTATGTTCCCGGCCTAAGCCAAGGCGAATAGAAATAACGCAGCTTTGGCGCTGTGCAAGAACTCAGTTGGAAAAACTTTGCCGCATTGGCCCAAACTGCAAAACACCAGGACGCCATGGCGCGCCACGAGTCTACACTGATTCGCGCGCTGTCTGTGCCGCGGCGGCGTCACTCAGGCATTCCGTTGGCCGCGCGCTGGAACCCCTGTTTGAACAGGATCAGCCCAAAATTGGCCACCAGACCCAGACGCTTGTTCAGTAACCGGGTGTGCGTAAGTGCCTGTGCTTTGTGGATCGGGTGCTGTTCGGAGACCGCTTTGACTTCAACGATCACGAGGCCTTCCACAACAATGTCCGCCGCGTAGGTGCGATCGAAACGAAGCTCGTCCCAAACCAACGGAACGGGCACTTCGATCTCAACCTGTAGTCCACGCTTCCGAAGCTCGTAGGCGAGAATGTCCCGGTATACCGACTCATACAGGCCGGGGCCAAGTCGGCGATGAATCATCTCACCAAGTTCGTAAACGATTGAGGCAATCCGATCCTCAGGTTCCTGCATGACCTCTCTCCTCAACGGGGAAAGCGGTAAGGATACAACAGACTCGTGGCGCAGCTTTGCGTCCTGGCGTTACGTTTTTGGCCGGGGTCAGTCGCCGCACTTGTCGCAGCCGCCGCAGGCTTTGTCGCCCTTGGCCACGCGCAGGGTCTGCCAGGCGCGCCAGCCGGCGAACCCGGCAGCGGCGAGGATGATGGCGGCGATGGCTACGTACTCGAACATGCTGTGAGTTCCTGTCTTCGGTCCGGCGGTTCCCGCCGGCCCCGGGGCTTTTGTTATGCCCCTAGTGCGTGCGCTACCTGGTAAGTCACCAGCGAAGCGAAATAGGCCAGTGTGGTCATGTACAGGAAGCTGGCGATCGGCCACTTCCACGAGTTGGTCTCGCGGCGCATCACGGCCAGTGTCGCGGCGCACTGCGCACACAGGGCGAAGAACACCATGATCGACAGCCCCGTCGCCAGCGTGAACAGGGGCGTGCCGTCGGCGCGTTTCGCATCTTTGATAACGTCGCGCAGGCTGTCCGATTCCTCGTCCTGGTCGCTGCCGAGGTTGAAGATGGTGCCCAGCGTCGCGACGATCACCTCGCGCGCCGGGAAGCTTGCGATGGCCGCCATGCCGATGCGCCAATCCCAGCCCAGCGGCGCCACGGCCGGCGCGATGGCGTGCCCGGCCTGTCCAAGGAAGCTTTCTTCAAGGTGTTCGCCGGCGCGGCGGTTTTCGACGTCGCCGCGCTGCTCCTGCAGTGTTTTCCAGGAGGCGTAGTCGTTGAGTGCATCTGCGGCCAGGCGTGACTTGCCCGACAGCTTTGCCATCTCGGCGTTGCGTTGCTTCTTTGATTCGGCGGTGGCTTCTTCCAGGTCTTCGGCGCCTTCCTCTTCGAGTGCCGCTACGCGTTCCTCGTGGGCGTCGTCGATGGCCTTGAACTGTGCGAGCAGCGACTCGTCGTCTTCTTCCGGGTTGAAGTTCACGACGGCTTCGGGGTACTCGGCCTCCACACTCGCGATCTCGGCGTCGTACGTGTCGTCGACCGACTGCGAGTGCGGGAAGTAGCCGGCTGCCCATACCAGTACCGAGACCGCCAGGATGATCGTGCCCGCGCGCTTCACGAAGCTGCCGGCGCGCTCCCATAGCGTGCGGGCGACGGCCTTGACGCGCGGGGTCTTGTAGCTGGGCAGCTCCAGCAGGAACGGCGTGACCTTGGATTTGAGGATGCCTTTCTTCAATACCAGCGCGGTCGGGATCGCGGCCAGGACGCCGACCCAGTACATCGCGAACAGCACCAGCCCCTGCAGTTCGATGAAGCCGAGCACTTTCATTTCCGGCACGAACGCCGCGATGAACAGCACGTAGACCGGCAGGCGCGCGCTGCAGCTCATGAAGGGCGCGAGGAAGATGGTGGTCAGGCGCGTATTGCGGTCTTCGATCACGCGCGTGCCCATGATGGCCGGGATCGCGCAGGCGAAGCCGCTCAGCATCGGGATGAAGCTGCGCCCGTTCAGCCCGAAGCGCGACATCAGCCGGTCCATCAGGAAGGCTGCGCGGGCCATGTAGCCCAGGTCTTCGAGGATGGCGATGAACAGGAACAGCACCAGGATCTGCGGCAGGAAAATCAGCACGCCGCCGACGCCGGCGATGATGCCGTCCACGACCAGCGATTTGAGGGCGCCGTCGGCCATCATGCCGCCGACCCAGTCACCGAGCGCGCCGAAGCCGCCGTCGATCAGGTCCATCAGCGGGCCCGACCACGAGTAGATGCTCTGGAAGATCAGCCCCATCACCAGGACGAACACCAGCGAGCCCCAGAATTTGTGGGTCAGGATGCCGTCGACGACGTCGGTCTTGGTGCGCCCCTCGCGTGCTTCGGTCTGCTTGACCTCCTGCATCCACTTGCCGATGGTTCCGTAGCGCGCCTGCGCTTCGATCATGCTGAGGCTGCGCCCGGCGGAAGCCCGCTCGCGGATTTCGAAGAAGGTGTTCACGAACTCTTCGCCGCCGACGGCCTCGCAATCGTCGAAGAACGGGCCGGCGCCGTCCACCAGCAGGCGCAGGGCCTCGGGGCGGGCGGGCTTGAAGCCGAGCTTGACGCCGAGGTCGCAGAGCTTCTCGTGCAGCGTGTCCACGCCGCGCAGGAAGTCTTCGCTGTACTCGAGTTCCAGTACCTTGCCCGGGTGGTGCAGCGTGCGGTGCAGGGTGCTCTTGAGTTCGTCAATGCCGCGCCCCTTCGGCGCGTTGATTTCGACGACAGGCACGCCAAGCACTTCGGAGAGCTTCTTCACGTCGACGGTAATTCCGCGCGATTCGGCCACGTCCACCATCGTCAGGGCGACCACGGCCGGCAACCCGAACTCGAGCACCTGGGTGCCGAGGTAGAGGTTGCGGTCGAGACTTGACGCGTCAAGCACGATGATGACGCCGTCGGGCTTTGCCGTGCCGTCGATGCGCCCCAGCAGTGCGTCGGTGGCGACCCGCTCGTCGGGCGAGCGCGCGGCCAGGCTGTAGGTGCCGGGCAGGTCGATGATGGTCAGTTCGGAGTTCTCGAAACGCGCGGTGCCGATCTTGGCCTCGACGGTGACGCCGGGGAAGTTGGCGACCTTCTGCCGCGTGCCGGTCAGCGCGCTGAACAGGCTGCTCTTGCCGGTGTTCGGGTTGCCCATCAGGGCGACGGTGTGCCGGTCGTGGCGTGCGTGGCCTTCGGTCATGACGCCACCTCGACGCTGACGTGGGCGGCCTCGCTGCGGCGCAGGCTGAGGCTGTAACCCATGACCTTGATTTCCATCGGGTCGCCGAGTGGCGCAAAGCGCACGACGGTGACTTCGGTGCCGGGCAGCACACCCATCTCAAGCAGGCGTTGCTGCAGCGCGGGGTCGCCGGATACGTCCTGGACGCGAGCCGATGCGCCGACCGGGAGTTTGTCGAGGGTACTGCTGGACATCGCGGGGCCTGCTAGCTGACGGGACGTACGTAAACGCGGGTAAGGAGTTCGCCGGAAAGCGCGAAGCGTGAGTCGCCGACCGTGAGGATGGCGGGGTCGCCCTGGCGAACGATGGTGACGTGCTTGCCGGGGCAGATGCCGAGCTCGCACATGCGTTTGACGTTGCCGTCTGAGTCGTGGACTTCGACCACCTCGAGTTCGCCGTCGTGCGGCGTGAAGGTGGAAAGCGGTGCGGTGGGCAGGTGAGTCTTCGTCATGATCGCAATTCCGGTGTGGCAACCACGTGCCACTTATCTTGAAACTCATTCTCAATATAAGCGCGAATCCTGAGCCGCGCAATACACCGATCCAATTTCGCGCCGGGTTAGGTTTGCAAGCGACTTGCAAAAGCCATCCGCTGGTATAACATCCTGCGCTTTGCAGGTCAGGACGCCGCGGTGAAGTGGTTCATTCCATCCATCTTTATGCTCGCCATGCTGGCGGGCTGCGGTTCATCGGGGCCGAAGCCGTTGAAGGAAGGCGAGAAGCTGCGCGTGATGGCCAGCACGCCGCACCTTGCCAGCCTCGCTATGGCAATTGCCGGTGAAGACGCGCAGGTCGATTTGCTGCCGGCCGACGGCGGGAATCCGCACGAGTACGAGCCGACCATCGCCGACCGCCGGCGTCTGCAGGATTCCCACCTGCTGCTGGTCAACGGGCTCGGGCTGGAGCCGTTCGATGCGAAGAAGCTCGCTGAGGCCGCGAGCGTCAAGCTGGTCAACTGCTCGTCGGAGATCCCGGAGAGTTGGCTGTTGGGTGACGAAGACGAGCACGACGAAGATCACGACCATGGCGCGCACAACCCGCACGTCTGGCTGAGCATCGAGGGGGCTATGCACCAGGCCGCGACCATCGCGAAGGCCTTGAGCGAGATCGACCAGGCCCACGCACCGGGCTATGCGCTGCGCCTGGCGAAGCTGGAAGCGGATTTCAACGCCTTGCGCGAAGAGTTTCAGCCGAAGGTGAAGGCATTGAAGCGCCGCAAGTTCGTTTCCAATCACGACGCCTTTCCGTACTTCGCGCGCGAGTTCGGGCTGGAGCAGGTCGGCGTCATCCAGCGCACGCCAGGCTCCAACCCGACCGTCGAAGAGCGCCGCGAAATCGAAAGCATGCTGAAGGAAGGCGGCGCCGACGCCATTTTCATGGAGCCCGGTTTCGACGATGCGGCCTCGCGTGCGATTGC
>JAGQRI010000282.1 GCA_020425515.1 Planctomycetota bacterium | reverse complement strand
GCGATGCCCTTGGCGGCCTCGCCGGCGACGTAATCGAAGTGCGGGGTGCTGCCGCGCACGACGGCGCCGAGGCAGATCACGGCGTCGTGGTTGCCCGACTCGGCCAGCTTCTTCGCGACCAGCGGGATCTCGTAGGCGCCGGGGACCCAGACCAGCGTGGCGTTGCCGGTGTCGCCGCCGTGTCGCCGGATGCCGTCGAGCGCGCCCTCAACCAGTTTGCTCACGAGGAAATCGTTGAAGCGGCTCGCGACGATGGCGAAGCGTGCATTACCGGCGACGAGGTTTCCCTCGATCGTGCGGTGCGGTTTGGGAGCATTGTCGGTCACGCCGTTCTCCGGAGTGTCAGAAAACCCGGGGCGGGGATTGTATTGATGGTTGGAATTCCGGGCAACCGGTTGACCGACGGGCTTCCCCGCGTAGCATGAACGGACCCCGGATTTGAACCCCTCCTATTATTAAGCAGCAACTGCGCGTGGTTGAAGCAGGCAGCAGCGGTGGAATGATTGGAACTACCCACCCGTGCGTATGTATAAGTTTTACCCACACGGTGGATACGTTGGTTCCGAAGCCAAGTCATAACAGGCCTGGTATGAAGGATTTACGCCGGTTTGTATGTTTGGCACGCCTTGCGCTTAGTTAGCTGATCATGGCAGTGCCCCGATTGACCCCGAGCCCGGCCACGAGTCGGATTCTGAAGCCAGGAGAGACTTTATGAAGCGTTTAGTCGTTCTAGCAGCCTTCGGTGTTTTCGGCCTACTGGCTGGCTGTGGTTCTGACGGCATCGTGTTCAACGGTGTGAAGCAGGTTGAACAGTTCCCGGTCCGCAAGACGCCGATCGTGCACTACAACCTGCCGTCGGAGGTGATCGACCCGGTGACCGGCGACGCCAGCATCGACGTCAACACGTTCACGGGCCTGCTGTGGAACGCTTTCCCGGAACTGCCGGCCCCCGGCAATGACCTGTGGGCCATGAACATGTTCAACGGCTGCACGGACAACCCGACCTGCCCGACGCCGGCGCCGGTTCCCGACTGGCACTACACGCACGACATCTACAAGTCGCCGGGCGGCGGCTGGCCTGACCCGAGCGTCACCACCGCGGCTGCGCCTCCCCCGGGCCCGCCGACCACCAGCGGCCCCGAAGCCTACGAGTTCATCGCCACCTGGACGCTTTCGCTGCAGAACCAGTGGTTCCTGCGCGACGTCAACGGCGCGGTGCTCACGGCCGCCGTGCCGGGCAACGCCCCGGTCCAGTACGAGAGCGTCGAGTTCGCCTCGATGCCGATCTCGATCCATGAAGTCTCGGCCATCACGGTCTACCCGGTCAGCCCGCTGCTGAGCGCCAGCCCGCCGGTTGCCGCGCAGCAGGAGACCACCGCCAATACGCCCCCGGGCACCGGCTCGAACAACATCGTCCGGGTCAACCCGCCGATGCACAACATCCTGGAATGGCAGTACGACGGCGTGGGCGCGCCGGCCGGTCTCCTGGCCGCGGCATGGCACGAGTCACCCGCCGAGAACACGCACATCGAAACCAACATCGGCACTCTGCAGGGCGTGCCCGTACCGGACTACTTCGGCGGCGGCGGCCCGATTGACGCGGGCGGCGGCGTTTACATGAAGCGCTTCTCGGACAACTGGCAGCAGACCACGGCCGGCACCGGCTCGACCATCAGCATCGACGACGGCGTGACCTACTCGTACTACCTGGCCGCCATCGGCAACCACCTGATCGGCTACGGCGTCGGGCTGGTTGACAGTGCCTTCGCCCTGCCGGGCGTGGTGAACAACCAGGAAGACCTGATGAACATCAGCGTCATCTTCGACATGACCGCCTTCATCGCATCGGGCAAGGAATTCCAGTTCGTGGTGGAAGACCTTCTGCGGATGCAGGACACGGTCAACGGCGACTGGATGAACCCGGGCCCGCAGAGCACGCTTCCCGGCTCGGACCGCTAAGGAACTTTGAGGACAGATCCCCGCACCCCTGCGGATCAAACAAGGCAAGGAAACTCAAATGCGTAAGCTACTCGCAATCTTCCCCGCCCTTCTCCTGACCGGGCTTCTCGGCTCGCTCGCGATGACCGGCTCGGGCTGCGACGGCAAGTTTGCCGGCCCTCCGGGCGGCTCGGCCGTGGGCACACCCGGCACGGAGCCCCTGTTCGGCGTCACGGTCTTCACCTTCGCCGTGGAAAACCCGCTGATCACCGGCTTCTACAACGACGTCTGGTACATCGACCCGGGTCGTGACTCTGACGACGGCCCCGGCGGCGTGATCGGCGCGTTCTTCGCCGACACCATCCAGGCGCTGGCCACCGCGGGCTTCAGCGGCTACCTGATCAAGGAACAGTCGCCGACGCACATTGAGGTGAACAACCAGTACCCGCTGATGCTGAGCTTCATGAGCCAGTGGTTCCGCCGCAACGCCGACGGCACCCGCATCCGCGAACGCGACCAGTTCGGCTTCCTGGTCTGGTCGCCCAAGAGCCTCGACATCAACTTCGTCACCGCGCCCGTCGTGCGCATCGTGCTGCCCAGCGGCCAGGTGCTGTACCAGGTGGACCGCCAGGCTTACCCGTCCGGCAGCCAGGGCTCGGTGATGTTCGGCTGGACCAGCCCGCCGCCCAACAGCCCGGGCGACTTCCCGCCGCCGCAGAGCCGCTTCCTTAACAAGAACTACAGCGAGCTCGGGCTGGTGCTTCTGACCAAGCTGCTGCCCGCAGGCGCCCCGCAGCTTACGCAGGCCCTGGGCGTGACCATCAACGACAACGTGGACAACGAGAACGTGGAAAACCTGGGCGCCATCCCGCAGAACGCGGGCGGCGGCTTCACCTCGGTGGCGAGCCCGACCGGTTGCTTCGGCGACCTGTTCGCCCTCGACTACAAGAACGCCCCGGTGCTCAAGCCCACCACCCCGGGCCACACGGAAGAAGAAGCAGTCATCGAATACTCACGCCACCTGGGTGCCCTGCACAGCAACCTGATCGCCCAGGCTGTCGGTCTGAACTCCGGCGAAGTCGGCACCATCATGGACCCGGCCCAGGTCATCTGGCAGAACGGCTTCGGCTACTCGTTCATCCAGAACGACCTGAACGCGCTCGACACCCAGCACCTGCCGGGCAAGAACCGCGACCCCAACGCTCCATAATGAATCCGGCAAGGTTGTGAACCCCACGGAACGAACGAAAGAAACTCGAGGTTACAGGATGAAAACCAAGACCCTATTCTGCGCCCTGGCACTGCTGGCGATGATCGTTGCGGTCGAAGCCTCGGCGGAAGCGCGGAACTACATCCCGCACCGCACCACGGTGCAGCAGCTTGCCAACACCGCCCAGGAGATCGTCGTAGGCGAGCTCCAGAGCGTCGAGGATGTCAAGCTGACCGAGGTCGGCCTGGACGCCGCCAAGTACAAGCGCATCAACGACGGCAAGTGGCAGAACGGTGAAGACTACGTCCGCCGCGAAGCGATCCTTCAGGTCAACTCGACCATCAAGGGCACGTCGCAGCCGGGCACCGAACTGCGCTTCGTCAGCATCCGTCAGCTCAAGCTGGCCGACTACGATGCCGACCTGCGCAGCGGCGAAGCCATCTACTTCCTGCATCGCCGTGAGGACGGGCGCTACATCGTCCTCTCCGACGAGCGCGGGACCGTCACGAAGGATGAGTCGCAGGGCGACCTGAACAAGACCATCGACTTCGTGAAGAACCTGGTGGCCGAGCCCGAGGTCAGCCCGCTGACCATCGACCGCATGCTCGACGCCATCTCGCTCAACGGCAGCCGTCTTTCGGTGGACTGCTCGATCGAGCTGTCCTGGCACCACGACGTGTACGCCCCGCAGATGAACGCCGAGCAGCGCACCCGCATCCTGGACCTGTGCAAGCTCAGCGCCGCCGGCACCGAGGAACGCAACCAGCTTCTGACGGCCGCCGGTCGCCACCCGGCCGAGGGCGCCCTTGACGGTCTTCTCGAAGTCATGTTCTCCGACCCGAGCTGGAGCACCACCAGCCTCGGCGCCATGTCGCTTGAGTACGTCGACCGCGGGCAGGCCATCAACCGCCTGCTGAACGAGTACGACCTCGCCACGGACGACAACGTCAAGATGGTGATCGTCCGCGCCCTAGGGCTGATTCGCCCCAAGGCGGACTACGACGGCGCCGAGCCCCGCAACCGCACCCTGAACCTGGTGAAGGGCCTGCTGAAGGCGGATGTCGACACGAACAAGGACCTGCTGCGCGAGGCGCTGATCGCATCCCGCGACCTTCGCAGCCAGGACGCCCACGTGGCGGAGCTCAAAGCCCTGATCGACAACCGCGAGACCAACGGTCTCGGCGACGCGGAAGTGAAGGCGGCCATCGTCGCCCTCGCGGCCGCCCGCACTGTCGACGCGGAAGGCAAGACCACCATCCTTGCCCAGGACTACCTGGTGGCACTGGGTGAAGCGGACGCCGTGCTGAAGCAGGCGGCGGAATCCGCCATGAAGTTCCCCTACACGACCCTGATTCTCGGCGCTGACGGCAAGGGCCACTAAACAGAGACCAAGGCTGATTCAGCGAGCGTCATAAAAGAGGAAACAAACATGCGGAAGGCAATCGCAACACTGGCAGTCGTCACCGTGGCAGTTCTGCTGTCCAGTGCGCTGCAGGCTAACTTCACGATGTTCGACCTGGCCAAGGACTCGATGTTCATCGCCCGCGGCGAGTTCACGAGCCTGAACCGCACGGCCGCCGGCGACCGCCTGACCCTGCGCTGCGACGAGCTCATCAAGGGCGACCTCGCCGCGGGATCGGAAGTCACCCTCGAGGCCTTCGAGCCCGCCCCGGCGGACGAAGCCCTGGGGCGCGAAGTGATCGTGTGCTTCAACCTGATCAACGGCAAGCACTACTTCCTTTATCACCCGTTTGCCCAGCGCAGCTTCACCTTCGGTGACGGTCCCGACGACCAGGTGCCGAACGCGCTGGACCAGGACGAGCAGTCGATCCGCAACTTCATGGCGATCAACGCCCCGCACCAGGAAGTCATCCTGACCGAGCTGCGCAAGCGCCTCGAGATGCAGGACTCAGGCTACGAAGGCGAGTACGACAAGGCCCTGATCAACGAGTGGAAGGCCGAGCTGCTGAAGCAGGTGACCTGGGCCGGCACCCGCGCCGCCAAGGACGCCGCCAAGGCCCTCGTCGAGCACAAGCTGTTCAAGGGTACCTGCACCGTCGACGAGCTTCGTGCCGTCGGGCAGCAGGTTACGCACTCGCAGGTCGGCAGCCTCGAGCGCGCCTATGAGCTCGAACTGATCCGCCAGGAGCCGTCGGCCCACCCGACCCTCGAGGAACAGTTGAACATGCTGCGCGAAGAGACCAGCCAGTCCTGCGTCGGCAAGCTTTCGAGCCTGATGAACCAGGTTGAAAACCGCGAAGCGGTCCTGGCCGGCGTCGGCATGATGGCCCAGGACGCGAACATGCCCGCACAGTCGCGCGTCAACGCCCTGCAGATGCTGCAGGCCCTGAAGGACACCGCCGGCCTGCCGTATGTTCACGCCGCCATCCAGGGCGAACTCGAACGTGGCCCGGACGCCAACAAGGACGTCCTGCGCCGCGCCTTCAGCGCCCTGCGCAGCACGCCCAGCGAAACCAACGTCGACATCATCGAGGCCAGCCTCGACAGCGACTACGTGAAGGAAAGCTGGGAGCTTCAGCAGCGCGCCTGGGTCGCCTACGCCATGATCGACAGCGAGGAAACCAACGCCACGATCACGGCCAAGTGCAATGAGAGCTTCAGCAACAAAGGCCTGCACAAGTTCTTCCAGAAACTGCTGCCCACCAACAAGATCATCCGCAAGCTGATCATCATTCACCCTGAAGACTAGACCCTTTCCGCGTCTCAAGCCGGCCGGGACATCCCGGCCGGTTTGCCATTTGGAGCGGAAAGACTGAGTGAAGGTGCGCGTGACTCCGGGTAGAGAGGCGAAACCCTGCTTCTTCGCGTGGCACAGGCAATCTTGCCTGTGGGGCTGAGCGAAGCGAAGCCCAGTCCGTCACGGCAAACGCGCCGCGACCACAGGCAGGAATCTGCAAAGCAGATGTTGCCTGAGAAGCACACTGTGCTTCCGGCAATCTGTGCCACGCGCATCGGAAGAGGGTGGAGAGTTGAATCAGCCGCCCTGGTTGCGGCGGGCCAGCTCGCGGACGCCGGGCATCAGGTCAAGCCGGGCGTTGCCGCCGACGAGGCTGGCAGCGGCGGGCTGGTAGTCGAACAACTCCAGCTCCCACTTGCCGCCCAGACGATGGAATGAAAGCGTCGAGCGCGCCTCCGCCATGTCCACCAGGTACGAGAACGTCACGGTCAGCCGGACGGCGGCGCTCGGGAGCGCCTCCAGCTCGGCGGCGCCCTGGCTGAGCCCGCTCAAAACCGCGCGCATGAACTGTTCGTCAACCTCGTCGACGTCGTCGTGCCGCCCGTCCGAGATGCTGAACGGCAGGCGCACGGGGTGCCCTTGCGCAAGCTCGTCCAGTGCCGCGATGGCGTCGCTGACCGGGCTGCTCGGCCCCGGCGTGAGCAGGTCAAGCAGCAGCGCCGGCGCGCTGTAGCCCTCGTACGTGTCCGCGGGGCCGGGGAAGCTGACGCCGCCGTCGGAAACGATGTCGCAGCGCATGTGCGGGCCCAGCAGGCTCTCGGTCTGCTCGATGGTGACGGGCTGGATGTAGTCGAGCTCAATCACCCAGTTCGAGGCCAGGTAGTCGTCGCCCCGGTCAACCACAAGCGGCGCGAAGTGCCTCCAGGCCGCCAGCAGCTTGCCGCGCGGTGTGGTGTCGTCGTGCTTCTCGAGCATCCGGCGCGTCAGCAGGGCCAGCGTTTCCGGCTTGGCGCGCGGGCTGAAGTCCATCGGCATGAGTTGGTTGCTGTAGAAGCCGAACTCGTGAAACAGCTCGCGGTCGTGCCCGGCGCCCTTGGGCTCGGCGGTTTCCCACAGCGTCATGGCGAGGCGCATGTCGGACGGGCTGCGGTCGTTGACGACGCGCAGGATTTCGTCCGGCGAGCGCGTCTCGGCCCACGGCTCGTGCAGCTCGCGCTCGATGCGCGCGACGGTGTTGGCGGTCGCGATGGCGGAATAGCGGATCGATTCCAGCTCTTCCAGCGAGATCGCGGTGCCCTCGTAGCGCTCGATGGTGGTCTCGTGCAGTACCGGGTCGTCGTCGGGCGGCGGCAACGCAGGCCCGGCGCAGGCGCCCAGCAACAGTCCGGCGCCCAGCCCGAGACCCAGCAGTTTTCCGTGTATGCGTGCCATGGCGGCATTCTAGAGGGGACGGGCTGCGGGGGCTATTTCTTCTCCGGTTTGGTATCGATTGCCTTCACGGCCGCCCTGGCGCGCTCCAGGTCGTAGTTGCTGCCGCGGAAAACCACCTTGCGGTCGCGTTCGAAGCCGCCGATCTGCACGCTGCCCGATGCCAGTTCGCTCTCGAACATCTGGCGCAGGGTGGCCACGGCGTCGCTCGGCTTCAGGAAGATCAGCTTGATGGTGCCGGTGCTTTCCTCGAAGTTCGGGTCGGGCTCGCCGGAATCAAGCTGCCGCAGGCGGGCCAGCACGCGGCTGACCTCGTCGCGCCGCCCGCTGATCAGCAGCAGGTTCGAGTTCTCGTTGACCGTCGCCTTCCAGTTTTCGCCGCCTTCGCGCAGGCGCTCCATTCCGGCGCGGAAGCGGTCCGCCACGCCGTTCTTGACGACGTAGGTTTCCACGACGAGGTCGTCGTCGCGCGGAGCCTGGTTTTCCGCCGCCTGTACGATCTCCCACGCCGCGCGCAAACGGTCGGCGAAGTCGGTGATGATCATGCTCTGTGTGTTCTCAAACACCTCGATGCTGCCGACGCCCTGTGACAGCTTCGGGCGCACCCGCGCCGCCACCGCCTGCACGGCGCTGCGCTTGAGCTGCACGGAAAGCGAGCCGAAGTACAGGTCACTCAGTTCTTCGGGGGTCTTGACGATCACGGCGTTGCGCGCGGCGCCGTCGGCGCTGTACAGGTGGTAGGTGGGGCCGGGCATGCCCCCGACCTCAAAGGCAACCAGCCCGCAGCGCTTCAGCAGCTCGAACAGCAGCAAGGTCTTCTCGGCCTTGGTGTCCGGCGCGACGTGTTTGGCGGTGACGCGGCGGATCTGCCCGCTGGCCGGGTCGTTCAGTACCTCGCCGTCGTAAATGAAACCGACGCCGATGGACTGCTGGGCCCATTTCAGCACGTCGGTGACGGGCGCGTCGTCGAATTCGGGCTTCGGCGCGGCTTCCTGCGCGTCGGCCGGCACGAACATCAGCGCCGCCATCGCGACCAGCAGCAGCGGCAGCAGTTTGCGGATCGGTTTCGAGATCATACGGAAGCCTCCGAAAGTTGCGGTTTGCGCCCCGACAGCAGCCCGATGCCGACGCCTACCAGCAGCATCAACCCGCCCACGATCTGCAGTGGCGTCAGGCTCGATTCGCGGAACACGGCAAAGCGCTCGCGCAGCAGGTACATCATCAGCAGGGCCAGGATCGGCTCGCCCAGGATCGTCAGGTTCACGTAAAACACCGGGACGTACTTCACCACGTAGTGAAACAGCGAATGCCCTACCAGGGTTGGGATTAGTATGGCCGCCAGCAGCCAGGACCACTGGTGCCGGGCATAGCCGAACAGCGCGTCGCCGGCGATCAGCGCCGAAAGCAGGCAGGTCGCGCCGCCGATCAGGTACAGCGCGCCGAGGTAGCCGCGCAGGCTCATGCGGGGGCGCAGTTTTCGTCCGGCGCTGTAACTGAGCACAATCGCCAGCCCGCAGGCCAGCACCAGCGCGTCGCCGACCAGGTTCGAGGCGTCGAAGGTGTAGTCGTGCCAGGCGAAGATCAGCAGCCCGCCGATCGCGAGCATCGAGGCCGCCAGCATGACGCGGGTGATTTTCTCGTTCAGCCATAGCGCGCCGACAGCGGCGGCCATCAAGGGCTGCGCGCCCAGCAGCACGACGACGCTTTCCTTTGTCGTGTGCGCGAACGCCAGGTTGAACAGCCCGAAGTGCACGCCGTACAGCACGCCGGACGCAAGCAGGTAAGTCAGTTCGCGCCCGCTGAGCTTCTTCAGGTCGCGCCGGATCGCGCCCGCCACGAAGGGCAGCAGCAACAGCGCCACGCACAGCAAACGCCACGCCGCCAGCGCGAACGGCGGGATGTCCGCCAGCAGGATCAGCGGCGGGGCGGTCGCCACGGCCAACATGCCGAGCAGCAATGCGAAAAAGGGCGCGCGTGCCATGTGTGTCTGCGTGGTCATCAGCCCAAGATTAACGCCGGGAAGCAGCAGGACTACAATGATCAATAACCAATGACCCGCGGGATGCATCCAGCATCCATTGGTCATTGACCATTGAAAATTGAACATTGCAGTTCCCTTGACCCGCGCCCGCCAAACACCGAACATTGCGGGCCCCCCAACAAGGGAAGCCATGCCACTCTTCAAGCAACTCGATGAAACGGGCTGCGAGATGCTGACGTTCGTCAGCGACCCCGCCAGCGGCCTGAACGCACTGATCGCCATCCACAGCACGAAGCGCGGGCCGGCGTTCGGCGGTATCCGCACGCTGAGTTACCAGAGCCAGAGCGCCGCCGTCACTGACGCGCTGCGCCTCGCCCAGGCCATGAGCATGAAGGCCGCCGTGGCCGACCTGCCCGCGGGCGGCGGCAAGACCGTCGTGATCAAGACCGAGAACATGGACCGCGCGAAGGCCTTCGAGGCGCTTGGGCGCGCGATCGAGCGCATGGGCGGGAACTACTTCACGGGGCTGGACGTCGGCACCACGCGCGAGGATTTGCTGGAGATCGCCAGGCAGACCAACTACGTCGCCAAGGACCTCGACTTCGGCAAGGCCACGGCGCGCGGCGTGATGGCCGCGATCCGCGCCGCCGTGAAGCACCAGTTCGGCGACGAATCGCTGGAAGACCGCAGCGTCGCGGTGCAGGGGCTGGGCGCGGTCGGGGCGGAGCTGGTCACGATGCTGCACGCGGAAGGCGCCGAGCTGTTCGTCGCCGACGTGGACCAGAACCTCGCGAACGAGGTCGGCGAAAAGATGGAGTGCGAGGTGGTGAACGCCGCGCGCATCCTCAGCGCCGAGGTTGACATCCTGGCCCCCTGCGCGCTCGGCAGCATCTTCACGGCGCAGAACGCCGAGAGCCTGCGCTGCCGCGTAATCGCCGGCAGCGCCAACAACCAGCTCGCGACGCCCGCGGCCGGCGACGCCCTGCGCAAGGCCGGCATCACCTTCGTGCCGGACTACGTGGCGAACGCCGGCGCGCTGATCAAGGGCGTGACCGAGTACGTCGAGGGCAAGGAAGTCGGCTTCGACGTGGTAGACCGGATCTACGACAACGTGACGATGGTGCTTGAGCGCGCCGACAAGGAAGGCAAGGCCACCAACGACGTCGCGGAACTGATCGCCCGGGAGCGCCTGGCGTGAGCCGCCTTCGCGGGAACCGCTCCGGCGCCCAGGGCCGCCCCGAGGATTCGCGCTCCGGCGCCCAGGCCCGCGGACGTCTCGCGCCAACCCCTTCCGGCTACCTGCATCTGGGCAACGCGCGCAGCTTCCTGCTGGCGTGGCTGTGGGCGCGCCACGATGGCGGATCCGTCATCATGCGGGTTGAGGATATCGACCGCCCCCGCTGCAAACCTGAGCTGCGCGAAGCGGCGCTGGAAGAGTTGCAGTGGCTCGGGCTGGACTGGAGTCAGGGCCCGCACGCCGGCGACCCGGTGGGGGAGTTCGACCAGCAGACCCGCACCGAACTCTATCGCGGTTACCTGCAACAACTTGCCGGCGCCGGGCTGGCCTACCCGTGCACGTGCAGCCGCAAGGACATCGAGCAAGCCAGCAGCGCGCCGCACGGCGAAGAAGGCGCGGTCTACCCCGGCACCTGCCGCGACCGCTGGGAGAGCTTCGAGCAGGCCGAGGCGGAAAGCGGCATCAGGCCCGCATGGCGCTTTCGGTGGGAAACCGATGCCGTTTCGTTTCAGGATCAGCTTCAGGGTGACGTCACAGTTGACCCGTCAACACTGGGCGACTTCGTGCTGTGGCGCCGCGACGACCTGCCCAGCTACCAGCTCGCGGTCAGCGTGGACGACGCGCTGATGGGCGTGACCCAGGTGCTGCGCGGGCGCGACCTGCTGACCAGCACCGCCCGCCAGCTCGCCCTCTATAGGGCGCTGGGACTGAACGCGCCGAGCCAGTGGGCGCACGTCCCGTTCCTGCAGGACGCGGAAGGGCGCCGCATGGCCAAACGTGACGGCGACCTGGCGCTGGCCCACCTGCGCGAAACCGGCGTCAGCCATGAGCGGATCGTAGGGTTCGCGGCCTGGAGCGCCGGGCTGACCAGTGAGCTTGCGCCCACCGCCCCAGCCGACCTGATCAGCAACTTCAACCTGAGTGCCATTAATAAGGAAGACTTCGTCGTAACTGACGAACATCTGACTTGGTTGCATGCCTAAGTGTTTCGCGCAGAGCCGCAGAGTATGCCGTGGTCGCTCTCTGCGGCTCTGCGCCTCTGCGCGAGATGTAGTTAACGAACAAGGGGCGAGGTTTCCCTCGCCCCTTGGCAGTGCGCTTGTTGCTTACTTCAGGAAACGGCTCTTCTTGGGCGCCTTGGCTGTGGTCGGCTTGTCCAGGTCGCTGAGGCTGATGCTGCCTCCGCCCTTCTTGCCCTCGTCGGCGGCCACCAGTTCCTCGGCCTTGAACTTCGTCTTGCGGTCTTCGAAGTTGCGGATCATCTTGCCGAGTTCGCTGTCGTCGCTCTCGCCGTTGATGGTCTTGTTCAGCTCGGCCAGGTCTTCCTTGGCCTTCTGAAGCTTGATCTCGGCGGCGATGCTCTTGACCTGTTTGCGCAGTTCCTTCAGCCCGTCTTCTTCCGCCTGGATCTGCTGCTCCCAGGCGACGATGGACTTGTCGTACTGGTCAACCATCTGCTCAACGCGGCCGATGTTGGCTTCGATCTCGATCAGGTCGTTCTCGATCTCGGTGTTCAGCAGTGCGAGGACGTCGGTCGCCTTGATGTCGCGGGTGCTGCTGCCGCCGTCGCGAGTCGGAAGCTCAACCGAGATCAAGGTTTCGCCGTCGAGTTCGCCGGTGTCGGCATCGATCACGGCGTCGCCGGCGCTGGCTGCTGCTTTGTAAGCGTTGGCGAGCGCTTCACCCTGGCCGTTGCGGTATTCCTGCTGCTTCTGGTAGCCGTACAGCGTCCAGAAACCGGTGTCCTTCTGCTCGCGGAAGTTGCTGTCGCCCAGCTTCTCGTCGCCGGCCCAGAGAATGCGCTGGACCTTCAACTGCTGCAGCGTCTTTTTGTGTTCGCTGATCTTGGTTTCGTAGTCTTCCAGCTCGCGGTTGGCGAGCGTTTCGAAGTTGTCGAGCTTTTTTTCGTCCCACCAGGCCTGTGCATCTTCAGGCGCGCTGGTCAGTGTGTAGATGGCGTAGCCCGCTCCGCCCAGCACGATCACTGCGATGATGCCTATGATTGCCCACTTCATTCGCGTCTCCTTCCCTCGAGGGGGTGAGGGTGTCCCTTTTGTCCGTGGTTTCGGTTTGTCCTCTGGGGATTTCATCCCGGGACAAGCGTAACCCGCTCAGCTAAAGCCGGGCCATTATAAAGAGGCGGGTGTTTTTGAACAGGCGATGTGCGGTCTATATCACGCCGGGTGAAGATCGCGTAAAGAGCGCCGCCATGCAGGCTTACGCGCTTTCCGCCCACTTCACGCACTGCCGCATCTGGCGCGCGACCTCCGCGGCGTCCGCATGCAAAGGCCAGCCGTGCCCCGGCAGCACCCACTCGAAGCGCTTCGGCGCCAGGCGCTTCAGCGATTCCACCACCTCGTCCCAGTCGTACCAGCACGCTCCGCGGAAAGCGTACAGGTGCCCCAGCCGTTGCGACCAGGCCAGGTGGTCGCCGGTAAACAGGAAGCGGTCTTCATATAGAAGGCAGGCCGAGCCGCGTGTGTGCCCGGGCGTCGGGATGACGGTCAGCCCGGGCGTGATCTCGTATTCGTCGTTGCCCTTGAGTTTCGTTTCGGCTTCCATGCCGCGCGCGTCGCTCGCCATGATGATGCGCTCGCAGCCGAACCTGGCGGCCCACTTGGCGTGGTCGGCCACGTCGTCGCGGTGGGTGAGGAACATCCAGCGGATGCCGCCGTGCCTTTCGATTGCGTTGACCAGCGGCGCGGCATAGCGCGGCGAATCGACCAGCACGTTCCCGCCTTTACGTTTGATGAAGTAACTCGCGGCGCCGTAGCTGTATTCGCTGTGGAAGCCGCAGTGGTGCACGCCGCCGTTGAGCTCGAACGGGTAGCTGGCGACGGCATCCTTCAACATGCCGCGCGTGGATGGCTCGGTCACGCCGATGCTCGCGGTGGGGCAGGCAACCACGGCCCGCAAAGCCGCCGCGCGCTGGGCCTTGCTTGAGGGCTGGTGATACACGGCCGACATGCCGCCCTGTGCGTTGAAGACGTCCGGCGCCACCCAGCGGCACGCGCCGCAATCGATGCAGGATTCATCGACGAAGAAGTCGCCGTCCACGTTCTCAGACCGCCTGTGCTTCACGTTAGCCACGACATAAGTAAAGCATAGTCTTTATATATAGGCAAGCCAAACATCGCGGGACTCCGGAGGCTGGCCTGGCGTATATCTACAGCGGCCAACCAGGTGACCTGCAATTCAGCCCCGAAGGGGCGTCCCAGAGTAGCCGGGGGTGACCGCAGCGAAGCAAGGGAACCCCCGGAGTCAGCGACGGAAAACAAATCACGAGCCCCGTCAGGGGCGACACATTCCTCAGCGCGGCATAGAATCGCGTCATGGGAAGCACCTACTACAGCGTCCACGTCCACGTCATCTTCACCTGCAAGGATCGCCGCCCGCTGATCACGCCCGACATTCAATCCCGCATCCACAAGTACATTTCCGGCATCTGCCGCAAACGCGACTGTCACCTCGTCGAGGGCGGCGGCGTGGACAACCACCTGCACCTGTTGATCGGGCTGTCGATGACCAACGCGATCGCGGATCTGCTTCGCGACATCAAGGCGAACAGTTCGCGTTGGGTTCACGAGACCTGGCCCAAGCAAGAGTTCGGCTGGCAGGACGGGTACGCGGCGTTTTCGGTCAGCGCTTCGATGATTGCCAGAACCCGCAAGTACATCCGCAACCAGGAAGAGCATCACAAGAAGCATTCGCTGGAAGACGAACTGGACGGGTTCCTGAAGATGCATGGCATGGTGTTGAACGAGGACGGTTCGGTGAGCCGTGCGCCTCTGCCGGAGCCGGATGACTCTGCCGCCCCTGACGGGGCTCAGGATGATGGGAGCGATTGATCCCCGGGGGTTCCCTTGCTTCGCTGCGGTCACCCCCGGCTACCTTGGGACGCCCTTTCAGGGCTGAACTGCGCGGGGTTGTGCCTGCTGTTTCCGGGGGTTCCCTTGCTTCGCTGCGGTCACCCCCGGCGACCTTGGGGGCGCCCCTTCGGGGCTGACCTGCTCGGCCCTTACCCGCCCAGTGATTCCAGCAGGCGGGCCCAGCGGCCTGGGGCGATCTCGCGCGGGTACAGCACGCAGTTGTCGAGGGCTTCGATCGGCTCGGTCAGGTCGCGCTCGTCCAGCAGCGCCAGCACGCCGGCCAGGATGCGCCCGTGTGCGAAGACGGCCGTGTTGTGTTCGGTTTCGATTTCGTGCAGCGCCCGAATCGCGCGGGTTGCGGCCTGCAGGATGCTTTCGCCGTGGGGCGGCTGGAAATCCCAGACGGCCAGTTTGGCGTCCACGAGCTTGCTGCCGCGCATGGTGATCCATGAGCCGGCAAACCGCTCGCGCAGGTCTTCGACGACTTCATGCTCATGCTCAAGCAGGCGAGCGGCACGCTCCGCAGTCTGGCGCGCGCGCAGGAACGGCGACACCAGCACGCGCTCGACCGGCAGCGCGGCGACCGCTTCAGCCAGCGCGTCGGCCTGCTGCTCGCCAAGCGGCGAAAGCGGCACGTCCGGGTCCGGCCCGTCCCACTGATCGAGCTGGGCCAGCGACTCGCCGTGACGCACAAACCAGAACGTAGGCATGGCTATTCGTCCTCAACCACCCCGGCTAATCCGCGTCCCGGAGGTTTTCTAGCGCCGTGCCAGATCGTCAGCACTTCAATGCGCTTGCGGTTCACGAGATAGGCCACCAGGTAGTCGCCGTGAATGATTTCGCACACCGAGGGGTCATTCCTGCCGGGCGCCATCCGGCCTGACTCCGGAAACGCGGCGGCGTTCTGCAGGAGTGCATCCAACTCGTCAAGCCAGTCCATCGCGGCAGCCGGATTCTCTTTCGCGATCGCTTCCAAAATGGCGTTGAGTTGCTGCTGCGCCTCGGGGTCCCAGACGACTTTCATGCAACGGCCTTCTTGCCCTTCTTCGCCGGCTTGCGTTTATTCGCCTTGTGTTCCTGCTTCATTTTCTCAACCAGGGCGCGCGCGTCCGCCATCACTTTCTCGTGCGGGATGCCTTTTTCACCCCTGGCGGAGCGGGCCAGCGCCCGGCTGACCGAGTTGATGTACTCCATGCGGTCCAGCAACTCGGCGTAATCGTCGGCCGAGATCAGCACCGCCGCGCCGCGCCCGTGCTGCGTGATCACGATCGGACGGCCTGTCTCCTGCGTCTGTTTCAGCAACTCGGACACGTTGGCGCGGAACTCGGAGAGCGGAACCACATCTGTTTTCGGATTAATCGGCTTCATGACGCCTCCTTGGGACGTACAGAAGATTGTACAGGATATTGTACACGCTGAAAACTACTGCGGCGGGGCGGGTACGCGCTTGAGGCGCCCGGAGACTTCACCGAGGTAGCGGAAGCCTTCCAGCTCGCGGATTACCGGGATCAGCTGCTTGGGGCGCAGGTCGATGTTCGCGAAATCTTCCGGGCGAACCCAGTCGACCGCCACCTGCTCGCTGTCCGGCACGGCGCCCATGCCGATCTCGCCGCCGATCAGCTTGCAGGCGAAATAGAACTCGATGGCGTGGGTGCTGTTGTGGGTGTCGTACCACTCGAGCACGGCCAGCATGTCGCCGACGCTGACGACCGCGCCGGTTTCCTCCATGCATTCGCGCCGGACGGCCTCATCCAGGCGCTCGCCCGGTTCCTGGCCGCCGCCGGGGCAGCAGTGCCACTCGCCGGAGTAGTCCACGCAGCGCGTCAGCAGCACGCGCCCGTCGTGGACGATCACACCCTTGGCCGAATTCCTGAGTTTCACGCCGCCGAGTTTACCCGTCGCAAATCACATGCGTAGGGGGCGGACATTTGCCAAGTTGGTGTGCGTCGACGATTGTTGCTGGGTCGGACTCGGCGGCCCCTTCGGGGCGCGACTTGCACTCCGGGGCGGCCCGGGGGCTTGCGCCCCCGGCTATCTTGGGACGCCCCCTCGGGGCTGAGCTTCGGGCAGTTTAGTCCCGCAGGGACGTCCCAAAGTAGCCGGGCGGTGACCGAGGCGCCTTGCGCCGAGGGAACCCCCGGGACTGTTTCGCACGCATTCATGAACCCGCAAAGCGGGCGGCACAGCAGTGCACTGTTCCCAATTGTCAAAGAGCGCGCAAACCTACGGGCTGGCGGCGGTTGTTGCCGCCTGGACCTCGCCCTCCGGTTGCGGCGCCGGGGCGTCGTTGGTGCTGGTGTAGCTGTGGTCCGGCTCGGTCTGTTTGCTCCCCACGGGGGCGCATTCCTGGGGATTCTCGTGCTTCGGGAGAAGCTCGTCGGGATACTCCGCCTCGATGCGCTCGCGGCAATCCTGGAGCCACTGGTTGCGTTCCTTGATCAGGCGCAACTGCAGCCCGCGGTTCATGCGGTCTTCGTAGGGAGTGATGTTCGGGCCCCATTCCTTGCTGCCGTCGCGGGCCGCGCGCATCTGGCTCGCGTAGGCCTCGGCCGTGAGTTCGCCGTTGCGGATGGCCTGCTCGATCGCGTCGCCGCCTTCGGCAATGTAGAGGTCCCACGCGGCGGCTTCGATGGCCGCGCGCCTGGCGGCAACCGCAAACGGATCGAGCTTGGTTTCAGCCGGCTTGTCCCCCGCCGGGGCCGCCACGGAGGGATTTTCCGGGCGCAGCTTGGCCTTGCGTTTCTTCTTCTTCGACATGAAAGGGTCTCCAGAAGCCGGGGGCCAATTCCCCCGACACCGAAAACCCTAACAGGGCGTGCGACACGACTCCGCCAAGGCTACGTCGTGCAGGCACGAATCGAGCAACGTCAGCCCGGCATGCCAATGCCGGGTATTCGCGCCGAGCACTCGGATGCCCGGGCCAGAACAAAGGCCCGGCACTGGCGTGCCGGGCTGACGAAAACCAGAAGCCCCGGCCGGTTGGGCAAGCTAGATTTGCGCCAATTGGGCTCGAAGGGGAGAACTTGTATGGGGTTGGGCATAAGCGTCGGGATGCTGGCCGACTTGATGGAAAACGACGAAGAGGGCGCCGAGTGGTTTCGCGAAGAACTCGACACGCTAAACGCCGTGCTGCAACAGAACGGGCTGCCGGGCCACACCGAACCCGAATCGATTGAGGAGTTCATGCCCAGCGGGATCGACAGTTTCCCGTACAGCTTCCTGCACTACCTGCGCCGCGCCTACGTGTGCGTGCGGAAGGGCATCGAGTTGCGGCAGGGCGAGTTCACGGATGACGACGAGCGGCTGATCGACGAGTTCACGAACGCCAACCTGGACTCCCACCTGCTGGTGCACTCCGACGCCGAGGGCTACTACGTCCCGCAGGATTTCCCCGAGCCCGTCAGTGACGACAACCTGACCGGCGGCTTCGCGGGCTCCACACAGCGATTGATGGGCGAGTTGCAGCAGGCCGCGCCGGCGCTCGGCATTCGCCTTGAAGGCGGCAAACTGCCCGAAGACGAACGCAACAGACTGGCCGAGATCGACGAAGACGACCCGTTCGAGCGCGAACACATCGTCTGGCTAACCCTATGGGAAGCCGCCGAACACAGTTTGAAACACAACAGCCTGATTGTGTTCGGCTAGATGCGGGGTTGGGGGGCGCAGTTCAGGCAGGGGAGCAGACGGAGAAGTAGTCTGACCCCTTTTCAGCCCTTAGCGCTCAGGGCGAAAATAACGGAGTTCAGATGGAACACGAAGCTCAACGCAAACTCCTTACCCGAATACGGGGTCATGTCGCCACGATAGAGCAGCACCTCGATTCGGAATCGAAACCCAACGGGCTTCGCCTGGCGAACGGCGAGATCGCGCGACTTGCCTTGGCAGCACTCGCGTTCGTCTACCCACTCGCAGCCGGCGTCGAGGCTCATTTCGCCGAGGAGGAGGGCGACGGGGATTCTGCCCAGCAACTCAAAGCGGTTCTTGCAGCGCAGGAAGCAGTTGGGCGGGAATACCTGAAGTCAATCCGAGACGACATTGCGAAGTAGCCTGCCACGTTTGAGTTCCCTGACTCCTTTAAGTTCCACGCCCCAGCCGGGGCTCTAGAACGCCGCCTGGAATCCGACCGAGAGATAGTGAGCAGTGAACCGACCTGTTGTCTGGTAGCGATAGCCGACGTGTCCGCTGAACACCCACTTAGGACGTCCGACGCGCAGGTACGCCCAGGCCTCGGAATCAATGTCGTTGCGGTTGAATGCCAGCGTGCCAGCGTAGCCGCCCTCGAGGGTGAAAATGAACATCCCTACGCGCACGCCAGCCCACGGACGCACACCGGTCTCGGGGTTCGTGTCGCCGGGGCCACTGACGTGTGGGCTGAAGGCGTCGATTTGGACGAAGTCCACACCGCCCTCCAGGTGTAACGACAGCACCGCGGATCGCGCGAACGGGAAGGACTCCCAGCGCTCGGCTTCGAGCGTTGCATTGTCTCGCGGCCAGAGCCAGTATTCGGCATCAAAGTTCCCGTCAACCCCAAGATCGAACACCGGTCCTGTGTATAGGCGGCGCGGTGCGGGGTCCAGGCCGAACCACTGCTCGAACCCGCTACGTGCACCCAGCCCGAGCGAGAACGATCCGTCGAACACCAGCGTTTGCCGGTAGCTCGCCTGTGTGCCGATCGAGTGAATCCAGCCGCCCTGTACTTTGCGCCCGGTGCGGAACTCCACGTCGAGGTCGAGTGTCGGGGCAAAGAGCACGCGGCTCCAGTTGTCAGCAGCCGCAAGTCCACCCGCGCAAACAGCAAGCATTATCAGCAGAACAAGCCGCATGGGCTGAGTCTAGTTGCAGCGCAGTTGCTCCAAAACGGAAATGTCCGGTCGGTGGCGGCTGGAGTCCGGCGGGACGTCGACATCGCGAGCGTGGCACGGGCGCCCTCGCCCGTGTCGACATGGGCGAGGGCGCCCATGCCACGGGGCTCTACCCGTCGCTGGCGCTCCGGGCTCCTGTTCTCTAGTCGAGCAACTGTTTGAGTTGGTCGTCGGTGGGTTCTGTGCCGTCGCTTTCCGGCCGGAAGATTACGTTGCTTTTCGCGCTGGTTTGGATGCCTGATTCTCAGGCTGTTGATTGCAGGGCGGCGGGCGGCAACGGAGACTGCTGGTAGAATGCCATGTCCGAGGGGATCACGCCTTGCTTGATCAACTCGACGGCGAATGCGATGGCTTCGTCTTGCGTCTCGAATGTGTACGTGCGTTCGCGCTCGTCGCGGTGGGCGGAGAGCACAAAGCGGCCGAGCGCCCGGGAATCGGAGGCGCGGATCGTCAGCGCCGACTTGAGAAACAGTGCCAAAGCGCGCGCAGTCGCGAACCAGTCGTCCGGCGGTGCAAATGCGACGTCATCGGGATCGTTCGGGTAATGTGAGTAAGCGAGAAACTGCGGGCCGCGCAACTCGACTTCCCACCATGCGGCCGCGCCGGGAAGACTGACGTCAAGCCACACTGAGTTCTCGCCTTCCTGGCGGACCTCAGTCTCGACGCCTGGCAACGACGCCTTCAACTGCTTGATCAAGTCTGCGGCGGCTTCCTTCATGGCAAACCTCTCCCGTCAGCGCCCGGTTTGGACATTTCCAGTATAGTCGTCTTTTCCTTGTCCGTCTTGACGCGACGGTGGATTTCCACACTTCCGTTTGACCCGATCAGGATGTTGTGGCCGCGAGTTACGGCCGTGGTCACGCCTTTGCGCGGAGTGTCCGGGAACAGATTGTCCGCCAAGGGTGGGAACATCCGGTCAAGCTCCATCCACCGGGAGGGATCGTTCGGCTCGCCGGAGAACTCGTCCTCAACCTGGTCCAGCGTATCGCACACCAGTTTCAGTGCGGCCTCGTATGAGTCGGCCGGTGGCGCGGTTGCCAGACGTTCGAAGCAGATGGCAAGCCGCTCTGCACGCGTCTTCTTCACGTCGCCCCGCGTCTACCCGTCTCTAGTTGGCCAGTTGTTTGAGCTGGTCGTCGCTTAGCAGGGCTTTGCTGGCTTTGGCGGCTTCGAGGATCTTCTGCACTCGGTCGTCGGTGGGTTCTATGCCGTGGCTTTCGAGCCAGAAGATTACGTTGCTTTTGCCGCTCATGTGGCCTACGCGGATTCTTTGGCTCAGCCCGAACTCGCTGGCCGGGACGCCTGAGTACACGCGGTCCGCGAGCCAGTCCTCGCCCTTCTTCTTGGCCTTGATCACCGCGCTGGCGTGCACGCCGGTGCCGGTGTCAAACGCGTCTTCGCCGAACACCGGGTAGTTGTCCGGCAGCGGCACGCCGGTGTAGTCGTGGGCCTTGCGCACGTACTCGGCCAGGGCGCTGAGGTCGTTGTCGATCAGGCCCATAAGTTTCAGGTTCACCAGCAATTGGTCCATCTGGGTGTTGCCCACGCGCTCGCCGAGCCCCAGCGCGGTGCCGTGGATGATGTCGGCCCCGGCCTCGACCGCCGCCAGCGCGTTCATAAGCCCGAGCCCGCGGTCGCTGTGCCCGTGCCAGTTGACGAGCGTTCCCTTGCCGGCCGGGGTGACGATTTCGTCGATCACGAATTTCAGCAGCTCGCGCACGCCGTGGGGGCTGACGTGCCCGCAGGTGTCGCAGACGCAGATGCTGTACGCGCCAAGCTCAATCGCGCGCGAATACAGCGCCTTGATGTCGGCCGGCTTGCTGCGCGTGGTGTCCTCGGTGACGAACATGACCGGGATGTTGTGCTCGACGGCCCATTTCACGGCCGTCTCCATGGTGGACATGAGTTTTTCGAGGGTCCAGCCTTCGGCGTACTGGCGGATCGGGCTGGTGCCGAGGAAGGCGCTGGCCTGGATGGGGATGCCGAATTTCTGCTGCAGCTTGTCGAGGGGCTCGATGTCGCCGACCACCGTGCGCACGGCGGCGCCCGGCTTGATGTTCATTTTCTCGTCGATGATGGTCTTGAGCAGCGCCTCGATATGCTCGATGTGCTGGGGCCCGGCGCCCGGGAGACCTAAGTCAACGCGATCAATTCCCAACTTTTCCATCAAACGAAGGATTTCAATCTTCTGCTCGATTGTTGGGTTGACTGCGGAGGGGCTTTGCAGACCGTCCCGGAGAGTCTCGTCGTCGAAGGCGATGGGCTTCTTGCGATCCAGAATCGCGTCGTGGCCGATGCGGTTCCAGTCGTAGATGAGTTCGTTTTCAGCAGGCGTCGGGTTGGCCATTCCTATGCTCCGGGTCACTCAGGCTTATAACGCGCGGTTTTCGGGCCCTGTTCCAGAGTATAGGGGCGTATCAAAGCGGGATTCAAGAAGGGTGCGGCGCGCAACGCGAATTTGACGAAGTGCGGGGGCTGCGTGCGCCTTGAAACCCCCGCCATGGGCGTACATACTCGCGCCTTCGCGCGATTGGACCGGCGCGGTTTCCGCGCCCCGAGGTTGAAGATGAAGAAGCTGTTGCCATTGTTCCTGATCAGCCCGCTGCTGCTGTGCGCCTGCCATACCAGCGTCAAGGAAGTCGAGCCCTCAGCGGCGTTCCGCAACGCGCTGGATGAAGTCATGCAGCGCCAGGAGAACGCGCTGAAGGTCAAGCCGGACGAGCTCGAGAAGCGCACCGAGCCGATCGTGCTGAAGCTTTCGTTCGACGACTGCATCGAGCTGGCGATGGCGCACAACCGCGACATCCTGTTCGAGCAGCTCAACGCCGAGGTCGCGGCCGCGGACGTGGTGGGTTCGAAGTCGAACCTCGACTTCACGGTCGGCGCGACGATCGGCTACACGCGCGAAGAGCAGGAGATCCAGGCCCGCTTCTTCGGCGACAACCGCGCCAAGGACATCACGGCGACGACCAACTACGGCATCAACGCGACGCTGCCGTTCGCGAGCGGCACGACGGTGCAGATCGACGCCGGCTTCCGCCGCAGCGACGCCAACAGCCCGTTCCAGTCGTTCGAGTTCTT
>JAGQRI010000281.1 GCA_020425515.1 Planctomycetota bacterium | reverse complement strand
ACCAGTGGGTGATGATCCTGCTGATCGCCGTCGTGGTGGTCTACGTGCCGTTTGCGATCTTCTTCGTCGAGGTACGCGAGGCGCCGGACGGCAGCAAGTTCCTGGCCACGGTCGCGATGAAGGACAATGCCCAGGCCGGCATCGAGGGCGAGTGGAACGGCGTGTACGGCAAGGGGCTGCGGCGCGAGCTCGGCTACGACGACGAAATCGACAAGCGCAGCGACGCCCTGAACGAAGAGCTCAACCAGCTGCAGGACCTCGATTTCAAGATCAAGTCCATGCAGCGCACCGACCCGACGAACCCTGAAATCAAGGACATGATCGAGCAGTACCGGCGGCTCGAACAGCAGCGCGACAAGGACAGCAAGGACCTGTTCGAGCTGCGCAAATACGTCAACGAAGAGGTCCAGCGCCTCACCAAGGAGCGCACGGCCGACATCAGCAAACTGCAAAAGGGCGTCGAGTACTGGCTGCAGAGCGCCGTCTACTTCTTCTTCATGGTGAGCCTGCTGGTCTACATTTTTGTGTGCTCGGGCTACATCCCGAACATGATCGAGTCCGGCAGCATCGACCTGGTGTTGAGCAAACCGATCCGCCGCTGGCAGATCTACTTCGGCAAGTACGTGGGTGGGTTGCTGCTGTACTCGGTGGTGCTGCTGGCCGCGTACATACTGATTTTCATCGGCATCGGCTTCCGCACCGGCATCTGGCATTGGCCGTTTTTCGCCGCGCTGCCGATGACGCTGTTCAGCCTGGCGCTGCTGTATTCGATTATTGCGTGGGTGGGGCTGTGGACGCGCAGCACGCTGATGAGCGCCATTCTCGGGCTGATTTACTACGTCATTGTGGACACCGCGATCGGCTACCTCGGCGACCTTGGCGGCACGCCGTTCCTGGCTGACGTGCCGGCCGTGAAGTTCGTGGCCGACGTCACCAAGTTCATTTTCCCGAGCTTCGTCTGGTTGCGCGAGTCAGCGGGCGCCGCGGTGCTGAGCATCAGCGTGTTCCCGTGGAAGCACGTGATCGTCGGGACGGTCTGGCTGATCATCTGCCTCGGCACGTCCTACAACCGCTTCCGGATCAACGACTATTAGGCACGTGGCACAGGCAATCCTGCCTGTGGGGCTGAGCGAAGCGAGGCCCAAACCGTCGCGGCAAAAACGCCGCGACCACAGACAAGATTGTCTGTGCCACGCGTCTATTGTTTCTGCAAACAGATGCTGAAAATGCCCAAGAACGTTCTCGGCTTCGCCGATACCCCGGCCTTTCGGCCGGGGCTCTAGTCGCCCTGCTCGATCCGGCGCTGGAACTCTTCGAAGTCGCCGATTTCGTTCAGCATCTCCTGCTCGAGGTCGCCGATCATGCCGCGGGTCGGTTTCTCGGGCCGTGCGGGCTCGCCGCGGTCCGGCGTCAGCTTGCCAAGCAGCGTGGCCATCACTTGGCTGGAAATCACTTTCGCGCCGTTGAGCTTGCACGACTTCGCGACTTCGAGGTCGCTGCTTACCACCTTCAACTTGAACGGCTCCATCGCGTTCAGTACGAACTCGCGCACGGCGTGGTCGGCGCTTTCGCGCCCCGGGCCGCAGAAGACGACCTTGACGCCCGGGTAGTCCAGGTCGCCGTCGTCGAGGCGCCCGGGCGTGCCGTCAAAGAAGATGCGCACCTTGGTGCTTTCGCGCTGCGCGAACTGCGACAGCAGGGCAATCACCCGCGCACGCGCACGCCCGAAATCCTTCGGCAGTTCGCCGGGAATCTTGCGCAGCGCGTGCAGCAGGTTGTAGCCGTCGATCACGTACATGCGCACAGTCTACCGCGCGGCGCGACAGGCGTCAGGACGGGTAGAAGTTGATGCAGAGGGTGACTTTCTCGGCCCCTTCGGGCGGCGTTTCCAGCCCGGCGATGAAGCCGCGCCAGGTTTGATCCAGGGCGTCGCGAAGGGCGCGCAGTTTTTCGGGCGTGGCTTCGATCTCGTGGGTGTGGATGCCGAAGAAGCGCTCCGGCTCGCGGGTGGCGATGCGCTCGCCCAGGCGGTGGGCCTCGGCGACCTGGTCGAAGCTCAGCTTGCGCATTTCGTTGTCGAGCTTGCTGCCGTGCTTTGTGGCAAGTGTCAGCGGTTCCATCTCCTTCTCCTGTTCCACGTGCTGAAAGAGTTTTTCGGTGATGCCCTTGGGGCCCGGGCGCGTGCCGGCCGACGCGACGAACCCGGCGCGTACGAGGCGCAACAGGTGATAGCGGGCGCTGGCGGGCTCGGCGTCGACGGCGCGGGCGAGTTCGGTCTGGGTCATGGGTCCGTTCTTGCGCAGCAGGTCCACCAGCTTGATGCGCAAGGGGTGGAACCAGGTGCGGACGCGCTCGTTGTGATCGACAGGCTTGGGCATCGGTTGCTCCATAAATTATTTATCAATAAATACTCAATCGATAGGGATGGCGCAAGCGCGAACTTCAACGCTCCTTTCAGGATCACATAAGCAGCAATAGTCAAGCTACTTATGAAACTATATGATTTAGGACATTACTCTGTGATAGATAATCGGCTTGGCCCATTCTATTTCACGGTGTATGGTTCCAGAGGACACTGGTGTCCCCTCCGCGAATGGAGGAAAGAGCCATGACGACCACGATCCCGATTTCTCCGCAGTTGATTCGCCGCTTCAACGAGGCCGCGGGACTCGCCCGCGAAGGCGACCTCGAGGGCTCGCTCAAGGCATGGGAGCGCTTGCTGAATCCAACCGAAGCTGAAAAGCAGGGCCCGCCGCGTACCATTACCGGCGACTTCCTCGGCCAGGCGTACATGCGCAAGGCCTGGGTGCTGATGGATCTCGGGCGCCACGTTGAGGCGCGCGCGGTGTTCGAAGACCCGGTGATGCGGGCGTGCCTCGGGCAGTTCAGCCTGTCCGTCCTTTACGAATACTACTTCAGCTACGCCAACACGCTGGGGAACCTGGGCGACGTCTCCGCCATGGACGACGCCTTCACCCGCGCCATGAACGTCGCCGCCGACGAGCTCGGCGACCGGCACCGCATGCACCTGTGCTGGTCGAACCTGCTGACCTGGGCCGAGGGCGCCCACGCCTGGGAGTACATCGACGTCGAGACCGAAACCTGCCTGCAGTACGCGGCCAACGTCGGCGACCAGGTGCTGGCCGGCATCGCACAACTCAGCCGCGCGATGGCGCTGGCGCGCCTCGGCAGGAAGGACGAGGCACGGTCAATCGTTCAACCAATGATGGAAAGCGCGCGCGAAAGCGGGCTGTCCGACCTGCTGGAGCGCACGGAGCAGATCATGCGCGCCATCGATGAGTAACGCACAGCACGGGCATCGAGGCCCGTGAGCGAGCAGGCCGGGAGGGTTGCACCCCTCCCGGCCATCACAAACAAGGCTTGGGGGTCGCCTTCGGGGGACGGATTCGTGGGGATCCGTCCCCTCCTTCAATTTGGACTCTGCGCACGGCGCGAGTTACAATCCGCCCGCGCCCTCCCGCGGAAGGAGTACCCATGACCGTTCGCGTAACGCTGCTCGCGGCGCTTCTGCTGATCTGCGCCTCGAGCCTGCCGGCCAAGCCCAAGAAGGTTGAGGTCGAGTGGCGCACTACCGAGTACGAATCCGGCAAGATCCACGAAAAGTACGCCGTCCAGGTTGCCGAGGGCGGCGGCGAGACCCGCTGGGGCGACTACACCGAGTGGTTTGAGAACGGGCGCAAGGCTGCCGAGGGCGAGTACGAGAACGGCAAACGCAACGAGCGCTGGACCTGGTACTGGGAAAACGGCGAGCGCAAGGAATCCGGTTTTTACCAGGCCGGCGTCGAGTGGAACGACTGGACCAGTTGGCACCCCAACGGCAAGAAAGCCAGCGAAGGCAAGTACGCCGAGGGCAAACAGCACAAGAAGTGGATCTGGTACTGGGAAGACGGCAAGAAGAAGGAAGAGCAGTACTTCGAGCTCGGCGTGAAAGTCGGGCGCAACGTCACCTGGTACGAGAACGGCCAGCGTTCAGCCCAGGGCGAATGGAAAGAAGGCAAGCGCGACGGCAACTGGGAATGGTGGCACGAAAACGGCGAAACCAAGACCAGCGGCAAGTACGACATGGGCGAGAAGGTCGACAAGTGGGAGGGCTGGTACGAGAACGGCCAGCAGTCCGAATCCCACGAGTTCAAAGGCCCCGACCGCACCGGCAAGTGGCGCACCTGGTACGACAACGGCAATCCCAAGGCCGAGGGTGAGGCCTTCAACTACAAGCGCGACGGCGCGTGGGCTTTCTACCACGAGCAGGGCGGGCGCAGCTCGGCGGGGAAGTTCGACCACGGCATGCGGGTGGGCGTCTGGACCTACTGGCACGAGAACACGGCAAAGAAGGCCACGGGCACGTACACCGAGGGCGTCCAGACCGGCACCTGGACCTACTGGCACGACAACGGCAAGAAGTACACCGAAGGCCAGATGGTCGACGGCGGGCGCGACGGCGTCTGGGTGTCGTGGTTTGAGAACGGCAAGAAGGCCGTCGAGGCCTACTACACCGAGAACTACCTGAACGGCGCCTGGGTGCGTTATCACGAAAACGGTGAAAAGGCCGCGGAGGGCAAGTATCTCGACGGCGTGCAGGAGGACGCCTGGACGTTCTGGTACGACAACAAGATCAAGCAGTCCGCGGGCACGTATAAGGAAGGGCTCAAGGCCGGCGAATGGAGCACGTGGCACCGCAACGGTTCGCTCGAAAGCCACGGCAGCTACTCTGAGGATGGCATCACCGGGCTGTGGGAGTACTGGTACGACGACGGCTCAAAGCGCCTGACCCAGAGCTGGAAAGACGGGCTGCGTGAGGGCCCCTGGACCTGGTACTACAAGGGCGGAAAGCTGCGCGCCGAGGGCAACTTCAAAGCCAACTGGCTCGACGGCTGGTACCGCGAGTACGATGCGACAGGCAAGGCCACCTTCGAGAAGTTCTACAAAGACGGCTACGAATCAGACCCACCCGAGGATTCCGAATCGGAAGAAGAGCCGGGTAAGTAGCGCCTCGTCCGGCACCTTTCCAGAATGATTTTGGATCAACCCCACGCGGTTGTTACAAAGTCTGCGTCGTTCCACTCAATGGTGCCTGAGCAGGCTTCACCGAATGGCGACTGTGCGGGCTCGACTGCTACCGGAGACATTATGCCGCGGAATTTATCGAAAGCCTTTCTGCTGGTGCTGGCCGCGACGGCGTGCGTTGGAGCCCAGTTGTCTGCACAAATGAGCGGCACCTACACAGTCGCCAACGGCAACCCCAACGGTGTGTTTGACTACGGCGACTTAGGTTCGGCCTTCGACGACCTGGAAGCCAATGGCGTATCCGGCCCCGTTACGATTGAAGTTTACGACGACGGAGGTGCGTTCACCTCGGCCACCAACTACGTGCTGGACGCGGTCACGGGTGCCAGTGCAACGAATACGATCACCATTACGGCGCCGGGCAGTGAGAGACCTGTCGTGTCCGGTGCGGGCGCATTCGTCAACAACTTCACCGGACTCGACTGCACCCTGGCGATTTATGATGCGCCTTACGTGACGCTCGACGGGCTTGAGTTGGAAAACGGTGTGGATTGCGGCCTGCTCGTCTATCAAAACGGTGCTGCTACTAACGTTACTATCAGCCGCTGCCGCGTTCATGGTGTCACGATCGGCCACGGCATCGGCTTCTATGGGTCGGTGGGTACGACGCTCGCGAACTTCACCATAGAGAACAACTTCATCTGGGATTGCGCCGGACAATCCACCCCACTCTCGGGCTACCTGATCGGTGCGCTGGCAATCCGGCGCGCGGTGGCCACAACCATCATTCGGCACAACACTATTGTGCACAACAACGGCGGGACCGGTTCCTGCGCCTTCGGAGACACAGGTGGAGGCGGTGCAACGAATACCTACGTTTTCGAAAACAACATCATCACTTGCTCGACGAACGCGGAACCCGTCCTGAACATCGTCACCGGCTCCGATCCGGTGAATGCCGACTACAATATCTACTATGAAAGTGGCGGCGCCATCTTCCACTCGGACACGGGCACCTATCCCAACGGGTTTACGGACTGGCAGACCGCCGGTTTCGACGCCAACGGCCAAGATGCGGATCCCATGCTTCAGAACGTCAGCGTCGGTACGGAAGACCTTCATTTGCAGAGCGGCTCTGGCGCGGTGAACGCCGCGACGGGAACCGCGGTTTCGGTCGACATCGAAAATGAAAGCCGCCCCGCCGGCGCAGCGTCAGACATCGGCGCTGACGAAGACACGGCGGCTGCCGCCCCAACCATTACCTCGACCGCGGGAACGACCGCGATCCAAGGCGCGTTGTACACCTACTTCATCCACGTGCTAAACAACGGCTCGACGACCACGCTCAGCCTTGGGACGGGGGCTCCGTTGTGGTTGAACCTCGCAGGCAACGTGTTGTATGGAACGCCGGGCAGCGGCGATGCGGGAGTTAACGGCCCCTTCGACTTGATTGCCACGAACTCAACCGGCACGGATACCGAAAGCATTACCATCAACGTAACCGGCAACCTGGCGCCTACGATTTCGGTGACTGAAAACTCCAATGCTGTTGCCGCGGACCAGGTGATCACGACGACCAGCGGCGCTTCGATCTCGAGTCTCGCGCTCAGTTTCGTGGCGCAGGACGCAAATGGCGGCGACACGGTCACGTTCACCACCACGGTCAGCCCGAGCGCTAACATCACCACCTTCACCCAAAGCGAGTGGGATCAGACCACGCCAGGCAACCCGACCACCGCAGCTATGCCCAGCAGCGGCACCATCACCACCGACGGGCTGATCACCGTTGTCATCACGGCTACGGACAGCAACAGCGCCAGCACCACCTTCCGCTTCTTCATCCTGGTTCCGATCACCGGTGGCAACACCGCCCCGACCGTGAACCTGGCAACCGGCAGCGCCTTCACGGGCAACGCCACGTCCGGCTTCAGCTACTCGGGCACCGTGGGCACACCGTTGGCGAACGCCACGCTGGATCTGTTCGATGCCGACGCCGATGCCATCGACGTGCTCACCGAATCCGGTACCGCGGCCGGCATCACCCTGCCCGGCAC
>JAGQRI010000280.1 GCA_020425515.1 Planctomycetota bacterium | reverse complement strand
CATCACCAGCAGCGACGACGCGAAACTCGAGCGTGCCCGCAAATTCGGCGCCGACGAAGGCATCAACTATCGCACGCAGGAAAACTGGGACGAGCTGGCCATCGAATTGACCGGCGGCGTCGGCGTCGACCTGGTGGTGGAAACAGGCGGCGCGAAAACCATCGAGCGTTCGATCAACGCGCTCGCGCCGGGCGGGCACGTATCGCTGCTCGGCCAGCTCACCGGCAAGGCGAACAACGTCAACATCCACGGGCTGGTCTACAAGGGCGGAACCATGCACGGCATCTTCGTCGGCAGCCGGCAGGATTTCCTCGCCATGAACGCGTTCGTCCCGCAGCTCAACATGGCCGGGCTGATCGACGACCTGGTGCCGTTCAACGAAGCGCCCCGAGCCTACGAGCGCATCGCCAGCGGCCACCACTTCGGCAAGGTGGTCATCATGCTGGATCAGTCGTTGCGATAGCCGGGGTCGAAGTCCAGGTCTTCACCGTTCTTGCGTTTGTTCTTGAGGGCTTCCATCAACTCGGTGCCGTCGAAAATCACCTCGGTCTCTACACCGTTGCGCAGCACCTTCCAGGTTGTGGAGGTCTTCGACAGCGACACCATTATCTTAGCCTGGCCGATTTCACCCATACCGATCTCGTCGCCGTCGATGGCGATCAGCCTGTCGCCGTTGCGCAGCCCCAGGCCCTCGACGATGCCGCCTTCTTTGATCGAAGACATTACGATGCAGTCAAAGGGCGGCGGTGCAAACTCGACTGTGCCTGGTGCCGGAACCGTCACCTTCATGCGTCCCTGGCGCGTTTCGAGCACGTAGTCGCCCGCGACCAGGTAGGGAAACTCGACGGTGTTGTCCTGGATGGAATTGTCGCCGCTCCCTGCGTACCGGGTATGACCGTCTCGTTTCAGTTTGAGGCGAGGGGCATCATCGGCGTTCGGGCACTTGACCTTGAGCGCGTATAATCTGGGTATGTTGCGAGTTAGCACATTCTCGCCGGAGGCCAGCGTCACCTCCTCGCGGACCAGCGAGATGGATGAGTGCCCCGACCCGTAGAACAACTCAAGCCTGCAGCGGCCGGGTTGAAACGGTCCGAACTTGAGCGGGCTTTTGTTTCCATCACCCTTGTGCGGCCCCCGGTTGATGGTCGACAGCGTGTTGCCGTTCTCGTCCACACCGTAAACGACCCAGTTCAGTGATTCGCGCAGTTCGTGCTCATCGAATCCCGGCACGTTCAGCGTCAGCGTTGCGGCGGCCTGGAAGCGGAACTCCTGGTCGGACTGGTCGTCGCGCTCAACGCGGCGAGTCAGTGCGCCGTACTCCTTGCTGCTGACCGTGAGTTCATACCACCAGTCAGTGATCTCGCTTCCGCTGCGGGAATCCGGCCTGGTGCGCGGGACCCAGACTGTGCCGTCGCCCGGTTTGACGGTGCGTCCCCTGCCGCCCATGGTTACGTGCTCGGAGTGGAGCTCCAGGTCGATATCCAGGTCCGGCAGAAGGTTGCCATCCGGGTCGAGGGCCTTCACGACGATGTAGTCGCCGCGTTCGGGACCCTTGACCGCCAGGTCCGTTTCCACGATGCCGCCCGCCACGACGACGTCCTTCCAGTCCGCGATCTCGTTGCTCGACAACAGCAGCACGCGGTAGCGACCGGGCTCCAGGCCGATCACGGCATACTCGTACGGTCCGTCTTCCACGTTCATGCTTCGGACCCATGATTCGCCGGCGTTGTGGCGTTGGATATCGTTCGCGTCGTCCGGGGCTTCCGCGGGCGGGTCCTTGACCACGTAGACCCGGAGGCTCGGGTTGCTGTAAATCTCCGGCACCGTGATGGTTCCTTTCACGCCCGGGCGTGCCTTCAGTTGCAGGATCAGCGGCTCGACCTTCGAGTCGGGGGTCAGTGTCAGCGTGATTTCCTCACCCTGGTACTCCATCCAGTTGCCGTAGCTGGCCCGGATCTTCCATGCGCCGGGGCTCAGCCGCAGCTCGCCTTTGCCGTCGTCGAGCAGCGTGCCCGCCGACGAGCCGTTCTCGCGGTCGTAGCTCACGCGCCCGTAGGGCGGGAACGAACCGTCCGGCATCCGCACTTCGACCGGGATGGTGAACGCGCGCTCGGCCGTGAAATCGGCGACCTCGCCCGTCTTGAACCGCGAGCCCCGCTTGACCCGGTTGATGCTCCAGCCGTCCAGCTCGGCCTCGATGCCGTAGGTTGTGTCCGTGCCCAGGCGCTCAAGTTGGAACGCGCCGTCCTGCCCGGTGGTCGCGTGGCGCCTCGCAAGTTCGCGCCAGCGTTCGTAGCGGATCTGTTCGCGGATGCGGGCCTCGGTGTCGAGCCCGCCCCAGTTGCGCGTTTCCGGGTAGGTGGGGGTTGCTGTGATCTTGACGCCCGGCAGCGGGGCGCCGTCTTTGGTCAGCACATGGCCGCTGATCGTCCCGTCGCCTTCCGGAAGCGGCAGAACTTTCGTTCCGGCAATGATATCGGCCAGTCCGTCGCCGGTCTTTGCGGGCGCGGGTTTGTCCGGTGCGTGTTCTTCCAGGGGCCGGGTGTTGTCCGGCTTGGTGTCTTCGGGCGGTTCCGCGTCGTTCGTGCCCGAGACCGCAGGGGCCGGCTTCTGGCTGATGCCCACACCAATCGCCAATCCGGCAAGCATCCCAAGCAACAGCCCGATCGCCACGTAGACTGACTTGCTCATGTGCCACCTCGTCACTCATTCACTCATGCCGCGCTCCATGCCGAGCCACTCCCGCTTGTCCGGGTCGGGGTCCGTCATGACCGCGTAGAGTTCTTTGCCGCTAAACGTGACCTGGGTGCGGGCGCCGTTGCGCAGCACGACCCAGGTTGTGCTTTCCTTGCTCATGGCGCCCTGGACCACCGGGTAGTCCTCGTCGCCCTTGTCCAAGGTCACGCCGTCGATCTCGATCAGCTTGTCGCCGTCCTGCAGGCCGAGAGCGGCAATACGCCCTCGCGTCGCTCGAAGCGCCAAAACGAAGCAGTTGTAGAGTTTCGGTTTGAACTCGACGGTCGTCGGGCCGCTGACGCTGACTGTCATCTCACCGGAGCGGTCTTTGAGTGTGTAGCTCCCGGCCGGCAGGTAAGGGATGGTCGTTGTTCCGTCTTTGATATCGAGATCGCTTGCGTCGATGCTGATGGTTTCGTCTTTTGAATGTACCGACACGCGGCTGTCGCCCGATGCGATGGTCAGCGAGTACAACTCGGGCATTGTCACCGAGAACGAGTTGTCGCCAGATTTCAATGTCACCGGCTCCCGCAGCAGATCCGCACTTCGCCAATGAGCCAGCCCGAGCGACAGCACGACGTCGTAATCGCCCGGTTCAACGGGGCCGAACGACTTCTTTTCGTCTCCGGTTTTGCGGGCGGCCGGATCCCCGTACAGTTCGCGCGAGAAAAACGAGCTGTCACCACGCGGAACCAGCCGCCACGACACGGCCTTCCGCGCTGGGCTGTCCGCCCAGCCAAGAATTGTCAATTCCAGGTTGGCCGGCGGAACGAGACGCGCTTCCTTGACGGCCGTGTCGGCAGATTCGAAGCGGACGGTCTGGTTCCCATACTTCGGGCTGCGAATCTCGATCTCGTACCAGAGGTCGCCGGCCTCTTCCCGTTCCAGAGCACGCAGGAACCAAAAAGTTCCGTCATCCTGCATAAGCGGCTTGGCGCCGCTGCTGCGCGTGCCGGCACTTGAATGGGTAGTAAGCCCGAAATCCAGGTCGCGCAATACGCTGCCGTCGGGGCCGGTGACCCGCAGCCGGAAGTATCGGGTCGTGTCCGGGGGCGAGCAGGTCAGATCCAGCCGAGCGATGTTGTCCTCGACTACGACGTTGCCCCAGTCCAGGATTTCGTGGTCGAGCGTCAGGTACACCCGGTAGATCCCGTTGCTCAGGTTGACGAAGCGATACACGAGCTGTCCGTCATCTTCGTGCAACCAACAGTGGGTGAGATGATTCACGTCTCCCAGTTGTTTCCCCGGGTCGATCGTGCCATCGGGGTTCGCTTGAAGGTAGACAGATAGCGTCGGCAGCCTGAAGCCTTCCGGAACGCTGAGGTTGCCCTCGATGCCCGGTGTAGGCTTGAGTATCAGCGTCAGCGGCTCAATACCTTTGCCGGCCTCTACCACAACCTCGATGGTTTCCGACCGGTCCGCGTCTGACGTGGCGTATATCGACCACGTCCCCGGGGTGAGGCGCAGCGTTTCCGGCCCGTAGTCGGCGCGGAAATACGCTTCGCGCTCGGACGCAACCTTCGAGCGATAGTAGATCTTTGCGTACTTCGGTGCGCCGCCTTCCTGGTCCTCTACCTGCACTTCGAGTTGGGTTTCGGGACGAGCGACAAAATGGATCTCGGCATCCGGCTTGGGCCAGCCCATGTGGGTGTTCTTGTTTTCGATCTTCCAGCCGGGGCTTTCTGCAGCCACCCAGTAGCTGGTGTCCTCGTCGAGGCCTTCGATGCGCCATTCGCCTTCTGCATCGCTGACCGATATATGTTTGGCGGCTTCTTCCCACTTGGCCCGGCGGATTTCGCGCTGCACGCGCTCGGTAGTACTCAGCTCGGAGCGGCGCAGGTGGTCAGAGGGGTAGCTGCTCGAACAACTGACTTCGATGCCTTCAAGCGGCTCGCCGTCAATGGTCGTGACGCTGCCGTGGAATGCCCCGCCGCCCGACGGCACGGGCGGAATGTCGGCACTGGCGATGATGTCATCCAGGCTGCGCGGTGTGGGCACCCCATTCGGCTGGTTCGGCTGCTCCAGCGGTGCTTGTTCCTTCTGCGTCTGGGTGTCGTCCGGGAGTTCGGTGTTCGTCGCCGCAGAGGCCGCGACGGTTCGTCCTGTCTGCCCCAGCACGTAGCCGATGGAGCTTCCGACCAGCCCGCCCAGCAACAAGCCGAGCAGCACGAATGCAAGACGGCCTTTCATTTCAGAATCCCCACGTGGCACTTCTGAGAACAGTGAGTCTAGCCCCTTTTACAGCGGCGTTACAGAACAAGTCGGCGGTGCGGCCTACACTATGCGTGCAGCTGTCGCATTGATGTCGGCAGCGCGCGGGCGAAAGGCGCAAGCTAGAATGCTAGTCATGCAACGAAGCGTACTGATCATTGAAGACGACGCCGCCATCCGGCGCGGGGTGGTGGATGCGCTCAAGTTCGAGGGCTTCCACACGTTCGAGGCCGCCGACGGTGAGGCCGGGCTGAAGTCGGCCCTGCAGGTTGAGTGCGACATCGTGCTGCTCGACCTTGCGCTGCCGAAGATGCACGGGCTGGACATACTAAAGGAAGTCCGCCGCGTGCGCCCGACGCTCCCGGTGATCGTGCTGACCGCCATGGGCGACGAAAAAGACCGCGTCGCGGGTTTGAAACTCGGCGCCGACGACTATGTGGTGAAACCGTTCAGCATCGCCGAACTGGTCGCGCGCGTGGAGGCCGTGATCCGCCGCTCGCCCGAGCGCCCGCAGGACGTAACCGAGTACAAGTTCCCGGCAGGCGTCGCCGACCTCGCCCGTTGCGAAATCCGCTACAGTGACGGCACGCGCGCCGACCTGTCCGAGCGCGAGCGCGAACTGCTGCGCTACTTCGTCGTGAACCCCGGCCGCGCCATTTCGCGCGACGAAATCCTCAGCCGCGTCTGGCGCATCGACCCCAAGGGCATCAGCACGCGCACCATCGACATGCACGTCGCGCGCCTGCGTGAGAAACTGCGCGACTCGGGCGACAACCCGAAAATCGTCCTGACCGTGCGCGGCAAGGGCTACATGCTGGCGGGTGAATGATGCGGACCTGGACCATGTGGGCGCTGTTCGGCCTCGGCCTGCTGATCGCGGGCGGGCTGATGGCGTGGGTCAGCGCGCGCCTGCTGCAGCTTGAGGAAGCCCAGGCCGAAAGTACGCAGAACACCATCGCCGAGGAAAACATCCGCCTCGCCATGTGGCAGATGGACGGCGAACTCGCCCCGATCGTCACCGACGAGGCTTCGCGCCCATACTTCCAGTACGTGCCGTTCTTCCCGGCCGAGGGCGCGTACACCCGCATGTTCAACGATGTCCACGAGGGCGACGTGCTGCTGCCTTCACCGCTGGTGCGCAACGATGTGCCGGAAATCGTGGTGCACTTCCAGTTCGAACCGGACGGCACGCTGACCTCGCCGCAAGTCCCGCACGACGAGTGGCGCACACTGGCGGAAGCGCGCTACCTGACGCCGGCGCAGGTGGACGCCGCGTCCGCGAGCCTGGAGAAAGTCCGCCGGACCACCACTCGCGAGCAGCTGCTGAAGCTGCTGCCGGAGCGCAAGCTCGACCTGCGCGACCCGGTGCTGCCGGACATGGTTTACGCCGACGAAAGCTGGGCCGCACAGAACAAGATGAACCAGGCCGAGTACCAGATGCGCAGCGAGGCCTACAAGCAGCAGGCCGTGAAGCGCAAGATCGAGCAGGCGAACAACTACCAGGCGCTCGGGGGCGAGCCGGTCAACGTGCGCGAGGGCCCGATGACGGCCGTGTGGGTCGGCGACAAGCTGTTGCTGGCCCGGCGGATTTCGCTCGGCGACGCCGAGTACGTGCAGGGCTGCCTGCTGAACTGGGAGCGCATCCGCGGCGATTTGCGCGGCGCGAGTGAGGGCATCCTGCCCGAGGCCGACTTCCGCCCGGCGCCGAAGGGCGACTCGATCGAGGCCGCCAGCGTGCACCGCCTGGCCGCGCTGCCGATTGAAGTGCTGCCCGGCAAGGTGCCGGCCGCCGCGCCGGAGGGGCGCTCGCCGTTGCGCGTGACGCTGTACATCTCGTGGGCTTTGCTGGCGCTGGTGGCGTTCAGCCTCGCCTTCGTGCTGCACCGCACGCTCAGCCTGGCGCAGCGCCGCACGGAATTCGTCTCGGCCGTCTCGCACGAGTTGCGCACGCCGCTGACGACTTTTCGCATGTACACCGAGATGCTGACCTCGGGGCGCGTGCCGAGTGAGGAAGCCCGCAATGAGTACCTGAACACGCTGCACTCGGAGGCGCTGCGTCTCGGCCACCTGGTCGAGAACGTGCTGGCCTACGCGCGGCTGGAGAATTCATCGCTGGCCGAGCGCGTGGAAGAAATGCCGCTGGCGAAACTGATGGAGCGCGCGACGGATCGGCTCAGGCTACGCACCGAGCAGGCCGGCATGGAGCTGGTCTACGAGCCGTGCGAGGAAGACGCGACCGTGCGTGCCGATGCCGGCGCCGTTGAGCAGATCGTCTTCAACCTCGTGGACAACGCCTGCAAGTACGCCGCCCGCGCGGACGACAAACGCGTGCACCTGGAATGCAGCGTCCAGCCGGCGTTCGTCCAGTTGCGCGTGCGCGACCACGGTGCGGGCATTAAAAAGGAAGAAGGCACGCGGTTGTTCAAGCCGTTCCGCAAATCCGCCCAGGCGGCCGCCAACAGCGCGCCCGGCGTGGGGCTCGGGCTGACGCTCAGCCGTCGGCTTGCGCGCGCGATGGACGGCGAGCTGCGCCTCGAGCCCGTTGAGCAAGGCTGCTGCTTCGTGCTGCAACTGCCTCGTTGGAACGCGGGCCTCCGGTCCGCCATGCGGGCGGGACACCCGCGCTCCGACCGCACCTAGCCTCACTGACCTGCCGGTCAGGAAAAAATCGACCGTCAGTTTCGCCGAATTCCACGATCCTTAACGACCTATCGGTGTGGTTCCGCATACAATACGGAGCGGAGAATTCATGGACATCATCACGGAAATCGAGCAGGTCTTCCTCAAGTACGGCCGGATCCCGTATCTCGGCGAAGGAGTCACGCAGTTGCAACACGCGCTGCAGACCGCCCACGAGGCCGAGAAAGCGCGCGCCAGCGACGAGCTGATCACGGCGGCGTTGCTGCACGACATCGGCCACATGGTGCACGACCTGCCGATGGAAGACGCGAACTACGTCGGTTTCTGGAACAAGGACGACACGCACGAAGTCGTCGGCGAAGTCTGGCTCGCGCGCGGCTTCCCCGAGGCCGTCACGCAACCCGTGCGCTGGCACGTCGCCGCCAAGCGCTTCCTGGTCGCGACCGACCCCGAGTACCGCGAGATTCTCACGGCCGCCAGCGCCCACGTGCTGGAGCTGCAGGGCGGCGCCATGAGCGAAGAGGAATGCGCCGAGTTCGAAGGCCACGAGTGGGCCCAGGACGCGATCGCGGTTCGGCGCTGGGACGACCAGGCCAAAACCATCGGGCGCACCACCAGGGACCTCGAGCATTTCCTCAACATCGCCCGCCGCTGTACCCGACAGCCCGCGCAGTAAATCGACGCATTTAATGCGATAATTCCTGCACCCGATCCGGTTGCTCGCGACGCTTTGTTGTCGGGCGGATGGAGATTCCCTTGCACGACGCGCTGCGATTCGTGGAAAGCTGCATCGAACGGCATGCCGAACAGGCCTGGCGCGCGGCGTATGTCATGCTTTCCAACGCGGCCGACGCCGACGACCTGTTGCAGCAGGCGTTCCTGGTCGCCTGGCGCAAGGCCGACTCCGCCCCGCGCGACAACACCTGGCCCTGGCTGGCGGCGATCATCGCGAACGAAGCCCGCAACTTCCGGCGCAAGCGCGCGCGGCGCCGGGGCGTCAGCCTGCAATCGATCGGTGAACCCGCCATGCAGAACGACCCGGACAGAAGGCTTCAGCAGGCCGAGCTTGCGGCACTGGTGCACGTGTCACTGGCCGAGCTCAGCGAAGACCAGCGCATCGCGATCGTGCTCACGCACCTCAGCGGGCTAAGCCAGAGCCAGGCGGCCGAAGCGCTCGGCGTGCCGCTGAACACATTGAAGGCGCGCGTGCGCCGCGGGCTGGATTCCCTGCGCGACGCGCTGGGCAAACAGGCGCCGGGGCTCGAGGGCACGCTCAAGAACCTGCAAGTGGGCGCGCCGCCGGGCGGGTTTATCGCCGCGAAGGCATCCTGGACCGCGAGCTTGTCAGCCCACGTGGCCGTGGCGGGCACGGCAACAGCGGCCGGCGCGGCGGGCGTGAAGACGGTAATCGCCACCGCGGCCGCCATGCTGGTGCTGAGTGTGGGCGTGATCGCGGCGATCGTGTCGCAACCACAGAAGCCCGCCCCGAAGCAGCAAGCAGCCGCCGCCATCAATGACGAACCGATGGCGCCCAAAGACAACTCATCCATGCCCGAGCCGGAACCCGTGCGTGCAAACCGTGCAGAGCCGATCGCGCCGGCGCAGCGCGAGCCGCAACCGGCCAGACAGGCGGAGCCGGAGGAAGTGCCTGAGCCGGCGCCCGAACCGGAGCCGGAGGCCGAAGTGCGCCCGCAGTCGAGCGTTGAGACTCCGCCACCGAGCGGTGCCCCAGGTTTCGGGGCCCGTTGGAGTTCCTGTGCCGGACCGCCTGGAGACCTCAAAGACTTCTGGAGGGTGTGGCGTGACCGGAAGGCCACCTGCCTGGAAAAGGCTGAGGCAGTTCATGGCCTCGGCAGCGGCGACAGGAAACTGATCGACGCATATCTGGCGGTTCTCGAATCGGATGTCTGGCAGTACAGGGCAAGTGTCACCGCGGCCATCCAGGGCGAAACCGACGAAGGCCTGCTTGCCGCACTCGAGAACTTCCTGTTCGACGAGAAGGATGTTGCGAAGAACCCGTCCGCCGCCGAGCACATTCTGTGGGCGCTGTACAACAACTCCACCTGGGCCACGCCCGAGAAGTGGGACCAGGCCGTTTCGCTTGTTACGGCCAAAAAAGTGCCGGACAAGGTCAAGGCGCGCATGCTGCGCGAGTTGGGTGTCTTTCGCGGCGACCCCGGCGACGAAGACGCGCAGGCGGCGGCCCGGCACAACGTCAAGATTCTCGTCGACCTGCTCGCTTTCGGGCGGGATGAAAACAAACTGAACTTGGAGCTGCGCAATCTGATTAGCGACTCGCTCGCAAGCCTTACCGGCAAGGATTTCGGTGATGGCGTGTACATGTGGCAGTACTTCGTGGCCACAATGAAGGAGAGCGAACCCCTGAAACCGCGTCAGGCCCTGCGGTTCAAGGATGAGCTTGCCGAGGTCGAGCTGGAAGGCATGAGTTTTGACAGCCCGACGCCGCGCCCGACAAACATGGAAGTGCTGGTGCTTCCGGAGTTCGGTTGCTCCTCCCGCTACTGGCAGCCGTACCTGCATCGGTTGAATCGCACCTTCAAGGTCACCTACCTGGACTTGCCTGATTGCAGCCGCATGAGGGACCTTGAATGGATGCGCAATCCGGATGGCAGCATCAACCGCAAGGCCTATTACTATCCGCTGAAGCAGGTTGTGGAACTGCTTGAGGAACACCGCAAACAGGAGAAGCAGAAGAAGGTCGGGCTGATTGCGCATGGTGTCAGTGCATGGATCGCCTTCGAATACCTGCGCCTGCACCCCGAAAGCGTGGCGTTCGCGGTCGTCGTGCAGGGCTGGAGCGGCCAGGAGTCGCGCGAGCGCGCCCGCAGCAACATGGAGCAGAGCAAGGACGACGCCTACAAGTACTGCGCGCAGGACCTGATCTATGACCCGAGCGGTCGTATCGGCCGCCTGAGCCTCAACGAGGAACAGAAGTTCTGGGCGCAGACCGGGTGCTACAAACACCGCTGGGGCGACCCGAAGGCGCTGGAACCGATCTTCTACGCGCAGGAGCCGTGGCAAAAACAGTTCGAAGGGGATGTGCGTGCGCTGGTGCCGAAGTACGAAATCACCGATTGGGCAAAGAGCAAACGCGTCAACGTGCCGGTCCTGTTCGTCAGCGGCGCCGGCGACCCGATGTATCCGGAGAAAGACGAGAAGACCTTCAAGAAGATATTCACCAACATGACCTGGGCGACATACGAAGACTCGGCCGACACCCCGTGGGCCGAAGAGCCGCTGAGGTTCGAAGACGACGTGCAGAAGCTCATCGACGACAACAAGATCGTCGAAGGGTTGAAGAAACTCGGCCAAGACCGCTGAACTCAGTGGCGGTGATGACGGCCGTGATGGTGGTGGGCGTCGTCGCAGTCTTCGTCCTGGACGATGATTACCTCGTGGTCGTGGTGGTGGCCCCAGATGGCGTCGTCGATGGCGCCCCCGATCGCCGCGCCGACAATCGCGCAGCCGCTTGTGGAAAGCGCGGCGGCGAACAACAGGGTCGGCAGCAGAAACCTCGCGACGTTCTTCATGGCAGTGCTCCTTGTAAGGGGCGGCCCACTTATTAGTGATTGCTAACTTAATTCGGGCGCCGCCGGCTGCAAGGAGAAACGTGTGGCGGCGCGCCCCATTGACGATGCGCGGGGTGCATTAGACCATTGCGCGCCATTGCCCGGACGCGGGCGCAGCGAGGCACAGGGCCACCTTAGCTCAGCGGTAGAGCAACGCTTTCGTAAAGCGTAGGTCGTCGGTTC
>JAGQRI010000279.1:361-1924 GCA_020425515.1 Planctomycetota bacterium | reverse complement strand
CGCAATGCATAGGTCAGGGGTTCGAATCCCCTCAGGTCCACCAAAGTAAAGGCCCGGCTTTTTGCCGGGCCTTTACTTTGGTGGACGCCTGGTAGGGGCAACGCTTGCGTCGCCCAGGTGTGCCCAGGCCGGTTCGCGGGCGATGCAAGCATCGCCCCTACCTGGGCACCCGATAGACCAGCTCAATCAGCCCCTTGCCTAGCGGGCGGTGGCTGACCAGTTCCAGTTGGTGCGCCTTCTTTGCGCCTTGGAACAGCGGGATGCCCGCGCCGAGCGCGACCGGGATCATGGTGATGGTGATTTCGTCCAGCAGCCCCTCGTCCAGCGCCTGGCGCACGAGTTGTCCGCCGTCGATATAGACGTCCTTCGGCGCGGCCACCGATTTCGCCTGCTCGACCAATTCGGCGAGGCTGCCGCCACAGGCCTTGATGGTTGGGTGTTTCGGCTCCAGCGGCCTGTGCGTGGCGACCAGCACGGGCGTGTCGCCGTAGGGCCAGGGCACGTCGAAGCTGCTCGCGACGTCGTAGCTGCGGCGCCCCATCAGCAGCGCGCCGATCTGTTTGATGAACGGGGTGAAGGTGTCCTCGGCGCCCTCGGCGCAGTTCAGCCAGTCCAACTCATCGTTCGGCCCGGCAATGAACCCGTCGAGCGAGCTGGCAAGGAAACCCCGGATACGCGGTGTATTGACCATGACGGCCTGTATAGCGCAATCACCGCGGATGAAAAAGGCAGCCCCCGCATTCCTGCGGGGGCTGGTCTGGAATGAAACCGGTTGCGAAGTCGCGCCTAGTTCTCGGTGGCGACCGTTTCGGTCTCCGACTTCTCTTTCTTCTTTTCCTTGGGCTTGTTGGTGTAGATGAACTCGAGCTCGGATTTCTCGTTGCCGTCGTCGTCCTTGGTCTTCTTCACCTTCACCGTGATCTTCTTCTTGCCCTCGAGCTGCCCGCGCAGCAGTTCTTCGCTCAGCGGGTTCTCGATGTACTTCTCGATGCCGCGGCGCAGGGGCCTGGCGCCGAATTCGAGGTTCTGGACCTCCTTCGTTTCCAGCACCCACTCCTTGGCTTCGACAGGCACGTCGATCTCGATTTCGTGCTCGGCGAGTCGGGCGCGCACGCCGCGGATTTCGATGTCGAAGATCTTGTAGATGTCTTCCTTGCTCAGCGGCTTGAAGACGATGATCTCATCGAGGCGGTTCAGGAACTCCGGCTTGAAGTGGCGCTCGATCTCGTGCATCAGCATCTCGCGCATCTTCTCATGCTGGGCGTCGTCGTCCTTCTTCACGAAGCCGAGCCCGGTCTTGTTCTTGATGATGTTCGCGCCGATGTTGCTGGTCAGGATCAACACCACGTTCTTGAAGTCGACGATGCGCCCGAAGGAATCGGTCAGCTGACCTTCCTCCATCACCTGCAGCAGCATGTTGTAGACGTCCGGGTGCGCCTTTTCGATTTCGTCCATCAGCACGACGGCGTACGGGCGGCGGCGGATCTTCTCGGTCAACTGCCCGCCTTCCTCGTAGCCGACGTAGCCCGGGGGCGCGCCGACGAGGCGGCTGACGTTGAACTT
>JAGQRI010000279.1:0-311 GCA_020425515.1 Planctomycetota bacterium | reverse complement strand
TCGCTGCCGAACATGAACTCGGCCAGCGCCTTGCACAGCAGCGTCTTGCCCACGCCGGTCGGGCCGACGAACAGGAAACTGCCGATCGGGCGCTTGGGGCTTTTGAGCCCGGCCCGTGAGCGGCGCATCGCGCGGGCGACCTGGCTGATCGCCTCGTCCTGGCTGACCACGCGCTTGTGCAGCTCTTCTTCCATCTTCAGCAGGCGCTCGGATTCGCCCTGGTCGATGCGCGTCAGCGGGATGCCGGTCATCTTGCTGACCGTCTCGCAGATCACTTCCTCATCGACTTCGCCGCTGATGATGTTGGCCTG
>JAGQRI010000027.1 GCA_020425515.1 Planctomycetota bacterium | reverse complement strand
TGGAAGAGGTCGGCAAGATCTTCAAGGTGACGCGCGAACGCGTGCGCCAGATCGAAGCCAAGGCCATCCGCAAGCTCCAGCACCCGGTGCGCTCGCGCAAGCTGGAAGGCTTCCTCGACAACGTCACGGCCTCGGCGCTGCTCGGGCTCGAGGACGACGACGGCGAAGACATGTAAAGTATTGCGGGCGCCCGCCCACAGAACCGGCGAGCGAAAGCTCGCCGGTTTTCGTTTAAGGTCGCCGGGCGTAAGTGCCATGGTGCCTGTCCCCTTTTGCGTTCCGGTTTGCTAGAAACGCGCCATGGCCGAGTTCAGCGAAAGTCTCGATTCCTTGTGGGCCGTGCAGAAGCACGACCGCGAAATCGTGCGTGCCCAGGAAAGCATCGCGAAGGCCGAGCGCGACATCGCAGCGGCGCAGAAGAAGCTCGATGACGCGCAAACTGACCTGGACGCCAGGCGCGAAACCGCCCGCAAGCTGCATTCCGAACACAAGGAACTCGAGGCCGAGTTGCAGCGCCTGGATGCCCGCGTGAAACAGCTTGAAGCGCAGGGCACTGAAGCCGGCATGGAGGCCGCGACCAAGCAGCGTGCCCATATCGACGAACTCGAGATGAAAGGGCTGGACCTGATCACAGCCGTCGCGACCGCCGAAGGCGAAGTTGAAGCTTCGGAGGCGGCATTGGCGGGCCACCAGTCAGCGTTCGAGGCGGTGGAAAAGGCGGCGCAGGAAGTCGTTCGCACAGCGGAAGCGGCGATCGAAGCGCAGCAGAACGCGCGAGCAGGCGCAATCGAACACGTCGTTCCCGAGCTGCTTCAGGTATACGACGAAGTCAACGCGCGCCACCCGGGCAAGGCGCTGTGCCACATTGACGGCGAGTTCTGCGCCGGTTGCCAGGCTGAGTTGCGTCAGCAGTTGATCGTGCAGGTGAAGGCCCGCGCCGAAATCCTGCGTTGCCCGAACTGCTTGCGCATTCTGGATGTCTAACAGCGTAGCGTGTGGCACAGGTAGGATTGCCTGTACCACCAGACTACCGGCGTTTACGCTTCGCGGCGATCGGGTCGTGAACCTCGGCGGTTTCGACCTCGGCCTCGTGGAAGCGCGGCAGCATATCCTTCACCAGCAGCAGCAACTCGTCAGGCGCATCGTCACTCGCGCGCACGCTGCCTTTACTGGTGACGGTGATCGCGCAGGCGCCGTCCGGCAGCTTCAGCGTCAGTGTGAACGCATCAAGCTGGTCGCTGAACTTCTCGGCGATCTTCTCGGCGTCCTGCTTGTTCAGGATCTTGAAGCTGGCGTTGGTCAGCATGTCTTCGCGCGCCAGGTAGTCGTGAATGCGCAGCGTCTTCACTTCGTTCTTCTTGTACGCGCCCTGCAACTCGAACATCAGGTCGAGCAGGTTGAGGTTCAGTTCCTCGAACTCGACCATGGCGTCCGGGATCGCGTCCAGCGCCTCGTAAAGCGCGTTCAGCTCGCCGCGGCGCTGCTCAACCATCACCAGCCCCTTCTGCTGGTCGAGCTCGAAACGGCATTCCGCCAGCGATTCCGTGGCCTCTTCGACCGGTTCAAGCGACTCCGCGTCGATGCGCACCAGCTTGCCCAGCTTGGTGTAGATGTAGCGTCCATTGATGCGGTTCTGGGTGCTGTCCTTGCCGAGCAGGAAGCCTCGTTGCATGCCCGGCTCGTAGTTGAGCTGGGGCAGGGTGTCGCGAATCGCGCGGAAGCTGGGCTGTCCGCAAACCATCAATTTGTAGTGAAGAGCGCGCATGTGTTTTCTCCGTGGCGCAAGCGTAGCGAGGCCCGCGACACGGGAAAGCTCAGCACTCAAAAGTTTGCTGACAATCGTGTCTGTCAGTTGTGTGGAAAAGGCGCGTACAGAGTTCAGAGTACACAGTACAGAGGTTGAACAGTCGGCCTACCTGCGCGCTCCGTACTCAGTACTAAGAACGTTTGGCGGCGGGCTTCAGCCGGCGGGCGATGTCGGCGCGCATGTTCTCTGAAAGGCGTTCCGAGGCGGCCAGCTCGTCGAGCATCGTGCGGGCCTGGAACAAGCGATCGCGTAGTGCTTCGAACAACGACTCGACGGCGACGCGGCGCACGTGCTCGATTTCCTTTTCGCTTTCGCCGATCTTCCGGCGCTGGGCGATGGCGGTCATGGTTTCGAGAATCTGCCTGCGCTCGGTGACCTCGGGCGGCGGTTCTTCGTTCAGGCGCTTGGCCAGCTCGGCGAATACGCGTCCGGCGATGAGGTCCATCCGTTCGCTGTCCTGGCCGGTGACGACAACCTGGGAAATCACCTGCATGACCGGCAGCAGGATCAGCTTGCGCGTCAGCAGGTCGGCGATGTCCTCAGCCATGCGCTCGGGGCGGCGCTCGCCCAGCGCAATGCTGCCCAGCAGCCTCGCGAGCGTCATGGTCGCGGCCGGCGCCCAGATACGCTTGTAGTCGGTGATTTCGGTCCACAGTTTGATCAGGTCCTCAGCGATGCGCTGGAACAGCACGTCGGGCGTCTTCGAGGCAAGCATCATGCGCCCGAGGCCTTCCAGGATCCGCGGGATCATGTCGGTGTAGGCGGTGGTTTCGCGCCCGAAGTGCAAAACGTCCTCGCCCTCTTCGTTCTTGCGCATCCGGCCTGACATGCCCGGCAGGCCCTTCTTCAGGACGCTCAGCAGCAGGTAGCCGACTTCGAGCCGTTCCTCCTTGGACAGGTTTTCGCCGGATGCGAGAAAGCCGAGCCCTTCGAGGATGTCGTAGACGCTGCTGGTGCGCCCCAGGCGGTCGCGCATGATCTGCGAGACTTCATTCGCGACCTCAGGCGGCACGTTGCTGTGCGCGCCGATACGCCCAAGCGCGATGTACAGCGGGCCGCGCTCCGGGAAGTCGCTTTCTTCGCTGTCAGTCAACGTGCGGATCGAATCGATCACTTTCAGCAACTCATCCGTCGGGATGTTGCCGACGCGCGACGTGATCTCGGGCAGCAATTGCGCCGAGGAAAGGCGCGTGACATCGTAGGCCGATTCCAGCATGGCTACGCGCAGCGGCTCGATGGCCATGCGCCCGCAGCGTTCCAGCGCAGCGTGCACCAACTCGATCTGCCGCTCGAAGCGGAACTCGTGCAGGCTTTCGAGGAACACCTGGGCCGCCTTGCCGCGGGCTTCGTCGTTCATGCTGGGGTGCTGGTAGAAGCCGCTCTCCAGCAGCGCGGTGCAGACGTCCGGCGTGGCGTCGGAGTACAGGCCTAGCATTGTTTCCGTGATGCGCGCGGCCGTGGCGTCCTCGAGTGGAAACTCCGTGCTGCCGCCGCGCAGAAGATGGCCCAGCAGGTCGATCACGCGCTGGCGTCCGGCGTCGTCGGCGGTTTCGAGACGCTCAAGCAGGCCGGGAACGGCCTTCTCGCCAAGCCGGTTCAGCGCTGCCGAGCAGGCCTGGAAGTTGCGGTCGAGCTCGGAGCCGCGGCAAAGACCGTCGATCAACTGGTCGATCACGGCGGGGGCTGATGCGGATGCGAGGTCGTGCTCGGTGATCAGGCTGAGGATGAAGAAACGCAACTCGGACTGCCCGACTTCTTCGACGGATGCGATCAGCATGGCCGAAATGCCGGATGCATCCTTGCCGAACAACGTGCCGTAAACCTTGCGGGCGGCGTCTTCGTACTGGCTGAAGCGAACTTGCAACAGCTCGATCATCTGTTTGTGAAGGCGCGGGGCGATGTCCGCGGCAACCTCCAGCTCGGGGATCTCGCCTGCCAGCACACCGAGCGAGCCGAGCACGACTTCCTTCTCTTCGGACGCCGTAACGAACTCGATCAGCAGCCCGAGCCCCAGTGCTCGTTGCGCGTTGTCGAGCTTGCGCAGTACGCGACCGAGGTTGGTGATTGCCACGACGCGCTCGTCAGTCGAGCCACGCGCGGCCTTGGCAAGGTTCTCCGTCAAGGCGGCGTCGAGCCCGAGGCCGCCCAGCGCACGCGCGGCCTCGGCGCGGACGTCGGCGTCACGGTCGCGCAACGCGGCGAGGAACAGCTTGAGCTTTTCGTCGGCCGGCAGCTCGGTCAGGTACAGCTTGCGCACGGCCTCAAGGCGGCGACCGACTTCCGAGCTGGTCACGAGGTCGAGTTTGAGGCGCGAGACATCATCGCCTGTGAGCAGCTTGCGGGCTTCGGCCTTGTCGATGACTGAAGTGATGCGCCCTTCCGGCAGCACGGCCAGGTTTGAGGCCGGCGCTTCCGCGGGGGCTTGCGCCTCGACCTCTTCCTCGGCGAGGCACAGCACGCGCGCGCCTTCGACCTCGCGAACGGCTAGCGGATTTTCTTCAAAGAACGCAGTGTCCTGCGCGGCGGCGAGTTTCTGCAGTGCCGCATCGTCGAGCTTGTCCGCGGCGTCGAGCATGGCCTTCGACAGCAGCAGCTTGCTCAGCGGCTTGCCGTCGTCGTCGAGGGCGAACTCAAGCAGCGTCTCGCTGACCAGCAGCCCCTTGCGCGCCAATGCGCCAAGGCGCGTAGCCACCCGGCGTGACGCGCCGAAGCTATCCACGAGCTTGTCGAAATCGTCCCGGATGA
>JAGQRI010000026.1:9534-15121 GCA_020425515.1 Planctomycetota bacterium | reverse complement strand
CCCACGTCACGCCGGCCGGGAAACCCGCGCCGCCGCGCCCGCGCAGGGTGGAGGCCTTGACCTCATCGACCAGCGCCTTGTGCTCGATCGCGGGGATGTCCTTTTTTGCGGTCGCATAGCCGTAATAGCCGCCGCGCGCCTTGTAGTGTTTAAGGGTCCACGCCTCGGGCTCGTTGAAGTACTTCGACAGAACCGGTTCGAATGCAGCCATAGCAGTGCCTTCCACAGTGTCGCGAGCACGTTACCAAGGCCCCCGGACCGCGCAACCTGTTCGGGCATCCGGAAGGGCCTGTCCTGAGGTTACTCGAAGGCGTTGATCCCGGAGGCTTCGCAGACCTTGCGCATGGCGCGGGTTTTGCGTTCCAGCTCGGATTCGTCGCCGATTTCGCGCAGGGCGGCGGCGCCTAGGCGCCAGTTTTCGCGGGATTCCTCGATGCGCCCGAGACGCAGCAGGCAGCGGGCGTAGTCACAGCGGTTCATGCCCTCGAAGCGCCGGTTGCCGGACCGGGCGTGCAATGCCAGCGCCTGCAGGAACAGATCCTCCGCTTCGACGCTGCGGCCGTGCTCGTCGCGCAGGATGGCCAGGTTGCCAAGCACGGCAGCCAGGCCCGCAAGGCTGCCGATTTCGCGATTGATGGCTGCCGACTGAAGGTAAGCCTGTTCGCACTCCTGCAGGCGGTTCGTGGTCGAGTAAACCAGCGCGAGATTGCCCAGCGCGATCGCTTCGCTGCGCCGGTTGTTGGTCTGGCGGTGCAGGGCCGCGGATTGCTTCAGCAGGTGCAGGGCCTCTTCCTGGCGTCCCTGCTCGTGGTGCAGCAGCCCGAGGTTCGACAGCGCGGTCCCTTCGCCCCGCAGGTCGCCGGCGGCGCGGAACATCGCCAGGGCTTCGTTGAACTGCGCCAGTGCCTGCTCAATGCGCCCGGTGTGCTTGCAGACGATGGCAAGGTTCAGCAACAACGCTGGAATGCGGGCCGGGCTGCCGGCGTCGCGCAGGATGGCCAGCGCACGCGACAGGTTCGCCTCGGCCTCGTTCATGCGCCCGGTGACCTCGTACACCAGCCCCAGGTTGGCCAGCGAAGCGGCCTCGAGTTCCCGTTCGCCGGCTTGCCGCTGCAGCCGGATCGCCTGGGTAAAGGCCTGCTCGGCATCGGCGATGCGCCCGGTGGTTTTGTAGACCGTGCCGAGCCCGGCCAGGGCGCGGCTGCGAACCACGGCGTCCTCGGTGGCGTCGAGGACCCGGTTGAACTGCTGCTCCGCGCGGTCGAAGCGGCCCGCCGACAGGCAGGCCTGCCCGGCGGCGCATAGCGCGAGTCCGGCCTCGGCGGCGTCGCTGATTTCAGCCAGTTGCAGGTAGAGGCGTTCGGTCGCGTCGAAGTCGTAGGCGCGCTTTGCCTGCTCGGCGGCGCGGCGGGTGTAGTCGCGCTCGCGGACGAGAAATGCCGTGCTGCCGCCTTCTTCTCGGGCCAGACGGCAGTACCCGGCCAGCGCGGTCACGAACGGGGCCAGCGCCTCGCCCTCAAACAGGCTTTCGACGGCCGCGACGGCGATGCCCTGCAGGCGCGCTCTCTCGCTGGGCGGCAGTAGCGAATAGGCCACGTCGCGCATGGCCCCGTGCCGGAACTGGCGGTAGTCGGCGTCGCTGCTGGAACTCGCTGGCATGGGGCTGTCTTACCTTATGAGGGGTGAAGCTGGAGTGCCCAGGTCCATTATTGTGCGCTATGGAGCTTATGCTAGAATTTCCAGCGGTCCGCAGTTTGGCAGATGGCCAGCGGAACGCACGACTGGACGACCGGTCGCGAAACTGCCCGCCCCTGAGCTTCTGGCGGCAGCCTCTCGCGAAGGTCAAAGCCTTTCAGGCTGCCGGTGCGCTCCCCTGCGGTTTACAGATACGTTGAACTTTATGGATTCCCAGACGGCCGGTCATTGGCCGTATACGCAAGCACCAGATGGCAGTAACTCGCTCTTACCTTATTAAGGCGACGAGGTCCGCAACAGGCGGCCCCGGTGCGGCAGTATCTACTGGACGCAGCAACACTTACACAGGCGAGCCGCCAGGCCCGCCCGGTTCTGTCCCCGGCTTGCCGGCGGGCGGGAGTGTGCTCGCGCCGTAGCGGAATGTCCTGAGAGTTCGACGTACCTCTACCGCCCGTGAGGCGGAGTCGGCCCTTTGCGGGCAGGAGGAACGTCATGGTACTCGCAGAAACAGGCGACATCGTAATCGGATTACTCGTAGGCCTGATCGTCGGCGCCGGAGCCCTGGGCGCCGCCGTGTTTGTTGTCATGAAGGGCAAGGTTGAGGCGGCCCGGAAGTCATCGTCCGAAGACGCCGACCGCATCACCGAGGAAGCCAAAAAGGAAGCGGAGAACATCACCACGGCGGCGCGCCTTGACGCCAAGAACGAGGCCCTGAAGCACCGCGAGAAGGTCGAGGCCGAACTCGACAAGGACCGCAAGGAAATCAAGGAGATCGAGAAGCGCATCGCCAAGCGCGAGGAATCGATCGAGCAGAAGTTCGAGATGCTCGACCGCAAGGCCGACCAGATCGAAAAGCGCGAACAGGAAATCGCCAAGACCCAGGCGCACGTGGAACAACTCGAACAGGACCACGAGGTGCTGATCGAGCAAGTGCGCACCAAGCTGTCCGAAGTGGCCGAACTCACGCCCGAGGAAGCCCGCCGCGAGTTGCTTGAGCGCATGGACGCCCAGCTCGTCTCCGAGAAGGCCGAGCGCGTGAAGCGCATGATTGAGTCGTCCGAGGAACAGGCCGACGAAAAGGCCCGCTGGACGATCAGCCAGGCCATCTGCCGCCTCGCCAGCGAGCACACCGGCGAAACCACCACCAGCACGGTCGAGATTCCGTCCGACGAAGTAAAGGGGCGCATCATCGGGCGCGAAGGGCGCAACATCCGTCACTTCGAGCGCGTGACCGGCGTGGACGTGATCGTGGACGACACGCCGGGCCTTGTCGTGGTCAGTTGCTTCGATTCGGTGCGCCGCGAAATCGCCCGCCGCACGCTGGAGAAACTGATCCAGGACGGGCGCATCCACCCGGCGCGCATCGAGGAAATTCACGAGCTGTGCACCAAGGAAGTGGACAAGGAAATCATCGAGGCCGGCAAGCAGATCCAGTTCGACGCCGACGTCCACAACATCCACCCGAAGGCGCAGCGTTTGCTCGGGCGTCTAAAGTTCCGCAGCAGCTACGGGCAGAACAACTACAAGCACAGTGTCGAGGTGGCGCACATCATGGGCATGCTGGCATCAGAGCTCGGCATGGACCCCAAGCTGGCGCGCCGTTGCGGGCTGATGCACGACATCGGCAAGGCCATCGACCACGAAAAGGAAGGCGGCCACCCGCTGGTCGGCAAGGAGTTCCTGATCAGCATCGGCGAGCGCCCGGAAGTGATCGAGAGCGCCGGCGGGCACCACGACCAGCCGATGCACCACAAGTACCCGTACGTGTCATTGGCCGCGGCCGCGGACGCGATCTCGGCATCACGCCCGGGCGCCAGGCGCGAAAGCATGGAAAGGTACGTGCAGAGGCTCACGGCGCTCGAAGCCGTCGCCAAGAGCTTCGACGGGGTATCAGAAGCCTTCGCCATGCAGGCCGGGCGCGAGCTGCGCGTGCTGGTGAACAGCAAGAAGGTTACGGACGACGAGGCCCTGCTGATCTGCCGCCAGATGGCCGAGAAGATCGAGGACGAGTTGACCTACCCCGGCGAAATCCGAGTAACCCTCATGCGAGAAACCCGAGTAACCGAGTACGCCAGATAACAAAAACCCCGGCCGAAAGGCCGGGGTGTCGCCAAAGGCGACGAAGCGATTCAACCCAAAGGCCGCCCAACCGGGCGGCCTTTGCGCTGGGCCTCACGGCAGAAGGACCTAAAATGTAAACTGGTGAAGCATGGGAAACACGATCGACTATCCCATTCGCAGCAAACGCGGCGACCCGCCCTGGGAACTCGCCACGCTGTATCCGTTGCAGGGCGACTGGAGCGAGTCGCAGTACCTCGACCTGACCGACTCCCGCCGCGGCATCGAGTTCAAGGCGGGCACCTTGGAGTTCCTGCCGATGCCCACCCGCACGCATCAGGAGATCATCTGGCTGCTTTGCTCATTGATGAAAGAGCTGCTCATTCCCAAGGGTGGCGAGGCCTGGTTCGCGGGCATCCGCATGCGCACGATCGCGGACGCCATCCGTGAACCTGACGTCGTCGCCATGCTTGACCGCAACGATTCGCGTGCCGGTGAGCGTGTGTTCGAAGGCGCCGATCTCGTTATGGAAGTCGTAAGCGATGATCCGGAAGGCCACAAGCGCGACTACGAAGACAAACGCGCGGAGTACGCGGCGGCCGGCATTCCCGAGTACTGGATTGTCGATCCCATCGAGTTGCGCATCACCGTCCTGACCCTGCAAGACGGCAAGTACGCCGAACACAGCAAGGCCGGCGAAGGCGAGACCGCGAAGTCCGCCCTGCTGGAAGACTTCAGTGTCGAAGCCACCAGGGTGTTCCACCGTGCGTAGGGGCGACGCTTGGAAGCGCATGCGAAATCCAGACGGCCGCCCAACCGGGCGGCCTTGCTGTTTTGTGGCGCGCTGAAACCGGTTATCGTTCCCGCTGCATGAACCACTTGCCCGGCACCGACGCCTTCAACGACCACGTCGAGCGCATCCGCGCGCGGCACTACATGGAAATGAACCGGCAGCTCGCAGCCGCCGGCGTGCCCGGGAAATTCCTGGCCATTGAGCTGGGCGACGCACTCGTCGTCTCGCAGGCCGAGAACCTGCGCCTGATGTGCCTGCGCGCGCAGGACGCCCCGCGGCTGGAAGAATACGAAGCACTGGCCGCCGGGCACGACCTGACCCCGCTGATCGACCTGCTGCCGCTGCGCGCAAACGAGCCCGTACTGGAAACCCTGCAGGCGCGCGGCTACGGCATGTATCGCTGGCACGCCATGCTGTGGGGGGATGCGACCGAGTTGGCGCCGGCCGAAACACCGAACGTCGAGCCTGTCACCGAAGCGAACCTGGCTGAATTCATCGAGACCTTCATGCGCGGCTACGGCATCCCGCCCGCTGAGCTGGACGCCGAGAGGCCGACCGTGAACGCGCGCTTCGCCGCCGGCGACTGGCGCCTGTACCTTGCGCGCATCGCCGGCCAACCCGCTGCCGCCGGTGCGCTGGCATACGTCGGCGGGCACGCGCGTCTCGCCAACGGTTGCACGCTGCCGGAGTATCGCGGTCGCGGGTTGCAGACGCAGTTGCTGCACGCGCGCCTGCGGCAGGCCGCCGCCGACGGGCATCGCCTGGTTGTCTCCGACGCCCAGATGGACAGCAGCAGCATGCGCAACATGCTGCGTGTCGGGATGAGGATGGCCTGCCAGATGACCGGCTGGAAACGCATCGCGCCCTGAATCAAAGTTCGAGTTTTGCGGAATCGGTTGCCGTCGCTGGTTGTTCGATATAGAACTACTGGCCAATTCCAAAGGAGACAACCATGGCGGGCGAAAAAACGATTCTGATCACCGGCGCGACCGGGCAGCAAGGCGGCGCGGTACTGCGCCACCTGAAAGACAAGGGTTTCAA
>JAGQRI010000026.1:0-9447 GCA_020425515.1 Planctomycetota bacterium | reverse complement strand
CTCAAGGCCGCGCTCGACGGCGCATGGGGCGTGTTCAGCGTCCAGAACACCTGGGAGGCCGGCGTCGAGAAGGAAGAGGAACAGGGCAAGCGCCTGGCGAAACTCGCGCGCGAGGCCGGCGTGCAGCACTTCGTTTACACATCCGTCGGTTCGGCCGAGCGCAACACCGGCATCCCGCACTTCGACAACAAGTGGCGCGTTGAGGAAACCGTGCGCGGGCTCGACTTCCCGGGCCACGTGATCATCCGCCCGGTTTTCTTCATGGAGAACCTGCCGTCGCCGTGGTTCCTGAACGGCGACAAGCTGGTCACGGCGCTCAAGCCGGAGACGAAACTGCAGATGGTGGCCGTGGACGACATCGGGCGCGTCGGAGCGCAGGCATTCATCGACGCCGAGAAGCTGAACCGCTGCGAAATCGAAATCGCGGGTGACGCTGTCACGATGTCCGAGGCCGCGAAAACCGTCGGCGAGGCGATGGGCAAGAACCTCGAGTTCATGCAGATCCCGATCGACGAGATCCGCAAGAACAGCGAAGACTTCGCCCTGATGCTCGAATGGTTCGACAACGTCGGCTACGGCGCGGACATCCCCAAACTCGACGCAGAGTTCGGCCACATGCAACGCCTGAACGAATGGGCAGCGAACGCGCTGAAGGCTTAACAGGAACCCCGGCTGACAGGCCGGGGTGTCGCCGAAGGCGACAAACGAGCTACCGAACGGGCCGCCCAGCCGGGCGGCCCGTTCCATTGAAACCACGAAGAACCACAAAGAACACCCGGCGCCGGCGGTGCGTCTTCACATGGTCTTGCAGTTGCAGTTCTTCGTGGTTCTTCNNTTCTTCGTGGCTCTTCGTGGTTAAAACGCCCTTTGAACAGGAGACGACGATGGCCACCATTTTCAGCAAGATCGTTGCGGGCGAGATTCCCAGCCACAAGGTGTGGGAAGACGACAAGCACTTCGCGTTTCTCGACATCAACCCGTGGGTCGAGGGGCACACGCTGGTGATCCCCAAGGCCGAGCACGACTACCTGTTCGACATGGACGACGACGCCTACGCCGCGCTGCACCTGGCGGCGAAAAAAGTTGCGAGCCTGTTAAAGGAAAAGCTCGGCTGTGCGCGCGTCTGCACGGTGGTGATGGGGTACGAAGTTCCGCACGTGCACATCCACCTGCTGCCGACGAACACGATCAGCGATTTCGCCAACCCGGCCGAATTCCAGATGAAAGACAAGCCGGACCTTGGCGCACTCGCGGGAAAGATACTCGGCGAGTAACTACTTCTCTTCAGCGTCGTAGTCCGTTTCCGAGGCCGGCTCGCCTTCTTCGGTCCACGTTTTCCATACGCCGGCGGGCAGGCCGTCCTTGAACTTGCCGCTGCTTTTCTGTTTTCCGTTGGCCCACCACTCCTGCCACAGACCCTGCTTGCGGCTGGCGCTGTAGTAGCCGTCCATGACCAACTGTCCGTTGGCGGCCCAGGCGCGGTAGCGGCCTTCGTATTCGCCGGACGGTCCGTAACTCAATTCCGTCGCGACGGTGCTGCCGTCGGGGTGATACTCGCGCCATGTGCCCGTGAGTTTGTCGTTCGTGTATTGGCCGGTCCTCATCAGCGTGCCGTCGGCGCGCCACGCTTTGTATTCACCGTGTTTTTCGCCGCCCTTGAAGACGGCCACTTCCAGCGGCTTGCCGGTCGTGGAGTAGATGGTCCATGCGCCTTCGCGAATCTGGCCGTGCAGCTCGCCTTGCATCTTGAGGCTGCCATCTGGGTAGTACTCGCTGTACTTCCCCATGAAGCCGTCGTTCACCACGTAGGCCCGGCGCAGGGTGGAGCGTCCGTCTATCCAGATCCACGTCCCGTTCATCTGTTCGGGATTCATCTGTACGCCTTCCGGCGGATCTTTCGGCCTGGTTTCGCGAATGATGGTGTCCCCCGCGCCGGAGCGTTCATTGCGGACTTCCCTCAGCCAGCCTTCTTCGTCGAAGTACTCCCACTTGCCCAACTTGGTGCCGAAGTCGTCGTAGTCGCCGCGCTCGCTCAGCGTTCCGTCTTCGTGGTACAGGACCCAATGCCCGGATTTGCTTTCGTTGGTGTCGCCCTGCCAGCGGCGATACGTTCCGGTCCAGGCGACCTGGCCATTGGGGTGCCAGCCGGTCCATGCGCCCTGGCGTCCGCCGTGCTCGAACGCGCCGGCCTCGACCTTGTTTCCTGACTCGTCGTACTTGGTGCAGGCGCCGTTCATGCGCCCCATAATGAACTCGGCTTCGAAACGCAGGCTGACGCCGTTGGGGTAGTAGAACTTCCACAGCCCGGTCATGCGGCCTTCCTTGTATTCGCCTTCCGCGGCGAGGGTTTCGTCCTCTCTCGTGAACCGCCACAGGCCCTTGAAGCGCGGCACCTCGTCGGCGTCGCCCCGCCCTACCCAGTAGGCTTTACGGTCGGGCAGCTCGTCGTAGTATTCCTGGTCGATCTCGTCGGCGGTCTGGCATGCCATCTTGATTTCGGTTGCCTTCCCGTGTTCGAAGGTCGCGTCGGTAATGAGCCGGCCGTCGGCGTTCTTTGTTGTGTAGCGGCCGTGGAACAGGCCTTCGTCGTCGCGCGTGAACTCGCGCGTTTTGCCCTGCTCGTCCACGGTGATCCATTTGCCGACGTCGACGCCGTCGCGCCGCTGGCCTTGTCGCGCGGTTTTGACGCCGTACTTCCCGTATTCGATGAAAGGCCCGGTCTGCTTGCCGTCGGTGTAGAAGACGTCGAACTGGCGAACGCCGGTATAGAGCTGGTACAGGGTTTGCCAGCCCTGGAGTTTTCCGTCCGGCCCGTAGTTCAGCAATTCCAGCCGCGAACTCCGGCGCTTCGGGTCAGGTGTCTGCACCGGCTTGTCGCCGTCGCCCATGCGCCATGCGGTCACTTCGGGGGCCGGAACGCCGTCCACGAACTCGCGCAGCGTCACCAGTTTGCGTTCGGAGTCGTACTCGCGCTCCCGCGCCAGCTTGCCTGATTCGTCGTACTGCCTGATGAACCGCGGCCGTCCCCCGCTCCAGGTTACCCACTCGCCCTTTCGCTCGCCTGCGGCGAACTGTCCCAGCTCGGTGGATTCGTTTGCCGCGAAGGCGGCGCAGGGGCCGTCCTGCTTGCCTTTGGCGTAGCAGCGGACGTACTCGAGCTCGCCTTTTTCGTCGTAGAACAGCCAGGTGCCATGCATTTCGCCGTCGCGGAAATTGCCCTTGGCGTAGACTGTCTTGCTGTTGTTGTAGGTTGCCTCGGCGTAGCCGTGGTACTTCCCGTTCCGGGTTTCCGCCTTGAGGGTGCTGATCCCGTCCCACCAGAAACCGTCCGTCTTCACGTCGTGCATTTCCGCCGGGTTGCCTTCCGCGACCGGCGGGTCGAGCTTGGTGCGCCAGGCCTTCACCTCCTCCTGCATCAGCTTGCCGAACGTTGTGGGTTTGTATTCCGTAAACCACAGCTCTTCGCGCTCGAAGGCGCGGGCCGGGCGGTCGGGCGGGTGGTCCGGGTTCAGGTTGGGCGAGACGGCGGGGTCGGCCTGGCAGGTTCCGGCAACGAGCAGCAGAAGCAACAGGCCTGCAGCGGTTCGCGACATGATGGCTCCTTACGATTGTGTTTATTATGACCGGATGGGTTGTGAGTTGAAGCAGCATGTGCCGGAGCCCGCCTTTTTTGCGCAAACCCTTCACAACTTGACCACACCGGGCTCGCCCGTTACCGAGTAACCGTGGCCCACGACGAAACAACCAGCAGACGCAACATCGGGCTCATGGGCGCGACCATGGTCGGCGTCGGCGCGATCGTCGGCGGCGGAGTGCTGGCGCTGGCGGGTACCGCGTTCGCCACGGCCGGTCCGGCGGCGCTGGTGGCCTTCGCGCTCAACGGCGTGATCGCGTTCATCACCGCGCGCAGCTTCGCCGGGATGTCGTCGGCGTTTCCGCAATCCGGCGGCTCGTACAACTTCGCGAAGATGGTGCTGTCCGTGCGCGCGGCGTTTGCCGTCGGCTGGGTGGTGTGGTTCGCGAGCATCGTGGCGGGCGTGCTGTACGCGCTCGGCTTCGCGGTGTACGCGGTGATCATCATACGCGAGATCTACGCCGAGTTGGGGCGCGACGTCCCGTACTGGCTGAACGCGCGCATCGTGGTCGTGCTGCTGGCCAGCGCCGCGACCGTGCTTTACTCGATGAACCTGCTGCGCAAATCCGGCGGCGGCGGCAACCTCGAGACCATCGGCAAGGTCGTCATCTTCGTGCTGTTCATCCTGTTCGGGCTGTGGGCGCTGGCGTTTGCCGAGCCCGCCGACAGCAAGCCTACCGAGTTCTTCTTCCACGGCGCACCCGGGCTGTTCGAGGCCATGGGTTTCACGTTCATCGCGCTGCAGGGCTTCGACCTGATCGCGGCCGTCGGCGGCGAAGTGAAAGAACCCAAGCGCAACATCCCGCGGGCGATGTACCTGTCGCTCGGCATCGCGCTGCTGATCTACCTGCCGCTGCTGACCGTGGTGATGACCGCCGGCGTCGGCGACGGCGAAAGCATCGTCGGCATGGCCGAGGCCGAGCCGGACGCCGTGGTCGCGGTCGCGGCGAAACACATCCTCGGCAAGCCGGGTTTCTGGATGATCGCCATCGCCGCGCTGCTATCGATGCTGTCCGCGTTGCAGGCGAACCTGTTCGCGGCCTCGCGCATCGCCCGCGCCATGGCACGCGACCGCACGCTGCCCTGGTCGGTCGGCGCGGTCAGCGCAAAGCGCGGCACGCCGGTGGGGGGCGTGGTCGCGAGCACGGGGCTGCTGCTGGTGATCCTGCTGGTGATCCCGGACGTTGCCTCCGCGGGCGCCGCCGCCAGTTTGATTTTTCTGGTCACGTTTGCGCTGGTGCACTGGACCAACCTGCTGGCGCAACGACGCGGCGCCATCGAGCGCAAAACCCTGTCGCTGGTTCCGCCCGTGATCGGCGGGCTGCTGTGCCTGGCGCTGGCGTTGTTCCAGGGTGTGGCCGTGCCCTCGGCCGGGTTGATCACGCTGGTGTGGATGGCGGTCGGCGTCGGGATTTACTTCACGCTGTTTTCGCGCCGCGCCGAGGCCGTGGACGCCGCCGACGTCGCCCGCAACCCCCTGCGCAGCCAGGCGCGGGGCGAAAACCCGCTGGTGTTGCTGCCGATCGCGAACCCGGCCAGCGCCGCCGGGCTGGTCAGCGTCGCGCATGCATTGACGCCGCCGCGCATCGGGCGCGTGCTGCTGCTGTTTGTGGTGCGCAGGCCGGACGGCGGCGGCGCCGAGGCCGAGCTGAAGAACGTGCAGGAGGTGATCGGCCAGACGCTGGGCGCCTCGTTCAAGTCGGAGCTGTACCCGGAAGCGCTGACGACCGTGGCCGCCGACCCGTGGGCCGAGATCGGTCGCGTGGCGCGCACCCGCGACTGCCAGAGCCTGCTGATGGGCATGAGCAAGCTGACCGAAACCGAACACGGCGGGCACCTGGAAAGCCTGATGTCGAGTGTGGACTCGGACGTCGTGGTGCTGCGCGCCAAGCCCGACTGGCACGTCGAGAAGGCGAAGCGCATCCTGGTGCCGGTCGGCGGCAAGAGCACCCAGGACGAGCTGCGCGCGCGATTGCTGGGCAGCCTGTCGCGCACGGCCGAGCGCGAGGTGATCTTCATGCGCGTGGTGGGGCTGAGCGTGCCGGACCCGGAGGCCGCGCGGATCGAGGAAGAACTGGAAAGGGTAGCGATGGGGGAGGCGCCCGGCTTTGGCAAGGTGCGCATCATCCGCAGCGACAACGCGATCGGCGAGGTAATCAGCCAGACCGAAGACGCGGATTTAACCATCATCGGCGTGCAAAGGATGGGCAAGCGCAAAAAACACTTCGGCCGCTTCGCCATGCAGGTAGTCCAGGAAACCACCCAAGCCGTAATGCTGATCAGCCGCCGGGGTTAGGCCGAGATTGTGCGAATCAGATCTCCCAGCCGTCTCAATCCTGGGGCATTGGATATCTGGGACATGACCCTTTCGTGGTCGAGCAGATCTTTGGATACGTACTGCTTGACCCGAATTGACTCGAACTTGGCGCGAGCGTCAGCCGAGACAGAACCCGTAGTCCACAACTCCGCACGATACGTGTCGATGTTGTACTTCTCCTTGGTGTTGCGGATTACCGCCGGAACGGTCTCCGTAAAAAACTTGGAGACGTCACCTTCTTCTAATTCTACGTTTCTGCCGAATGCCTTGCACTCGACGATGTACGCCTGGGTTCCGTTAGGAATTACTCCGAAGGCGTCGGCCTCCCGATAAGTTTGATTGAAGGGCGCCTTTAGCCCTATCGTAAGATGAGAATTGTAGCCCTGGACCGCTACATACAGGCCTGCAAGCGCTTCAAATGCCAACGACTTCAAATCGACCAGTAGAGGGGACTCGCCTGCGAAGCTGAACAACTGAACAAGTTGTTCGGTGGCTTGGTCGATTGGACGCGCTCGCACTGCCTCGATCAGTTCCAACATTTCGCGGACGACTTGGCCGAACACATGCGCTAGAGGGATGGCTATGATCCGGCTGTTCTTCGCAGCGTTAAATCCGTCTGGAGTGAATCCTGGAGCGGCGAGCACGCCTACGATCGGCTTTTTGAATCCCGAACTACTCCGTCCGAGTTTCTCCATGAGAGCGCTAACTTCGATCTCACTGACTTCATGAGCGTACCCATCGACGACCACCGGAGTCGGTACAAGCGTGTCGCTTTTCGAGCGATGAGCCAATGGACCGACCCAACTTCTTTCAACCTGAGAGTATGAGTACTGGTTGTGAACAGCATTTGAGTAGTCGTCGACACCTTTGTGAGAGTAGCTGTAACTCAAGAAACTTGTGCTTTTGAGCAATCGTACGGCTATCAATGCCACGATGTCATGTGCTCGGGATTGCAGAGACAGCGAGTGTGGCCGCAACCCTCTCGAGTGCTCAAGCTTGCAGACGCACTGGTGGGGGCTGTCATCAAACTGAACCACGAGATCGGGCACTTCGAGCAGGGCAGAGAACTCACGCTCGATAATCGGCTTTGACAGTGCAACGCCAGTGTCAATAGGAGCGGCCAACAACCTCGCAAGGGTTCCGAAATTGGTTGGTCCGTGCTGGTCAATGTAGGAAATGGTGCGCCCGATACCGTGACGGCCTACCTTCTTAAGAGCGTCCGCTACACCTTGGTACCATTTGCTTGTTTGACCATTTCGCCTTCCAACGAGGCGAGCGTTCCTGCTGAGCCGGAGACCGTCAGATACCCACAGGGCATGATCATTCTTTAGGTTTCGGAACAACCACGCACGCGCCGCGGGTCGCGAGATGCCTCTGGAAGCGGCCACCCGCGATGCGAGTTCGGATGTTGAGACAACTTCGTCTTCTTCAAGCAGATCGATTACCATCGAGAGCTCCGTAACACTGTGCATAGTATACTAAACCTCTTAACCTAGCACCGGGCATTTTCGGAGTTTCTGGGCTGTAATCGTAAGTAGTTTAATTTTATATATTTACAGTTCCACCTCAGTCCGCGATGCAGGAAATGCACAAATATGTTGCGAACGGTCATCAACAAGGGGCGAAAACGAGCGTGATGGACACTATGATTTTCAGCCCTGGTGGGCCCAGTAGCGATGGCCGATCAGGATGCTGGGCGTTTAGGCTTTCGACCTTGTCGGTTTGCGGGATGCTTGTCTGGACGACCTCTTGTTCCTTCCAGAAGGTCGCGTCTAAGCTTTTGCCGTCGGTGATGAACGGCGTACTGGGCGGGTGGGTTTGTGCCGGCGCCTCCGACTGTTGGTCGGAGGCGCTTTGTTTTTTCGGGGCTACTTTTCGGAGCCGGGTTCTTCGTCTCCGGGCTGCTCGTTGTGGTTGGTTTCGGACTTTATGGTTCCGTCTTCGTTCCACTCGGTCCAGGTTCCTGTCGGCTTGCCTTCTTTGTACTCGGCCTGGCTGCTTTGCTTCCCGTTGTCGAACCATGTCTTGTGGGTGCCGTGCGGGCGGCCCTGGTCGTCGTAGTTTCTTTCCTCGACCAACTGGCCTGACTTGTTCCACGACTTGTACGTGCCCGTGCGCTTGCCGGCCTTGAAGGCGGCTTCCGTCCTCACGGTGCCGTCCTCGAACCAGGTCTTGTACGGGCCGTCCAGATTCCCGTCGGCGTAGGAGCATTCCGACATCTGCTTGCCTTCTTCGGACCACGTCTTCGCGACGCCGTGCTTCTTGCCGGCCGCGTAGTTGGTTTCCGACAGCATCTGCCCCTGATCGTTCCAGGTGCGCCAGGGGCCGTCGTAGACTCCGTCGGCGTTGTAGTTGATCTCGGAAACTGCCTGCTCGCCGTCATTGGCGAAGATCTTCCATGAGCCGGACTTCTTGCCGGCGGTGTAGCTTCCGCTTTCCGCGAGGGTTCCGTCCGTGCGGTAGCGGTTGTATTCGCCGTTCAGCGCGTTGGCCGAGAAGTTGGCGGTCTCTTTCAGCTTGCCGTCCGCGTAGTAGTAGCTCCAGGCGCCCTCGCGGGCCCCGCCTGTGACCTGGCCTTTTACGCCCAGCGTGCCGTCCGAGTAGTACTGCTCGAACAGCCCGGCCCCCTCGCCGTTGATTACGCGCATGCGCTGCGTGTAGACGTCGGAGCCGACGGGGTAGGTCAGCCATATGCCGTTGGGCTTCTCCGGGTCGATCACGACGCCTTCGGGCACTTCCTCGAGCGGCGCTTCGCGGGTCAGCTTGCCCTTGTAGTCGCCGTTACCGTCGTAGGCGCTGCGTTCGATGAGTTCGCCCGCTTCGTTGAATGTGTCCCAGTCGCCCACGTGGAGCGATACGCCCAAGACCACGGCGAAGTTACCGTGTGTCTGGATCGTGCCGTCAGGATAGTACGCGGTGTATTCACCCGCGCGCTTGCCGTTCTTGTACTGCGACCGGAACGTCACGGCGCCCTGGTCGTTGAACTCTTCCCACTGCCCGTCGAGCAGGCCCCCTTTGTAGTCGGCGTTGGCGCCGAGCCCGCCGCCGACGTGGTAGTACTGCCACGTCCCGTCGCGCAATCCGTTTTTGTAGGCGCCGGCGGCGATCAGGGCGCCCTCGAAAGTCACCTTCCATTCGCCGTCGCGCTTGCCGTCGACGAAGTCGCCTTCCACGACCACATCGAGGTCGGCGGCGGACTTCCAGTCGATTACCTCGTACAGGCCGAGCGTGGTCATCGTCCAGTGGCCGACGGCCTTGCCGTCCTTGTACCGGCCGGAAGTGCGTACCTTGCCGTCCTTGTCCGTGACCAGGTAATCGCCGTCATACAGTCCGTCTTCGCTGTAGTTGTATTCCGTACGGTCGCCGAAAGCGCTGACGTAAGACCACTTGCCGACGCGTTTGCCGTCTTTGTACTGACCCTTCGAGGTCACGTTGCCGTCGGGGTCGCGGGTGACGTACTCGCCCTGCCTGCCGGCGTCGGGGCCGTCGGGCCCGT
>JAGQRI010000278.1 GCA_020425515.1 Planctomycetota bacterium | reverse complement strand
CCTACCTCCAGAACGGCACGCTCGTCGGTGTGGCCACCAACCTCGCCTTCAACATTGCGAATGCAGGCAACACGACGTTGACCCTGCAAGGTTCCTACGTCGCGGTGGTTGCCAGCAGCGGCGTGTCGGGCGTGGGCGTGAACCCGCCGGGCGCCGCGGGCATCGCGGGCGGTGGCAACGCCGCCTTCAGCATCGACTTCACGCCCACCAGCACCGTGGGCTGGAGCTTTGACGTCGAGGTCTACAGCGACGACCCCGCAACCCCGACCTACACCTTCACGGTGCAGGACAACAGTCCCGTCTATCGCGATATCGAAGTAGACCAGGGCGGAACGCCGGTACCTGACACGACCACCCACTTCCAGAACGGCTCGGCCGTCGGTGTGCAGGTCAACCTGCCCTTCAACATCAGCAATGCCGGAAACGCCACGCTGACCCTGCAAAGCTCGTACGTCGCCGTGGTTGCCGGCAGCGGCGTGACGATTGTCAGCGTGAACCCGCCGGGGGCCGCCGGCATCGCGGGCGGTGGCAGCGCCGGCTTCAGCATCGACTACACACCGACCAGCACTGTCGGCTGGAGCTTCGACGTCGAAGTCTACAGCGACGACCCCGCGACACCGACCTACACCTTCACCGTGCAGGACAACACCCCGACCTACGCGATTATCTCGATCGACCAGGGCGGCGCGCCGTTCAGCAACGGGCAGATCGTCAGTATCGCCCCGTCCTACAACGGGGTGTCGGACAACACCGCTTTCAACCTGCGAAACAACGGCACGGCCAACCTTGACCTGACCGGCAGCCCCTTCGCCGTAAACGTCACCTCCAGCCTCAACGTCAACGCCACTGTCAACCAGCCGGGTAGCACCACCGTCGCCCCGGCCGGCAACCAGCCCTTCGACGTGGACTTCCAGCCGACTGCGGCCGCCGCATGGAACTTCGTGCTCGAGATCGTCAGCAACGATCCCGCCAACCCGGTCTGGACGATCACGGTGCAGGGCAACGCCAGCAACGCGCCGGTCCTCAGCTTTACGCCGAGTGTCAGCTACGGCAGCTACAATCTGGGTACGAGTTCACCGGCGTTCGCGCACCCGCTGACCAACATCGGCGGCTCGAACCTGATCATCACCTCGATCACGCTCATCGGCCCCGACGCCGCGCGCTGGAGCATCGCGCTCAACCCGCCGGCCGGCCCGCCGCCCTACAACGTACTGCCGACCGGTACGGTCCCGCTGGAGGGCATCTACACGCCGAACGCCCTGACCAGCGACATCGCGCAGATCGAAATCATCTCCAACACCGGCGGCGTGCCGAACACGGTTTCGCTGATTGATATCGACGGCAGCGGGACGTTCGGCGACGTCACCTCGGCCTCGCCGGTTGTGTACCCGTCCGTTGCCTTCGGCTCTTCGGGCAGTCCCCTCTCGCACACGCTGAACAGCGCGGGCACCGGCCCGGTTCGCATTCTCAACATCACCAAGTCCGGCCCGGACAGCGCCGCCTGGGCGCTCGGCAGCACACCGGGTTACCCCTACGCCATGGCCAGCGGCGCGAACGTGAACTTCACCGGCACGTTCACGCCCACGCACATCGGCACGCACAACGCCCAGTTCATCGTCGACTGGGACGAAGGGCCCGGCACGACGGCGCAGCAGACGCTGATCGACGTCAGCGGCGACGGCATCGTCAACTCGACCGTCACCAACGTGACAACCGGCCCGGACAACGGCGGCCCCGTCCAGGTGCAGGCGGACGTCAACGGCACCGGCGGCAGCTTTATCGACGTCGCGGTCACTTACGCCGGCGGCACCAACCCGGGCCCCGCCACGATCGTTCCGCAGGTCGGGCTGACCGTCGTGGGCAACGTGATCCAGAACGTACCGGCCAACACGACGCTGACCTTCTACTGGGACGCCTTCGACACCGAGGGCAACACCACGGCCGCGAACTACGTGATCACGCTTTCGCCCTCGATCGGCGCGGTCCCCGGCACGCCCGGCAGCAGCCCGGTGTTCGCGCTGGACCGCACCACCGGCTGGTCGAAGGTCGGCGTGGCTTCACCGATCGGCGAGCAGACGGCGCCTGTCAGCGGGCACGTCATGGTCCACGATACGTTCAGCGACCGGCTGGTCGTGTTCGGCGGCGACCGCTCCAACGTCCTGTGCAACGAGACCTGGGCGTACGACTTCGCGACCGGCCAGTGGCACCAGTTGCACCCGACCGGCAGCCTCCCGCCGGCACGGCGCAACAGCGCGGCGGTGTACGACTCGCTGAACAACCGCATGGTGGTTTTCGGCGGCTACGACGGCACTTTCCTGAACGACACATGGGCGCTCGACCTGACGCCCGGCGTCGAGTCCTGGTCGCAAATCGCCGGCGGCGGCACGCTGCCCAAGGGTCGCAACTACAGCTCGCTCGTCATGGACGACGTGAACCAGCGCGCCATCCTTCACGGCGGCTACAGCCAGGGTCAGCTCCGGGACACATGGGTGCTCGACCTCACGCTCACGGCCGAGACCTGGAACAACGCCGCGATCGTCACCGCCGGCGTGCCGAACCTGCCGAGCAACGGCCACAGCGCCTGCTTTGACCCGGCAACGCAGTTGATGGTGCTGTTCCGCTCGCAGTACGACGAGGTCTGGACACTCGACTTCAATGCCGCGACGCCGACCTGGACCAACATTACCCCCGGTGGCGCAACACCGGGCGTCCGCGGTTCGGCCACCGCGATCTTCGACCCGCTCTCGAATTCGATGATCGTACAGGGCGGCGCGGTCGGGGATGTGGCTCTCGCGGACACGTGGTCGTTCTCGCTGACCACGGGCACGTGGACGCAACTCGCCGACGAGCCGGAATCCGGCGGGCGTCGCTACCACACCGCCGTTTACGATTCCATTCGCCAGCAGATGGTCAGCTTCGGCGGGCGCGACATCAACTACGACCGCCAGACGAACCGCATCGGCATCTACAAGCTGACGTCGCCCACGGGCTGGCTGCCGTCACCCAACCAGCCGCCCGTCAGCGCCGGCCCCGAGCCCCGCGCCGGCGCCGTGCTGGTCAACGACTCGGCCGCCAACCGGCTGGTTCTGTTCGGCGGCGAACTCGACGGCTCGGCTACCGCAGACGTCTGGACTCTCGACCGCAGCGGGCCCGCCATGTGGACGCCGCTTTCCGTTGCCGGCACGCCCCCCGCCGCGCGCGGGTTCGCGGCTTCGGCGTTCGACGCGACGGGCAGGCGGCTGTTCGTGTTCGGCGGCCTCGGCGGCGGCTATCGCGGCGACGTCTGGGAGTTGCAACTGCAGGGCGCCGGCGCGCCGCAGTGGATACAGCTCGACCCGGGCACCGGCCCGAGCCCGCGATTCTCGTCATCAATGGTGTACGACCCGGCCGGCAACCAGCTCGTGATGTTCGGCGGGCGCAACACCGGCAACCTCGACGACCTGTGGTTCTTTGACCTCAACACCAACACGTGGGCCCAGCAGTCGCCCGGCGGCACGCTGCCGACCGCGCGCTCGGGGCAATCCGCTATCTATGACTCCGTGAACCAGCGGATGGTCATGTTCTTCGGCCGAACCAATACGGCCATTCGCGAAGTCTGGGCCCTGAGCCTGGGCGGCGCACCCGGTTGGACTGACATCAGCTCGGTCCAGGCGACCCAACCGGCCCCGCGCTGGGATTGCGGCTATACGGCGTTCTCGAACGGCACGCACGCGTACATCGTCGGCGGACGCTCGAACAATACCTGGGCCGGCGACATGTGGGAACTCGACGCCAGCACCACGCCCGTCATCTGGACGAAGAAGCCGTACAACATCCCCGGCGGGCGCGTTGAACAGTCGGCCTGCATGGACAACGCCAACAACTTCGTCTACGGCTTCGGCAAGTACCACTTCAAGCACCTCTCCGAACTTCTGGCCATCGACCCGCTGTCCGCCACGCCGGTACCGCAGCCCCTCGGGCTGCCCGCCGCGCCGCCGAACCTGATCGACGCGCAGGTCGCCTACGACCCGGCCGGGCGCCGCATGATTGCCTGGAGCGGCACTGTGGACGGCTCGCTGTCGACGGTCGCGTGGGAGCTCGACCTCGCCGGTTCGCCGCCAGGCTGGCAGCAACTCAACGTCGGCGGCGCCTCGCCCCTGCCGCGCACGGGCGCAAGCTTCGTCTATGACGGCAACCATTCTCCGCCGCGCATGGTCATGTACGGCGGTCAGCTGAGCTACGCGAGCGGAACGGCACAGGGCGACCTGTGGGCGCTCGAGCTCACGCCGGGCAGCGAGCAGTGGGTGAAACTGACCCCCACCGTCAGCCAGAACCCCGGTCGTCGCAGCAACCACAGCGCGGTCGTGGACGGCGCGGGCAACATGCTCGTGTTCGGCGGGCGAAGCAACCTGAACCAGTTCCAGAACAACGTCTTCCAGCTCGATCTTACGACGCTGAACTGGTCGCTGGTCAGCACCTCCGGCACGCCGCCCGCCGCGCGTGAGAACGTCGTGCTGGCGTATGACGGGCTTGGCGGGCGCAACCGCCTTGTGATGCACGGCGGCAGCGCCGGCATCGCCAACAGGTACGACGAAACCTGGGAACTAGACCTCAATACGTTCGCCTGGTCGTTGCTCAGCACGGGCGGACCGCCGGCCTGCTCGGGCCATGCGGGTGTGATCGATCCGGACACCGGCACCCTGATGATCTTCGGCGGCTCGGACGGCGCGACCTTCGACGGCTTCTGGTCGTACGACCTGGTCGCGAACAGTTGGACGCAGATCGCCCCGGCCGGCGACGTACCGCAGTCGCGCTGGCACCAAGCGATGGTCTGGGACTCGGTCGCGCACCGTCTGGTGATGGTCGGCGGCGAAACGGGCTTTGAGGGCAACGGCCTCAACATCTTCCCGCTCTCGCAGGACAACGGCGCCGAGGTGGACGTGTGGTACTGGCGTGACTGATCGCCGATCGTCCGTATCTTCTTGCCTATGAATGCTGCCAGGGATCTTCGTGAACTGTTCAGCTACCGCGAGCTGATCGCGGTGCTGGCGTTGCGTGAAATCCGCTCGCGCTACAAGTACACGTTCCTCGGCGCGGGCTGGGCGCTCGCCCTGCCGGTCGGGTTGATGCTGGTCTTCACGCTGGTGTTCTCGCACGTCGCGCCGCTGGATACCGGCGCCGTGCCCTACCCCGTGTTTGCCTACATCGGGTTGCTGCCCTGGCAGCTTCACGCGGGCATCCTTACCGGCAGCGCGCGCAGCCTGACCGACAACCGCAACCTCGTCACCAAGGTGTACTTCGCGCGCGAGGTGATGCCGCTTTCGCGCGTTCTTTCAGCCCTGTTCGATTTCGCAATCGCATCCACCGTGCTCGCCGCGCTGATGGCGTGGTACCGCATCGTGCCCGGCCCCGGCGCGTGGCTGGTGCCGGTCGTTCTGCTTGTTCAGTTGGCGTTCGGCGTCGGGCTGGGCCTGGTGGTGTCCGCGGCGAACCTGCTGTATCGCGACGTGCAGTACGTGTTGCAGGTCGTGATCATGATCTGGATGTTCGGCAGCGCCGTTGTGTACCCGCTGCCGGAAACCGGGCGGCTGGCGATCATCAGTTGGATCAACCCGGTGACGCCGATATTGAACGCCTACCGCGGCCTGCTGCTGGGTGGGCAAACCGGTTTCAGCCCGCAGTTCTACGTGGCGGCCGCGGTCAGTGCGACACTGCTGGTCGGCGGCTGGCTGCTGTTCCGCAGGCTCGAGCGCCGCTTCGGGGAGCTTGCATGAGCGACGCCCCGACGGTGAAGTTCGACTCGGTGTGGAAGCGCCTCACGCGCCGCGCCCAGGTGACGACACTCGCGGAGTTGCTGTACGCAGTGCCGCGGCGCCTGATGAACCCCCGCCGCGACGGGCTGCGCGAGCACGAGTTCTGGGCGCTGCAGAACCTCAACTTCAGCCTGCGACCCGGCGAATCCCTCGGCGTTGTCGGCCCCAACGGCGCAGGCAAGAGCAGCCTGCTGAAGCTTCTGTTCCGCATTTTCCGCCCCGACCGCGGGCATGTGCAGACGCGCGGACGAGTGACGGGGTTGATCGAGCTTGGCGCGGGCTTTCACCCGATTCTCAACGGGCGCGAGAACGTGTTCATCAACGGCGCGATCCTCGGCATGCGACAGAAAGAGATCCGCGCGAAGTACGACGCCATCGTGAAGTTCGCCGAGCTGGAAGACTTCATGGACATGCCGGTCAAGAACTACAGCAGCGGCATGGCGGCCCGGCTTTCGTTCGCCATCGCCGCGCACGCCGACCCGGACGTGCTTCTGGTGGACGAAGTGCTCGCCGTCGGCGACGCCTCGTTCCAGGTGCGCTGCCACGAGTGGATCGAACGCACCCGCAAGGCCGGCACCACCATCGTCATGGTCAGCCACCAGATGCACGTGCTGCAGAATGCCGACCGGGTGCTGTACCTCGACGGCGGTGAGTCGAAGCTGCTGGACGAGCCGGGAGTGGCAATCGGACGCTACCTCGCCGACCAGGCCGAGCGCATTCGTGAAAGCGACGCCGTACGCTCAACGGCCGAGGGCATCACCCGCGTGCAGTTGCTGCAGGGTGACGAACCGGCTCACGAAATCGAGGCCGGCGCGCCCGCGACCTTCCGAGTGCACTACAGTTTCGAGAAGCCGGTGACGGACCCGGTCGTGACGCTCGAACTGGTCCACAGTGACCCGCGCTTCCTGATCAGCACGCCGGGCGCGCAACTGGCGCAGCTTTCCAGCGGTCTGAGCCTCCGCGGCCACACGGCGCTGGGCAGCGGCTGCTTCGATGTGGAAGTCGGCGCGTTGCAGTTACCTGTCGGCATGTACAGCGTGCGCGCGGCCGTCAAAGCACACGGCGACTTCACGGCATCGATCCGCCGCGACGACGCCCTGCGCTTCGAGATCATGCGCCCGGCCGAGAGTGACTCGACCAGCCTGATCGATTTGCCGCAGAACTGGCGGATCGTCGAGCCGTCGGAAATCCCGCAGCCCTGAGATGGATGAAAAAGGCTCCAGCCGCGCCGCCCCCCGCCTGCTCGCTCTGTGCGACGCGCCCGAAGCCGACCTGAACCCCGACAACTTTTTCGCCGAGGTGCGCAGACAGGAAAGCGAAGACTTCAAACCCGACATTATCCGCTGCGACCCGGCCCACGCCGCGCACGCGACAGATCTAGGAAACCGACTCGGCGTGCCGGTTGTTCTTTACGGCTTCGAAGAGTCGCTGGTGCTGAAGAACAAGCGCGACTTCCATGCAATCGCCCGCGGAGAATATGAGGCTCAAAAGTGGACGGCCGCGCCTGCGCGAGTCGTCACCGTGCACGAACCCGTGGACCGTGATTTGTTTGACCCGGGCGGGGAGGTCGCCAACGGGCCCGACGGTTCACCGAAAATTCTCTTGGCGGGCGACTGCACGATACAGCAGGTCAATGAGGCCACGGCAATCTGCAAAAGGCAATCCGGCCTGGCGCTCAAGCAACTTGAGGACCAGCTCGCTCCCGTTGAACTAGCCCGGTGGCTGCGCTGGGCTGATGCCCTGCTGGTGCCTTGCGTGAACGACAACACCGCCCGTCTGCTGGCACGGGCACTGGCGTGTGGAACCCCATGCATTGCGCCGCGCCAACCGGCCGCCTGCGAAATCATCACGGACGGTTGGGACGGCCTGCTATTTGATACGGCGAGACCGCTGGCAGGGGCCCTGCTGCGCCTTGCGGATCCGTCCACGCTGGCTCGTCTGGCCGCACCGGCGCGCACCAGCAGCGAGCGCTTCGACCTGGCCGCTGTCCGAACGCGCGAGGCCGGTGTCTACCGCGTACTGCTCAAAAAAGACTGGCCATTGATCAGTGTTGTCCTTCCTGAGGGCGGCGAGATTGCACTCACAAGTGTGCTGGGTCAGGATTATCCCGAACTCGAAGTGATCGTCGTCGGCGAGATCGAAGCGACAGACCCTGGGGTACGCGAAGTAGTCCTTCTGGGGAAGCCGAACCTGTCCGATCCGCGTGTGCGCAGCGTCGCCTGCGACTCGGGCAACCTGGCAGACCGGCTCAACGCCGGCTTCAAAGAAGCGCGCGGAGTCTATTTGACCTGGCTGCAACAACACAACGCGCTTGAGCCCGGCGCACTGATGGCGCTCGCCCGGGAGTTGGAGCTTGATGCATCGGCCACAATGGTCTACGCGGATGGAAAGAGCGCCAGCGGCACTCCGTTGCGGGCCGAAGTGCCGGAGCATCTCGAAGAGCAGCTTCTTGCCGGTGGCGCGTTCCTGTACCGCGCGGAGGCAGTGAAGCGGATCGGCGAGTACGACCGCGAGTCTGCCGACGCCGCCTGCCTGGAGTACTGGCTGCGTATGCGTCGACAGGCAACGATACGCTACTTGCCAAGACCGCTGAGCCGATGGCTTCACGCAACGGTAGACGGCGATGCGCGGTTGCGGGTATTGCAGCGCGAGTTCGGTGACAGCCCTGACTGGCCGCGCATTCGGTTCGAGCATTACCTGCAGATGGCGCGTCACTGCAGACTTTACGGCGGCGACCATTCGGCACTGCGCTATGCATGGCGCGCCATCCGGATGAAACCGTGTTCGGGCGCCGCGTGGCGGGCGCTGTTCCCCTGATAGAATAAGCCGGTGGATCAACCAACGAACAACCGCATCAACGTGCTCTGGATCGGCCGGATGATTTTCGGGCACGACCTGCGCGTGCGTGAGGCGGAACTCGCGAACCGCCTTGGCGCCCGGGCCAACGTGTTCGCGCTCGACCACACCGAAGCGCTGAACAAGGTGCCGGGCGGCATCGGCGACAAATTGCGCATGCGCCTCGAGTTGTTCCGCGCGCCGTTCGAGGTTCTCGAGGAAGGGCCCGTCACCCGCTTCCGCATGCCGGTCGCGGTCGGCACCGGGCCGTGGCTCAATGAACCCGCCGCCGAGTGGAACGAACGCATGCTACGCCGCGCGCTCGACAAGTTCGGCTGCGACCGCGTCTTCCTGAGCTCGCCCTTTTTCTTCATGCCGCCCGAGAAGCGTGACTACGAGCTGCACTACGACGTAATCGACAACTTCCACGACCAGTGGCCCGACACGCGCACCGGGCGCGCGCGCCGTGAATTCCACGCCGGGCAGTTGCGGCGTGCGGACAGCGTCAGCGCCTCAAGCCTGCAGCAGTGCGACTACGTGAAGCGCCTGGCCGGGCGCGCGGCGGTGTACATCCCCAACGGCGCGCCGCTGCATGAGCTGCGCTCCGTGCCGGAAACAGAAGCCGTGGCGGTGCGCGCAAAGTACCGCTTGGAAGACCGGTTCGTGCTGGGCTACATCGGTAACCACACGCATCCCTATTACGGCATGGAACGCATCGTGCGCGCGCTGGTAAGGGCGCGCGAAACCCGCCCCGAGCTCGCGCTGCTGGTGGTCGGCCCAGGCGGGGAGAGTGCACTGGAATTCTGCCGGGGTGAGCAGGACGGCGTTTTCGTGACCGGCCCGGTCCCACCCGCCGAGGTCGGCGCATTCTTTCACGCGAGCGGCGCCGGCGTGCATCCCTACGACCCGCGCCCGCAGACTCACGACGCGATGGCGCTCAATGTGATCGAGTTCAGCGCCTGCGGCAAGCCGGTACTCAGCAATCCGCTGAAGGAATTCCAGCGACTGCAACTGCCCAACGTGCGCTTCACCGTGAGCGCGGACATCGGCGACTGGGTACGCGCATTGCTGGACCCGGCCTCATTCGCCGACTTCAACCGCGACGAGCTGGACCGGCGGATCTCTGATTTCGACTGGGACCGGTCGGCGCGGAAACTGTGGCGCGTCATGACAGGGGAGGCCGATGCCTCACCTTGAAACCGTCTTTCGCCGCAGCGCCCTGCGCCTGCCCGGCTATCTCGCCGCACGCCTGTGGCACGGCTGGTGGCGGTTCTGGATCGGCATGCAGCAGGCCGTCCTGTTTCGCCGGCCGCGCGCTGACGCGAAAGACGTTGCTGTGTACGCGATCGGCAGCATCGGCGATTTCATGCATGCCTTGCCGGCGCTGGGCGCGATCCGGCAGAGCCATCCCGACGCGAACATCACACTGATCACAAATGCGAACGAGGGTGACCCCTGGCCGATGAGACTGGGCATCGACACCGCCCTTGACGCGGCAATAGCGAGCTACGCAAACCCGGCCGCATTGCGCGAAGCGGTAAGCGGCACGGATGCTCTGTACTATCTGGCGCCGTTTCCGTTGCGCGGCATGCGCAGCCTGCGTGACATGCTGTTTTTCGCGCTGGCAGGCGTCCGACAGGCGCGTGGCTTCACGGCGCTCGCGCCGCGAGGTTGGGTCGCCCGCGCGCTCAGGCCCTGGCGCACACAGCCTCCGCAGTATCAGCACCTGCTGGCGGCGTGCGGATTGGAAGATGGGCGCCGCCCCGATCTACCAACCGAAGCACAGGACACGCCGCCTGCGCCTTACGTCGTGCTCGCCCCTACGGGCAAATACTCCGCCCAGCACTGGCCGGAAGAGCGCTTCATTGAAATCGCCAAGCGCCTGGAAACAGCAGGCGTGCAGCCGGTGTGGGTAGGGTTGCCGGCCGACGAGGAGCGAGTTGCGGCCGCCGGTGAAGCGCCGGGCAAGCGGGCATTCGGCGAGCTGGCTTTCCCGGCCCTGCGGGCGCTGATCGCGAATGCGGGCGCCGTCTTGTCGAACGATTCCGGCCTGGCCCACATCGCGGGGTACGCCGGAACGCCCGTGGTCGTCGTTTCGTCAGCGCGCGATGCGGCCTACGCCTGGCGTCCGCCGTCCGGTAACAGCCCGGCCACTTTGCTGCGCAAGGACATGAACTGCGAGGCATGTTCACTGCGCGTGTGCAGTGACAACGCCTGCCTGAACGCGATCAGCGTGGATGAAGCGTGGGGCGCGCTGCAGGCGCTGCTTCGACGCCGCTAGAAAAAGTCGGGCATCCAGGCAGCCGGCCCGGCGAACATGGCAGCCAGCGCAACGTCGCCGTCCTCGCTGCCCGTCAGCAGGCCCGCCGATCGCAGTTGCTGGGTCGTGCACCCGCCCGCATACAGCATCGCAAGCCCACGGACTTCCAGCCGGGCCTTTGCCGATCCGCCGCGTTCAACCTTCATCCGACCGTCGGCGAGTTCCAACTTCCATGTGCCTGCATTGTCCGGCAGTTCGGAATCGAGCACTTCCACCTCCGCCGCCGCCGTCACGTGCGGCGAGTACCCGCGCGCTTCGAGTGCGTCCCTGACCCGCACGATGCGCAGCATCCAGACAAGCCGCTCCTCGATCGGGACATGGTGGGTTCGCTGCAACTCAATCAGCAGCGGGTCTCCCGGCGCGGCGTAGAAGTGCAGGTGATCGGCGACGCTGCGGTGCCGCGCGAAGAATGCCATCAGCGCCTGCGCGGCATCCCGCGTCAGGCAGACCAGGTCGCGCGCGAACAGATCGAAACGCATGCCGCCCCCTTCGCGCTTCTGGATGTACAGCACGTAACCCTCGGGCTCGCCGTCGCGTTCGGCGATGTAGCCGCACAGCGGGGATTCGCTCGGCGTGCGCCGGATGCGCTCCCAGATTTTCTCACCGCGGTCGAGGCAGCCGTTTTCTTGGCCGTATCGCCGCGCGTACAGCCGGACGATCAGTTCGGCGTCGCCTTCGGTCACGGGACGTAGTCCCAACTCGGAAGGCCCAGCCGGCAACTCGCTCAGCCGGTACTTGTAGCTGCAGCGCGTACCCGCGAACTCCCAGCCCAGGTTGCGATACAACTTCGGGGCGGCCGGATACAACGCGGCTATTGGCGAACCGTTCTCGAATTGCTCGCGCAGGTTGTGCCGCATCAGCTCGCGCGCGTAGCCCTTCGCACGTGCTTCCGCGCGCACGACGACGCCGGCGATTCCCCAGCACGGCACGCTCGCGCCGCCGAAGTACTGTGCCATGTCGTAGATGACCAGCCCGGCTTGCGGCTCTCCGGATGGCCCCGGGCGCAGCAGGCGTACGTCTTCACCGTAGCCGTGCACCCACGGCTCGAACGCCTCGATGCTGCCCGCGAATGCCTGCGCCATGAAACCGGCGTACAGGCGTCGCTCAGCCGCGCCGTCCGGGGCACCGTACAGGGGCAGGCTGGGCATGGGTTATTCCGCTTTGATGCCGAGGATTTCGGTTTCGAATTCGCGCCGCCAACCGCCGGCCCACTGCGCCTCGACCATCTCAAGCTGCGCCTGGACGCTCTCGAAGCTGGCAATCATTTCGCGGACCTCGGGGTCGAAGGCGCTGCGACGCTGCAGCAACGGGCGCAGTTGCGCGTCCAGGCGGCGCTTCTGCAGGCGCAGGTCGGCAAGGTCGCTGCCGCGCGCCATGCCCTCGAGAATCGCCTCCAGCCGCGCCTCGGAATCGACGCTGATGATCGGGCGCAAACCTTCCATCTCGGCATCAGTCGGGGGTGCGCCGGCGATGGCCACGTCCATGGCCATCAGGGCGATCGTCTGCTCGCCGGTCATTACCAGGTCGAGCATCACCGCCTGCGTCGGCAGTTGCAGTTCCGTATTCTGCGTCTTTTCAAGTTGCTTCAGCGCGAAGGCCGCGCGCTCCGGCCAGTTGCTGCGCGCCAGTGCCAGAAGCACGCGGGTGTCGCCGCCGACCATGTCCGACAGCTTCGCCTCGGCTCGGGCGCGGTCGGCGGCGCGCGGCAGCGCTAGGTTGTCCAGCGCTTCCTGGAACTCGCGCAGGGTCATCTTCGGCGCGCCGGGGTGGCGGTTCTGGTAGCGATTCCAGGCCGGCTGGCCGAACTGCGTCTCGATGGTCGAGCGCAACACGGCGTCCTCGGCGGCGAAGGAAAGCAGCGAGTCGTCGCCGGACGCAGCCAGCACTTCCTCGGCGATGCCCTGGGCGCGCGCGCTGGTGATCGTGCCGAGCAGCGTGCAACACTGGATGCGGCGGTAGGGATCGAGGTCCGGCTGCTTCAGCCGCGCCTCCACCAGCGCCAGCAGCTTCGTGGCATCGGCATGCTTCAGGGCGCGCGAGGCGATCATGCGTTCGGCCCGCCGGGCTTCGCGGTCACACAGCACATCGAGGCACAGTTTGACCCGTCCCTCGTGCCCGGTGTTCGCGAGCACTCGCAGCAGCACTTCGCGACCGCGCCGCTGCAGGCCCGGCATGGCTTTCACCAACTCATCGAAGTGCGCCTCGGCGCCTTCCTCAATGATTTCCTCGGCCTGGATTTCGTGCTCAGGCACCCGCGAGCTCAGGTACGGCAGGGCTTTCTGGATGCGCTCCCAGCCCGGGTCGGCGGGCTGGTCGGGCTTCGCCGGCTGGTCGTCCTGCGCGAACGCCGCACCCAGCACCGTGAAAGCGGCGAGGGCAAGCACGCACAGAAAGATTCGCAGCGGCTTCATTTCGGGACCTTCGTGGTGATGCGTTTCTCGGCAACCTTGGCCCGGCGGCGGCGCACGAACATCAGCACGCGCCCGGCAAACATCATCGGCATTATGCACAAGATCACGATCAATGACAGCCAGCCGAGCCCGCGCCCCACCATGCTGACGAAGATCGTCGGGGCCGGGTCGCGCAGGACTTTCGGGCGCATCAGCAGCAGCCCCTGCACCTCGCGATCCTGCCCGTCCACCTCGAGCACGTCGTCGACCTTGCCGGTCGCGTCGATGCTGCATGTGATGCCGGTATTGGTCGCCCGCACCATCGGCACGCGCGATTCGATGCAGCGCAGGCGGCAGTAATCAACGGCTTGGTCGAGTTCAGCGCTTTGTTTGAACCAGCCTTCGTTGCTGATGTTGACGTGGAAGTCCGGGTAGCGTTCCGGTTTCTCGTGCAACTCGGCGTAGCAGCTGGGCCAGGCGTACTCGTAGCAGATGCTGCTGGTGAATGCCCAGTCGCGCCCTTCAAGGCGCTCGGCCTTGCTCGGAATGCGGAACAGCGTCAGGCGCCGACCGGGCTCGACGCGGCTGGCGAAGCCCTGCAAATCTTCGGCATAGGCGACGATGATCTGGCGGATGAACGACATTTCCTCAATGGGGATGTATTCGCCGCCCGGCACGAGGTAGCGCTTGTCGTAGGTGTCGCCGATGCTGCCGTCGGCGTTGATCAGCATGGCGGTGTTGTATTTACGCTGGTCGTAGGAGTCCATTTTCCAGGGAACGTCTCGCTCACTTTCGGGGATGTCCGTCAGCGTGCCGACCAGCATCGGCGTCTGGAAATCGTATGCTACCCGGGCGCGCAGGTTCTCAATGTACGCGACGCCGTGGCGGCGCCCCTTCGAAGTAATCGCCGTTCCATCAAGCAGGCCCGGGTCCGGCTTGCCGTCAGGGAAGAACTCCGTGCTTTCGGCGGTGTTGACGCGCGACAAGCCCTCGCGCGTCGAACCGTAGAAGACCATCGTCTCAGCCCAGCAGACCAGCTCAGCGTGCTTGTCGACGGCCATCTGTGACAGGTCCATGTGCGCCTTGTAAGCCTTGGGCAGACGGTCGGAGTCTTTTCGTACCTTCACTTCCTGGGACAGGTTTCCCTGCACGCCCGCAATCAACGGGCCGTCATCCGCAACCTGCCCTTCCAGCTGGTTGACGCGCACGAAGCCGTAGACGCAACTCGCGATCACGAACAGCAGCGCGGCACCCGGCACCACGTAGCGGTAGAACGGCCGGTCGCTGATCGTCAGCTTGCCTTCCTCCCCCTTCAGTTCGATCAGCGACGCCACGCCCAGCGCGGTGAAGGCCAGCCCGGCACTGAGCCCGTACTGGCCCCAGATGTCGGCCGTCTGCACAAATGGGCCGAACTCGACGATGGACGTACCCAGCGGCAGCCAGGGATAGGGCGCGGGCGTGTTGAACTCGTGGGCGAACTCGAAACCCAGCCAACTCAGTGGCACCAGCCAGATCATGTGCTTCGCACGGCGGGTCAGCAGCCAGCGGATGCACATGGCCGACACGCCGTAGTAGGCCGCCATGGCGGTCGCGACGAATGCGAACATCGCGAAGATGCTCCACTCGTCGCCGGGGTTCGTGACCATCTGCCCCAGCCACCACATGTTGATCCAGAAATAGAACATGCCGACGACGAAGCCGGCCAGCCAGCTCGCGCGCGGGGTCAGACGCGGCAGCGCAATGAAAAGCGGGGCGAGCGCCACCAGCCCGAGCAGCGGCACGTTCGCCGGCGGCTGGCACAACGTCATCAGGGCAGCCGACAGCAGGACCAGCGCCCAGGCTTTAAGGCGTGCCTTTCCTTTAAGTGGTTTGATGTCGTTCGGCTTCAGCATGCTTCCGACCGGTACGGACCCTCCATTCAATCAAATACGACTCAGAGGGGGCGGTCCAGCAACTGCAAAAGTTCGATCAGGGGCCCGGAATCGAAAGCGTGTGCGAGCAGGGCGGATTCGATATCGGTCATGCGGGCGCCCGTGGCGGCGTCGTAGAGGCGCGTAACACCCTTCGCCTGTGGGCCTTCCGCCGCCAGGAAGCTGCGCCCGGGGGCTTCGACGTCCCACATCGTCTCACAGACGGCACAGCGGAGCCGCCCCTCGCACCGCGCCCAGGGCGGCCCGCCACAGACGGGGCAGTCCTCGCCGCCGGGTGGGAGGTCGGCATGACGCGCGTAGGCCGCGGCCACGGATTCGTACAGCGGCTTCAACGCGACCCAGAGCGTGCCGGCCAGCAGATGGACATCGAGCCTGTGTTTTTCCGCTGCGGCCTGCAGCACGTCACCGCCGTCGTCGCGCCACAGCGCCGCCGCCAGTTCCGATTCGTCCAGCCCGTCGCGCCGCGCCACCAGCAGCGCACGCAAGTCGTCACCGCGCTCTGGAAAATCGCTGATCAGTTGCAGCACGACCAGGCTGTAGAAGTCGCCCGTCAACGGCGAGTCGCGACCGATCGCGCCGAGGTCGAGCAGTGGCGGCGCCGCGTTCGGCTCGATCTTCACGAACGCGCCGCGCGAGCCTTCCTTGATCGCGAGTTGCCGCTGACGCAGGCGCAGCAGGGCATGCATGCCGCGGCGCGACAGCCCGCTGTCGGCCGAGGTCAGCCCGATCAGCAGCGCGAGCGAATCAAGCCTGCGCGCTGAAGGTTTCGGCTGGGGTGAGGCGCTCGCCACGGATCAGGTCCTCGATTTCCTCGCGCTGGCGTGACACCCAGTACTTGTCGCCGTCCACGATGACTTCGGCTGGTCGCCCGCGGGTGTTGTAGTTGCTGGCCATGGTGTAGCCGTACGCGCCGGCACTGAAGATGCACAGCAGCTCGCCCTCGTTCATTTTCGGCAGTTTGCGGCCTAACGCGAAATAGTCGCCGGATTCGCAGA
>JAGQRI010000025.1 GCA_020425515.1 Planctomycetota bacterium | reverse complement strand
TCAGGCCGGAAACGGAGCAGCCATAACGGGCTGTTGCGGGTGCGCCCACCACCTACTCAAGCGGACGAGCGATGCTCGTCCGCTTTCCTTTTGCCGCTCATTGGCTCAGGTGCCGGTCACGCGCGAAGAAAGTTGATGTTGCCGACGGCCGTCTTGGCCTCGATGTCGCCGGGGCCCTGCCCGAGCAAGCCGTGGGCGCGGGAGCCTACGATCGTGGTGTGCACGGGGATTGTCCCCGCGTCGCGACCGAGGCTGATGCGCCCGACGGCTGCCTTCAGGTCCACGCGTCCGATGTAGGTGGCCGGCATGTTCAGGTGAACGTTGCCGGTCGCGCACTTCAGGCTCGCGTGGGTGAGCATGCTGGTACCCGCTGATAGTGTCAGCGAGCCTACGCCGGTCAGCAGGCCCGGCTCGCCCTCGAGGCGGTGGGTGCTGACGTTGACCTTGCCGGTGCCGCAGCGGAAGCGGCTGTCGCCGCAGACGCGCTCGGCTTGCACGGTGATGTTGCCGACGCCGGTGCGCAGGTCGTGCTCGCTGCTGAGCCCATTGGCGGTGATGTCGCCGACTCCGTTGCGGGCGCGGACGTTCAGAGCCATCGGCAGGCGGATTTCCCAGTGGATTTTGCGGCGCAGAGTCTTGGGGACCTCGATGGCCTTGATCTTGATTTTGCCGTCGCCGGTCAGCACCTCGACGTCGCTGTCTTTCAACGCGAGTTCCTCGCCATTGGCCGCCGTGAAGCGAGCGAATATCTCAACCAGCCCCGTGCGCCCGGCCTCAAGGCGGATGTCGCCCATGCTGTTTTCGATGATCAGGCGTGTGACGTCGGCGCCGATGCCGATGGCGCGAGTGACCGTTCCGACTTCCTGGTAGCTTCCGAAGATCATGGTGTTCTCCCTCAACGACCATGATTGGGAAGTCTTTGCGACGAATTTCATTAGAATGCAGATATGAGTCGAAGCGCACGGAACAAACGTAGCCTGGTGGTCCTGCTTGGATGTCTGCTCGTTGGCAGCGGCATCAATCTCGCAGGTGGAGGGCTCGCCTGGATTGAAGAGGCGGCGGACACCGGCGCCTGGAAGCTGCTTGGCATAGGGCTGGTCGTCGCCGTTTCGTGTGTACTTACAGGCGTCATGATCTTCCTCCCGTATGGTTTTGTCGCGCTCGGCTGGATGCGCCTGGGTGATTACCGAAAGCACGAACTCGCCGATCTGGACGACAGCAATACGGTTGGTGACCCCGTGGCCGGCGAGCGTAAATACCAGGAGTGGCTGTCCGCGGTGAACAGCCCGGAAGCTTTCCTGGGCATGGTGCCACGTAGCGAAGATTACGTTCCACCCGAACATCGCCCGCCGCCGGATGCAAAGTTGCCGCGTACCCGGTTAAGCAATGCCGGGTGGAACGCCTTCGGCATCGTGTTGTTGCTGGGCGCCATCGGCGGCGGTGTGCTGGGCTGGTGGAATGGCCTGGGTGACGGCGGGAAACACGCCCAGGGGGTCCTGCAACTGGTCATGGCGGCGATCGTCGGTTCGGTGTTGGTTTTGCCGGTGGCCGCGGTCGTTGCCCTGCTTTTCGGACGGATAGAACAAGAGGAAGACGATGACGCCGGAGCAGGTGGTCCAGAAACAGCTTGAGGCCTACAACCAGTGTGATCTCGAAGCCTTTGCCGCGACCTACACGGAGGACGTACAGGTTGTCGACGGTACGGGCAAGACGGTTTGTGACGGGCTGCAGAAGCTGCGTGAAGTGTACGGCCCGCTGTTCAAGGCAAACCCGCACCAGGTGGCGCTGATAACGAAGCGCATCACCGCCGGCGATTGGGTGATCGACGACGAGGAAGTCATCGGGCGTGCCGATAACAAGCGGCGCAACGCGGTAGCCATCTACCGTGTCAGGGACGACCGCATCTACCACGTGACGCTGGTGGCCAAATAGAAACGGGCCGCCCGCAGGCGGCCCGTATGGTTGACAGCGGGTCTAAAATTCGTCGTCCTTGTCCTTGCTCGTGCCTTCTTTCGATTCGCCGTCGTCTTTCTTCTCTTCTTCCTTCTTTGGCGCGTCGCCTTTGTTGCCGGGGCGCTGGCCCGGACGCATGCGGTTCTTGAGGGCGGCTTCAAGCTCTTCCTTCGTGACGAAGCCGTCGCCATCGGTGTCCAGCTTGTCGAAGTTCTGCTTCATCCGGTCCGGCGCTTCTTCCTTGCTGATCTTGCCGTCCTTGTCCTTGTCGAGCTGCCCCATGATGTCGCCGCGGTCGGGGCGCTGGCCGGCCGCGCGGTCGGTCTGTTCACCCTGGCGGGCCTTTGTGAATTCCTCGAGGTTCAGCGAGCCGTCCTTGTCGGTGTCGCCCTTTTCGAGCAAGCCCTCGAAATCCTTGCCGAGTTCTTCCTTACTCAGCTTGCCGCTGTCGTCGCGGTCGAGGATGCCGAATTCCTCCTTCATCACGGCCTGCTGCTCTTTCTCGGCGGCGGCGACCAGCTCGTCCTTGCCGGCGAGCAACTCCTGCAGGGTCAGGCTGCCGTCCTCGTCCTTGTCGAGCTTCTTGAACAGGTCGGCGTCGCCAAGTTCGTCCTTGCTGAGCTTGCGGTCGTTGTCGGTGTCCTTCTCGCGCAGGATGCGTCCGACTTCCTGGTATGCCCCGCGGTCCATGCGCTGGCGCGCTCTGCGCTGGGGGCGGTCGTCCTTTTTGGCGTCGTCTTTCTTGGCCTCGCCGTCATCCTTCTTCGGCTGCTCGGTGCCGTCGGCGGGCTTTTCGTCGTCGCCCATTTCCTGGGCGTGCAGGGCGCCGGAAAAAGCGACCAGTCCAAGGAATGCAGCCATGGCTAACAGGCGTTTCATCGACAACTCCTTATGCGGGAATGGCTTCCTTTGTTAATGTCAGCTATTGAACACGATATTGGCTGCCCGGTTGCGGGAAATCCGACATGAAGTACCTGACCCCGTTGTTCGTCATCGCACTTGTCGCCTTTACCGGCTACGCGACGTATCTCTTTATCCCGGAACAGGTTGAGGATTGTTGCGAGTACGTCGGGCTGCTCGCGCCGGAGGGGGTTTCCGAGACCCCGGGCGTCGAGCACGTCGATTTCGAGGGCCCGACCGCCGACGGCAGCATCCCTGCCAAGACTCCCGGCCTGAAACTGAACGACCAGCCCGGCGAAGTGAGCCTGCCCGACATTGACGGCAAGCAGCATACCATCGATTTCGGGGCGAAGCGTTTCACGGCGATTGTCTGGGTTTCCAGTTTCTGCCCGACCAGCAAGATCTACGAGACGCGCCTGAACGCCTTGGCCGACGATTTCTCCGATGACGTTCAATGGTACGGGATCAACAGCAGCGCCATGGAGAGCCTTGACGAGCTCCGGGCGCACTACCATGACGGCGACCCGGACCGCCTGCGACTCACGGTGCTCAAGGACGACCGCAACGTGATCGCGGACCGCTTCGGCGCGAGGGTCAGTGCCGAGGTGTTCGTGTTCGACAATCAGGGCCGCTTGCAGTACCGCGGCGGCATCGACGACGCCCGCAACCAGAACCACGTCGCCGTGAAGTACCTGCGCACCGTGCTGAAGCAACTCGTCGCGGGCGAGGAGCCTGAGTGGCGCTACCAGCCGCCGAAGGGCTGCTGCCCGATCGACAAGCTGGGCGCCGACGAAGACGAACAGCCGAGCACGCCATGAGACAAGCCAACTGGCATGAAGAAGGCGGCAACGCGCGCGTGCTCAAGGGCACCGAAGAAGATGCGTTGAAGCAGCATCAGCCTCCGGCAAACCCGGGCAGCCACGCCGGGCGCGGCACGCAATCAGGCGGGCAGCCCCGTCACAAGCAGGCGCTCTACCCGAAATTTCCTCCCCGCAAACGGTAGGGGCGAGACTCGCCTCGCCCGCAGCCCGCTATGCGCAATCGCGGGCGACGCAAGCGTCGCCCCTACAAAGAGGCAATCATGAAATCGTTCCAGTTGATCCTGATGATGGCGGCCGCAATGGTCGGCGGCGGGCTCGTGCAATGGCTGGTCCAGGGCGCGCCGGTGCAGGCGCAGGACGCCACGAAAAAGCCGAAAGTCGTGCAGGCGCAGAAGTTCGAGCTGGTCGATGCCGACGGCGAGACTCGCGCCCGCTGGGAAGCCACGGACGACGCGACCGAGTTCGACATGTGGGGGCCGGACATGAAGACCAACCTGACCCTGCGCATCAAGAAAGACGGCACGTCCGTGATCACGTTCTACGACGCCAAGCTGAAGTCGCGCATCGTGCTGGGTGCGACCACGGACGGCTACTCGGGCATCGCCTTCGCCGACAAGGAGGGGCGGCAGCGGGTCGGGCTCGGCAATGACAAGGACGGCGCGCCGGCGCTGAGCATGATGTTTGCCAACGGCAAGCTCGCGAGCCTGCTGAGCGCGCAGGGCGAAAAGGACAGCGTACTCGTGATGAACGACGCGAAGGGCGAAAACATGGCGGCCTTTGGCAACAGCGGCGGTCAGCCGAACCTGCTGCTGATCGACAAGCAGGGCACGGAGCGTTTGAAACTTGTGCTGAAACAGGACAACTCGCCGGCGCTGATGCTGCGCGACGCCAAAGGCCACGGACGTCTCGTTGCCGGTGTGGATGCCGACGGCTGGGCGGGGATCGGCCTGACCGACGAGAAGGACACCGTGCGCACGCTGCTGTTCAGCGACTGCAGCGGACAGAACGGGATGACGGTGGCCGATGGCAAGGGCAAGCAGCGCGCGGCCGTGGTCGTCACGGAAAGCGGCGAGCCCAAGGTTGAGCTGCTGGATCAGAACGGCAAACAGGTATTCAAGGCGCCGCGTTGAACACCGACAGGGCATGGGAGATTCACGCGCAGTCCGTCCCGCAAGGCGCCGGGCGCGTCTACACGCCACGTGACGTGGCGCTGCGGCTGGCGCAACTCGTGTTGGAACCCTTAGCCGACGCACCGACCCTGCTTGACCCGGCCTGCGGCTCCGGCGCGCTGCTGCTGGGCGCGATCGAGTGGGCGGCGCAGGAGAGGCCCGCATGGCTCGATCGCTGGCGCGAAGGCGGGCTGATCGGCTGGGACGTCGATGCGCGGGCAGTCGAGGCCTGCAATGCCGCACTGGCGGTCGCGCTGGATGCGCCCGGTGGATCGTATGCTGAGGTCCGTGACGGGCTGGATGCGAGCGGCGAGTTCGACTGCGTACTCGCCAACCCACCGTGGATCAGCTATTCGGGACGCCATGCCCGGGGGATCAATCCCGTCCGACGCGCCGAACTTGCCGCGCGCTTCCCGGCATTCGCCGGCTGGCCTGCGTTGCACACCGCCTTCGCGGAACAATGCGCGAAGTTGACGCGTCAAGGTGGCGGGCGGCTGGGGCTGCTGCTGCCGATGCAGATGGCTGACCTGGCCGGCTACGGCGCGGCCCGTCGGGCGATCACGGCGCGCTTCACGCTGGAACATTCGATTGAACTGGGCGAGCGCGCGTTCGACGGCGTGACCGAGCCGGCCGGGCTGTTTGTGTTCGGTGCAGGCGAAGGCACCGACCGCGCGTGGCTGCCTGACGAAGACGCCGCGCTGCTGGCAAGTGTGAGGCGCTTCCCGCCGCTGCCGCCGGAGAGTTTCGGCGACATCGGCGTGCACACGGGCAACGCCGGCAAGTTGCTGGTGGCACGCGAGGGCGAGGGCAGGCCGCTGCGCGTCGGACGTGATATCGAACCGTTCAAATTGGCCGAGCCGTCGCACGTGCTGCGCGACCTGGAGTTGCCGGAGGGAAAGTACGCGCGCATTGCAGACGAGGCGCGCTACCGCGAGGCTGTGATCGTCCTGCGCCAGACGGCGTCGCGGCCGGTGGCGGCAAAGCACGAGCCGTGGGCGCTGTTCCGGAACTCGGTGCTCGCGTGTTTCGGCGCGCCCGACCACGACACTGATTACCTGCTCGGTATCCTCAACAGCGACGCGGTCGCGCGCATCCATCGTGCGATGTTCCGCGATGCGCGCCAGCGCTCGTTTCCGCAATTGAAGATCAGCCACCTGCGCGCACTGCCCGTGCCCGGACGCGAAATCGGTGAACTGTACGGGCGGATCGTGCAGGCATCACGTAGCGCCGCCGGGGGCGGACCCCCGGCAGCGGCTGAATTGAACCTGTTGGTGGAGCGGGCTTACGGCCTGTAGCGTTTCTACTTCGCGTTGGTTCCGTTGCGGGTCGTGATGGTGAACTTCAATTCGCGCTTGCTGTTGGCCTTCAACGTGAAGTGAATCTTCTGCGTGTCCGCGTCGTGCTTTTCCCACTTGTCATCGCTGTCGAAGTCGAAGTCGCCGCGCATGCTGCGGTGAATCTCGACTTCCACGTCGCGTGCGCGGAAGTTGGTGACGATGATTTCGTAATCCTCGACGCTCGTCCAGCCGACCAGCCAGCCGTTGCGGAAGGTCAGGTCCTTCTTCTTCAGTGACGTGCGTTTCTGTTTCATGGTGCACTCGGCGTCGGGGCCGACGTTCACCTTCACTTCCTCGTTCTTGGGGATGTACTTGCTGAGCACCTGCCCCATGTAGCCGAGGCGCCCGGCGCCGGCGTCCTTGTAGAGGCGCACCAGGCCGTCGGGCAGCGGTTCCTTGCCGAGCTTGTGTTCCTCGTCATTCTTGAACTCGAGCACCTTGGTGAAGTACGGGCCGAACTTGTCAGGCTCCAGGCGATACACGGTCTTCAGCGGGACGTCCTTGATGTTGAAGCTGCGCAGGCGCTTCGACCAGCCGTTCGGGATCGTCTCGGTGCCGCCGACGCTGTAGATGTAGTATTCGCTGAGCCCTTCCTTCTGGATTTCCTTTGGACGGACCATGCCGTCGTCTTCGCTGTTTGCCTCGTCTGCCGCGTCCTTGTCCATGCGGCGCATGCGCTCCGGCCCCATGGCGGGCGGGGCCGGCGCGGGCACGCCACCGGTCGGGCGGGGCGGCGTCGCGAGGTTGATGATTTTCTCGACCAGGTGCACGACGCCGACGACCAGCCGCACCTGGGCCTTTTCGTACTCTTCACCGGAGCGGTTGGTAACCGTCACGTAGGCAGTCAGGTCCAGCTTGTCTTCGTCGTTGCTGACGATGCCCTCGTACTCCGCGCTCCAGCTGATGCCGCTGGTGAAATAGCTGATTTCGACTTCGTAGGCGCCACCCTTGCTGCAGTCGACGGTCCAGATCAGCATCTCGAACGCCTCGGCCGGGTAGCTGATGTCGGACACTTCGAGGGCATCCTGCGCGTCCTTGCCGACAGGGTTGAACTCGACGCTGGTCGGGTCGATCAGCGTGTTCGCCCAGCTGAACTGCAGGCGGTTGGCGCCTTCCTTGAACACGAGGCTGCGGCGTTCGCGGACCAGCGTGAGGTCTTCGCTGTTGTAGATGGTCAGCTGCACCGAGTCGCGCTCGGGCAGGGTTACCAGCTCTTCCTTGGCCAGCAGGGGCGCCGCGGAAAGCGTGGCAAGCAGCAGCAGCAGGATCGTCTTCATGCTCTCACCTATTTCCGGTTGGTGCCGTAGCGCGTCGTGACCTTGTAGGTCAACTTGATTTCCTGGCCCGCCTTGAGCGTGAAGTGGATCTTCTGCGTTGAGGCGTCGTGCTTCTCGAACTTGTCTTCGCTATCGAAATCGAAGTCGCCCTGGAACGACTGGTGGATTTCGACCTCGACGTCGATGTCGCGGAAGTTGTGCACGACCAGCTCGTGATCCTCAACGATCGTCCAGCCGACAATGCTGTTGTAGCGGAAGGCGAGGTCCTTCTTCTTGTAGCCCGTGCGCTTGCTTTTCAGCGTGCACTCGGCGTCGGGGCCGATGTTGATTTTGACCTCATCACCCTTGGGGATGTACTTGCTCTGCAGCACGCCCATCCAGGCCAGACGACCGGCGCCGACGTCCTTGTACAGGCGGATCATGCCGTCGGGCAGCGGTTCCTTGCCGAGCTTGTGTTCCTCGTCGTTCTTGAACTCGAGTACCTTCGTGAAGTACGGGCCGAACTTGGCGGGCTCGAGGCGATAGACGGTTTTCAGCGGCACGCCCTTGACCTGGAAGCTGCGCAGGCGCTTGGACCAGCGGTTCGGGATCGTTTCCGTGCCCTCGACCGTGTAGATGTAGTACTCGCTCAGGCCCGCCTTCTGAATCGCCTTGGGGCGCGCCATACCGTTGTCGGCGGCGGGCTCCCCTTGTGCTTCTTCTTCCATCTCGCGCCAGCGGTCCTGCGGCATGCCGCGCCCGCCGCCGTGGCCCGGCTGCGCCAGGTCCACGATGCGCTCGACCAGGTGGATCACGCCGACCACCAGGCGAACCTGGGCGTTCTCGTATTCCTCGCCCGAGTTGTTGGTGACGGTGACGTAGGCCGTGATATCAGCCGTGTCGTCGTTCTTGCTGACCATGCCCGTGTACTCGGCCTGCCAGCTGATGCCGCTGGTGAAGTAGCTGATTTCGACTTCGTAGCCGGCCGGCTTGCTGCAGGTGACGGTCCAGATCAGCATCTCGTGGGATTCGGCGGGGTAGCTGGTGTCCTGGATTTCCAGTGCGTCCCGGGCGTCCTTGCCGACGGGCTGGAACTCGACGCTGGTGGGGTCGATCAGGGTGTTGGCCCAGCTGAACTGGATGCGGTTGTCGCCCTCCTTGAAGGTCAGGGTGCGGCGTTCGCGAACCAGCGTCAGGTCTTCACTGTTGTAGATGGTGAGCTGCACCGAGTCTCGCTCGGGCAATGTGACCAGCTCTTCCTTTGCGCTCAGCGCGGGCGCGAGCAGTGCCAGGGCAAGGATGGGAATCAGCAGACGCATCTTCGTTCTCGTTTCAAGGTACCTGTCGGTGGGCGGCCCAACGGGCCGCCCTGATATCAGCCGTGATTCGCGACCTACCAGATGTTGAGCTGCTTGTAGTGGAACTTGAGCTTGACCGGCTCGCCCTTGGCGGGGCACTTGACCTTGAACTTGATGGTCTCGTTGTCGATGCGCTCGTAGCTTTCGAACCCGGAGCTGTCCTTCTGCATTTCCCACTCGCCATCGACGCGCAGGGTAAGGATCAGCGTGGCTTCGGTGTCCTTGAAGTTCTTGATCTCGTACTCGTCCTCGATGTCGCGGTCGTAGACGTTGCCGCGGCGGTTTTCGACGTCGTTGACCATCCGCTTGAACTCGACCTTGATGTCCTGCGCGATGCCGATGTTCAGGCGCATGTCGTCGCCGATCGGGGTGAACGTACCCCAGTCCTCACCGGTAAAGGCGGTCGTGCCCTTGCCGTCGTCCTGGTAGATGCGCACCTTGCCGTATTCGAGAGGGATCGCGCCGAGGCCCATTTCCTTGGTGTTCTTGAGGACGTAGTCGGTCAGCACCTTGCCTTCGTACTGGCGCTGGGTGTCGTAGACGTATTCCTTGGTCAGCTTGACCTTGTCCCACTTGTTGACCAGCACGCGCTTGGCTTCGCCGTTTTCGAGGGCCTTTTCGAAAGTCTTGCCGTCACGGGTGATGAAGTCGGCGCTGTCGAAGTGGCCGCCGCTCCAGTTGCGGATCTTGAAGTAGTGCTTGAAGGTCAGCGTTTTCTCGTCGTTGCTGACGATGGCGCGGTAGTCGGTCTCGCGCTGGATGTTCGCCATCAGGTAGCTGAGGCGGAACTTTTCGCTGCGTGCGTCCGGGCTGGCGATCGACCAGGTCAGGGCCGCTTCGCCGGGCGGGTAGCTGGTCGAAAGGATCTCGACCTTGCTGTTCGCGTTGACCGCACGGAACACGATGCTGCCCTTGTCGATGTTGGTGCCGGCCCAACTGAAGTCGACCGTGTTCACGCCCTTCTGCAGGCTGATCGTTCGCTCCTCCTCAACCAGTACCTGGTTGGGGTGGTCGAAGCGCACGACGACGGCTTCCTTGTCGGGCAGGGTGGCCAGCTTGATGCGCGCCTGGGCGGGCTCGGGCTGGCTGATCCCGATGGCCGAGGCAACCAGCGCGGCGCCTGCCAGTGTGAGTATGAGTCGCTTGTTCATGACTGTTTCCTTTCGCGGCTAGGCGCCGGTTATTTGTTCTTGATGTTCTGGCCGTAGCGGGTGCGGACGTTGTAGGTGACCTTGGTGCTGCCGCCCGCCTCCATGGTCAGCGTGAAGCGCTGGGTGCGGAAGTCGATCTTGGTGGACTTGGTTTTGCTGTCGAAGTCGAAGTCGCCGTTCATTACGACGTTGACCTCGAAGTCGACGGCGCGCTTGCGGAAGTTCTTGATCTCGATTTCAAAGTCCTCGACTGTGTCCCAGCCGACGATGTACTGGCGGTTGCCCGACCAGCGGAACGTGAGGTTGTCCTTCTTGAAGCTGGTGCGCTTCATCTTCAGCTGCACCTCGGGGTCGAACCCGGCGTTGACCTTCACCTCGTCGTTCTTGGGAATGTAGTCGGTGTACACCTGCCCGACGAAGCTGAGGCGGTTGCTGCCCGCGTCGCGGAAAAGGCGCACGATGCCGGCCGGCAACGGTTCACGACCGAGCTTGTGGGCTTCGTCGTTTTTGAATACGAGCAGCTTCGCGAGCGCATTGCCGTACTTGCTCGGGTCCCAGGTGTAGACGGTGCGCAGGGCGACGCCGTCCTGCACGAAGCTTTCGAGGCGCTTGGACCAGCCGTTCGGAATCGTCTCGGCGCCTTCGATTGAGTAGATGTAGTACTCGCTGAGCCCTTCCTTGACGATCTCGCGTTTCTTGTTGGGGGCGGCGTCGGCGGCGCGCATCTTGCTGTAGGCCGCCTTCATGCGCTCCATGCGCTGCCCGCCGGCGAGTGCCGCGATTTCCTCAACAAGGTGAATACTGCCGACGATCAAGCGAACTTTCGCGTTTTCGTATTCTTCGCCGGAGTTGTTGGTAACACTCACGTAGGCGGTGAGGTGCATGCTGCTTTCGTCGCTGCTGAGCATGCCGTGGTACTCGGCGTTCCAACTGATGCCGCTGGTGAAGTAGCTGATTTCGACCTTGGCCGTCGTGTCCTCATCGGCGCTGACGGTCCAGATCAGCATCTGGTTGCTCTCGGCGGGGTAGCTGGTATCCAGCACCTCGAGTTTGTCGGCGTTGCTGAGGGCCTTGAATTCGACGCTGGTCGGGTCGATCAGCGTGTTCGCCCAGCTGAACTGCAGTCGGTTGTTGCCTTTTTTGAAAGTCAGGTCGCGCGTTTCGCGCACCAGCGTCAGGTCAACCGAGTTGTAAATCGTGAGCTGGACGGTATCGCGCTTGGGCAGCGTAACCAGCTCTTCCTTGGCGTTCAGCGGCCCGGCGAGCGTGAACACACTGAGAATGAGTAGCGGGAATAGCCATCGCATGGGTCGCTCCTTTTTGTCTGCAGTGAATGGGACGCCGGTACCGTTGTGCAAGTTCCACAAAACTCCGGGATGCGTTGGCTTACGTCCGGTGTTCTTTATATAAAGACATAAGTCACGGGTCGGATCGATGCGCAAACAATTTCAGCCATACTCCAAGTGGATCGGTGAGTGGAGCGGGCGCGGCACCACCAAGAAGGACGTCGTGGTCATCACGCGCCTCGTGATTCGTTCGCGCATGGCCGACCAGGCGTTGGAGTTCAGCGTTGAGTCCACGGACGCGGAAAGCCACAAACTCGTGCATGGCGTGATCGGGCTGCTCGCGGTCGACCCTGATGATCAGTTGCGGATGTGCGTGTTCTCGACGCTGCACGGCACAATGGTAATGCCGGTTACGCCTGAAGACCCGGGCGCGCTGGCCATCGAAGGTGAGAGCGTGCAGGGCAACCGTATCGTCGTTTCCCTCATAGAGGAGAAAGACGGGCTGATGCTGACCAGTTACTGGAAACCGGAGCTGCCCGCCGACGCCGAGCCGGTCGGCTACAGCAACGTCAAACTGACCCGCGTCAGCGTCGCCGGCCAGTAGCTACTTTGCCTGCTCGAACGCCTTCTCGAAGTCGCGGATAATGTCCTCGGCCGACTCGACGCCGATGCTGATGCGTACGCCGTTGGGGGCTATGCCGCCCTCGATGCGCTTTTCGGCGGGCACGGCGGCGTGGGTCATGGCGCCCGGGTTTTCGATCAGTGTGCGCAACTGCCCCAGGCTGACGGCAAGCGTCATGGTGTAGGCGTGCTTGGCGATCCAGTCGACGACCTTGATGTTGTTCTCGGGCTCGGCCGCGTTTTCCTCGACGGTCTCGAAGTAGATCATGTTGCCGGGCGTGAAGCTGCCGTCCGGGCTGCGCATCTGCTTCTTGGCGAGGGCGCGTTGCGGGTAGTTCTCCAGCCCGGGGTAAACCACGCGCGCGACCATCGGGTGGCCTTCAAGGTAGCGGGCGACCTCGTAGCTGGTTTCCATCTGGCGCTTGAGGCGCAGCGGCAGCGTAGGCAACCCGTAAACGAGAATCGGCCAGGCGCTCTTGGGCGCCAGCGCGCCGCCAAAGTCCTTGCGGTACAGCAGAACCTGGCCTTCCAGGTCGTGGGGGCCGATCACCGCGCCGCCCATGTCGGTGCCGTAGCCGCCGATGTTCTTGGTCAATGAATGCACGACCACGTGTGCGCCCAGCTCAATGGGGCGCTGGCAGAACGGCGTGGCGAAGGTGTTGTCCACCACAATGTAAAGCTGGCGGTCTTCGGCGCGCTTCTTGTTGACCTCGTCTACGACCCTGCGGACGGCTTCGATGTCGATCATCTCCAGCGTCGGGTTGACCGGCGATTCGAAGTAGACGGCGCGGGTCTTGTCAGTGATGGATTCCTTCAGCGCGTCGATGCTGCGCAGGTCCACCAGGTTGGCCTTGATGTTGAGGCGCGGGTACCAGTTGGTGAGCAGGCTGTAGGTGCAGCCGTAGAGGGTCTTGTGCGCGACCAGCTCGTCGCCGCTGTTGAGCAGCACGCCCAGCGCCGCCGAGATCGCGGCCATGCCCGTGCTGAAGGCGACGCAGAAATCGCCGCCCTCGAAGCCGGCCAGTTCGTCCTCGAGCATGCCGCGGGTCGGCTCGTCGAGGCGGTCGTAGATGTAGATCGGCTTGTTCTTGTGGGCGTCGCCGCTGGCGTATTCCTGGAAGCCGCGTGCCCCGCGCTCGGTCTTGTCGAGGCGGTAGGTCACGCTGCTGCTCTGCGGCGGGATGATGTGGTGGCGGAAGTCCCACTTCTCGGTGAAGTGGCGCCCGTGAATCAGGAACGACTCGACGCTCGTGCCCTGGGGGATGTTGCGGACGCGCTTGCTGAGATCACTGCCCGTGTTCTTGCTCATGGCTTGCCCCATAAAGGAAACGCGGGCGCAGTGTATCCGCGCCCGCGCCGAAGTCAGCAGCCGGTTATTCGCCGGCTGACTTCAGGTACATGTGCAGCAGCTCACCCTCGCGCGTGCCGATCAGGACGGTGCCGTCCGGGCCGATCACGCCCGCGGAGACGATGAAGTCCTTGTCGCTTTTCAGCTTGTCGCTGTATTCGAGCGTGCGCGCGCCCTTGTCGCCGTTCCGGATGTCCCAGACGATCAGCCGGTCCTCACTGTCGAAGCCGGCGCAGCGGCGTCCGTCCGCGCTGAAGCCGACGCCGCGGACCCACTCGCCGAGGCCCTTGTACTCCTTCTTGGCCTTGGCAGTGAGGTGCTTGGTGTCCCAGACCCCGACGTCGTCGCCCTCCGAGCCGGCGATCAACTGGCTTCCGTCCGCGCTGAACCCCACTGACTGAATCGTTGAGTCGCCGGGACCGTCGAGCTTTTCCTTGCGCACCATGCGGTCGGCGTCGAACACGGCGATCTCGGCGTCTTCGCCACCGATAGCCAGCAGCTTCTCGTCCGGGCTGAGCGCCATGCACTGGGCGCGCCCGAGCCCGGTGGCGACCGTGCCGATTTTGGTGCGCGTGTTGGGATTGAAGCGGGTCAGCGCGCCGTCGCGCGTCGCGACGAACAGCACGTTGCCTTTCGACTGGAACGCAAGCCCGAACACGTCGTCGCCGACGTTGCCGAGGTCACGGGCTTGCGGGGTGCTTCCGGAAAGGTCGAACAGCACGACGTTGCCGTCGTCGTTGCCGCTGGCGGCCATGTTGCCGTCCGCGCTGAATGCGACCGCGGTGATGCGGCGGCTGCCGCCCGCGCTGTTGCCGAGCTTGGTGCCGCGCTTGAGATTATAGAAGAAGACCTTTCCCGAATTCGTGCCGGCGACGGCGTACTTGCCGTCCGGCGTTACGTTCAGGGCGGTGATTTCCTCGTCGACCTTGATCAGTTGTTCCGACTTGCAGTTGCGGTCGTTCCACAACACCTGCAGGTGGCGCGGCAGACGGGCGTAGCGCTGGCTGTCGGTTTCGCCGGTCAGGGCAGCCTTGAGCGTGCGCAGCTTGGACTGTTTGCCCGGGTCGAGGTTGAACTTCTCGAGCTTCTTTATCACTTCTTCGCCGGCCTTTTCGTCACCCTTGTCGACGGCTTCCTTGAGATCCTTGAACAGGTCTTCGATGCGGGCCGCGATTGCTTTCTTGAGTTTGTCCTGCGCATCGGAAAGCCGGATCAGCTGGTCCTGCGTAAGGTCCTTCAGCTTGCCGGCGTTCTCAAGCGCTTCCTCAGCCGTCGAGTACAGCTTTGCGTCGGTGTAACCCTCGGCCTTGCGCAGCAACTCGGCAAAGTGGGATTCAAGCGCCTCCGCCAGGAGCTTCAGGCGGCGTTTCACCTGGCGGTCGAGCTCGTCGGTCAGGGCGATCTCGGCCGCGGCTTCGAGCTCGAGGCGCGCTTCATGGAACTCGGATTTTTCCAGGTGCTTGTCGGCCGCTTCAATGTGCCGGTTTACCTCGGCGGTCAGTTCCTTGATGAACTGTGCTTCGAGGTCCGTGGCGTCGTCGGCGAGCGGCTTGGCTACCGGGATCTTCATCGCCTGGGCGATCGCGTCGCGCGCCTTGACCCATTGCTTGCTCTTCAGCGCGGTGCGGGCGCTTTCGAGCAATTCGCCGTGGCGTTTGACGGCTTCCTCGGCCGAGCGGGTCTTGAGCTCATTGAGCTTTTCTTTCAGGTCCGCTGGGATCTTCAGGTTTTCGGCGGTTTCGAGGTCGACGCGGGCCTTCTCAAACTCGTTCGCGTCGAGGTTCTTCTCGATCCTGGCGATCAGTTCGCGTGCGAAGGTTGCCAGCGCCTCTTCACTGTCGCTGCGGAACCCCTCCAGTTCGGTCTTCTGTGCCGTGTTGAGCGGCAGGTCGTTCGCGTCCTTGATGCATTGCGAGGTCGCCTCGAAATCGCGCTCTTTCAGCTTGGCCTTGGCGGCTGACATCAGCTCATTGAAGCGCGTCGCGAGCTGTGTGTCGAAGGTGGAAGACAGAGCCGTGTAGCGCGTCTTCAGCGACTCGTCGACGGTGCGGTTCTGGCTGTCGTCGAGCGTCGCCTTCGCCTCGTTCAGCCGGGTCTGCGCCGTGTTGAAGTCGCCGGCTTTGATGGCCTTGTCCGCGCCGAGCAATTGCTCGCTCAGCGTCACGAAGATGGCCATGTCCGCGACCCGGGTTTTCTGTACCGGCGTCTTTTCCGGCAGTTCGGTAGCGGAGTCGAGCGCGTTGCGGGCGGCCGTGAAGTCGGCTTCCGCGACGGCCGCTTTGGCCTGGTCAAGGAAGCCCGTGACGGTTTCCTCGATCTTGTTGTTGAGCGCGGTTTTGACCTGTTCGTGCTCGGCCTTGAGGGCTTCCGGCACGCCGATTTCCTCGGTGCGTTTCAGCAGCGCCGCCGCGTCCTTGAAGTCGGGAATATCCAGGTCGTCGAGGATGCTCTTGTGCAGCCCACGGATCTGGATCACCGTGCGGCGGTCCCGGACGCCGCCGACCAGTTCGGTCGTGTTGTGGATCTTGGCGAGTTGCTCCAGTTGCTTGTCCGCGGCCTCGAACTGTTTCAGTTCTTCCAGGCGCCGTGCTTCGTCGTCGAGTTCCTTCCAGTAGTCGTCCACCGCTTCGCTGACTTCATCGATCAGCGCCTTGCGCCGTTCGCTTACGCTGCCCTCGATTGAGTCCGGCATCTTCATCGCGACCAGCACGTCGCGTTCCTTGATCGCGTTGTTCAGGGAATCGATGGCCGCGTCGGTGTCGTCGCCGCGCTTGGCTTCGAACTGTTCCAGCGCTTCGCGGATGCGATCGGAAGCCTCATTGGTGCCCAGCACCGCGTACTGGCGCGTGTAGCGGGCTTCCAGTTCGTCGAATTCGTCCCGCTGCGAGGCGCTGGCCTTGCCGATTTCGGCGCGCGCCTGTTCGAGCTTGCGGCGTGCAATCTCGAGGTCGGCCAGCGTGTCGGCGTTGTTGATGCCGTTGCCGGCCGAGAGCAATGCGGCCGCGACAAGCGGGTCATCCTGGTCGGGCGGGGGCGTTGTACCGCCGTCGTCGGTTCCGGCGTCGCTGGTGCCGGCATCGGTCGTCCCGGCGTCGGTGTTGCCCGCATCGGTGGCGCTGGCATCCGTCGTGCCGGCATCGGTGGTTCCAGCGTCCGTGCCGTTGTTGCCGGCGGTATTGCCGACGCCGATCGTGCCTTTGTTGTCGGGCGCGGTGTTGGCGCCGTTGGTATTGGTCCCGGCGATCGGCCCCGAGTTGTTCTGTTTCGGCGCGCCGGGGCCTACCGTGAAGTACCAGGCCGCACCGCCGCCGCCAAGTGCGAGGGCCAGCACGACCACGGCGGCTACCAGCCCGCCCGAGCCGCGCCTCTCTATGATCACCTGGCTCGACGTCGGCTGCGGCGCTTCCTGCGTGGTCGGGCGAACCGACGGGCGCCGGCCGCTGTCTTCCTGGATGGTCGCGAGCATGGTCTGTGCCAGCTCGCGGGCCTGGTGGTCGCGCTGTTCGCGTTCCTTCTTGGCTGCCTCGAAGGCCTGGCTTTCGCGAACCACGGGGGCCATCGACTTCATGGCCTGCTCGTCGGGGTGCGCGATGTCATCCTGCGGCGCCATGGTGATCAGCTTGCGCAGCCAGACGGCCGCCTGCTTGGCGCTGCAGCGCTTGGCCGGGTCCTTGGCCGTCATGCGCTTGAGGACCGCCACCAGCTCCTTCGGGAAGGGCTTGAAGCGCACTTCCGGGTAGATTATTTCCTTGGCGATGTGCTGCACGGCCACGCTGATCGGCGTGTCGCCCACGAACGGGGTTTCGCCGGTCAGCATGTGGTAGAGCGTCACGCCGAGGCTGTAGACGTCGGACTTGTCGGTGACTTCCTTGGCTTCAGCCTGTTCGGGCGACATGTAGTGCGGCGTGCCCATGATCTGGCCGGACATGGTCAGGTGGCTGCTGCTGGTCGCGGCGCGGGCGAGCCCGAAGTCGGAAAGCTTGATCTTGCCGTCGCTGGCGCCGAGCAGGATGTTGTGCGGCTTGACGTCGCGGTGCACCAGGCCCTGGGTGTGGGCGTATGCGAGCGCGTCGGCGCAGGCCGAGCCGATCTCGAGCGCGCGCTTGTAGCGGAAGCGCCCGCCGTTCTTGAGCATGCTGGCGGCGTCCGCGCCCTCGACCATTTCCATGACGAGGTAGAGGTTGCCGGCGTATTCATCGACGTTGTAGACGCGCACGATGTTCGGGTGGTCCAGCTTGACGCACAGGCGGGCTTCACGCAGGAAGCGCTGGCGGACCAGCTCGTTGCGCGACAGCTCATCGGGCAGGACCTTGATGGCGACGCCGATGTCCAGGGCGTGGTGGTAGCCCTTGAACACCTCGCCCATGCCGCCCTTGCCGAGAACGCCGTTGACCTCGATCTGGCCGATGCGCGTGCCGACCATGATCTTGCCGCCGAAGGGCGCGATCGGGCGCCCACCGCCGGGCTGGTTCATGGTGCCGGGGCTGCTGCCCTGTGGTATGGCCCCCTGGCCGGTGGGGCCGAAGACGGTTTTTTCGGTGCTGCCGCCGCTGACGTGCCCGGGTTGGGTGGGCTCGTACATGGTGGCCGCGGGCTGGACGTCGGGCGTGCCGCTGCCGCCGGCGCCCTTCTGCTTCCTGAGTTCGCTGGAGACGCTGGGTTCGTCTTTCGCGCCCAGCACAGGGACTTCGGAGGTGCCGGCGTGGATGTCGACGAGAGTGCCCTCGACGATGTCGCCGGACTCCATGTCCTCAATGGCCTTTTCCAGGCGCTTGGTGGGGCCGGGCTCGGGCTTGCGTTCTTCGTTGTCGGACTGCTCGGGGGGCTGGTTTTCGTCCGTCATTGCTTTCGCGTCTCTCTGGCCTCGAAACGACCCGTGAGTGTAGCAGCATTGCCCGGCAATTGCGTCCCCGGGCGAAAACAGTCCATATGGAACCGTACACCGTGTAAGGGTGCGGAACAAATCGTTTCGTAATATTAATTTAGCCGAGTGCTTCGATCACGGCGTCGGCCACCTGGTCCACCTGCTCGTTCGACATCTGGTCGAATACGGGGAGGCTGAGCGCGGTTTCGCACAGCTTCTCGCTGACAGGCAGGTCGCCTTTCTTGCCCCCCAGGTCCTGGAAGCATTCCTGGAGGTGCAGCGGGACCGGATAGTAGACGCCGCAGCCTATGCCCTGATCGGCGAGTTTGGCCGCTACGCCGTCGCGGTTCGGGATGCGCAGCGTGTACTGGTGGTAGATGTGGCTGTTGCCTTCGCTGACCGGCGGCGTGGCGATCTCGTCGTTGCCGGCAAAGCGCTCATTGTATCGCGCGGCGATCTCGGCGCGGCGGGCGTTCCAGTCGTCGAGGCGTTTCAGCTTGATGTCCAGCACCACGGCCTGCAACGCGTCGAGGCGCCCGCAGACGCCGATCACCTTGTTGTGATAGCGCGGGCGCTCACCGTGCAGGCGCAGCAGGCGGGCGCGGTCGGCGAGCTCGTCGTCGTCGCTGGTGATCATGCCGCCGTCGCCGGCGCCGCCGAGGTTCTTGGTGGGGTAGAAGCTGAAGCAGCCGTAATGCGCGAAGGTGCCGGCCTTCTTGCCGTTACGGTTCGCGCCGAAGGC
>JAGQRI010000024.1 GCA_020425515.1 Planctomycetota bacterium | reverse complement strand
CTGCAGGAGCGCAACCGCGAACGCCTCAAGGACGCGCTGCTTAGCGAAATCGAGGAAAGCCAGGTCCGCGAGGGCGTGGTCAAGAACATCGCCGACTTCGGCGCGTTCGTTGACCTCGGCGGCATCGACGGCCTGCTGCACATCACCGACATGACCTGGGGCCGCATCCAGCACCCGAGCGAAGTGGTCAAGATCAACGAGACCGTGAAGGTGAAGGTGCTCAAGGTCGACCGCGACCGCGAGCGCATCGCCCTGGGCATGAAGCAGCTCAGTGACAGCCCCTGGAAGGGTATTGCCGAGCGCTACCCGGTCGGCAGCCGCCACAAGGGCAAGGTCGTCAACATCATGTCCTACGGCGCGTTCATTCGCCTTGAGGAAGGCATCGAAGGCCTGGTCCACGTCAGCGAAATGAGCTGGACCAAGCGCGTCAACGACCCGCGCGAAGTCGTGCAGCTTGGCGACGACGCCGAAGTCATCATCCTCGGCGTGAACGAGGAAAAGCAGGAAATCAGCCTCGGCATGAAGCAGCTCGAGGAAAACCCGTGGGACATGGTCAGCGCCAAGTACCAGCCCGGCGCCAAGGTTTCGGGCGTCGTGCGCAACCTGACCACCTACGGCGCGTTCATCGAGATCGAGCCGGGTATCGACGGTCTGCTGCACGTCAGCGACATGAGCTGGACCCGCAAGGTCAGCCACCCGAATGAGATGGTCAAGAAGGGTGACGAGGTCGAATGCGTTGTGCTCGCGGTCGATACCGACAAGCACCGCATCGCTCTCGGCATGAAGCAGCTCAAGGCCGACCCCTGGGAAGAAGAGATCCCCGAGCGCTTCGCCGTAGGCCAGGAACTGGACGGCGTGATCACCAAGATCACCAACTTCGGCGTTTTCGTCGAACTCGACGACGAGCTGGAAGGGCTGCTGCACATCAGCGAGCTTTCCGGCGAAGACGGCGACAAGCCGGAAGAAGTCGTGAAGGTCGGCGAGAGGATCAAGGTCCAGGTCATCAAGCTGGACCCGAAAGAGCGCAAGATCGGCCTGACCGCCTCCTCATTCGAAGGCCAGCCTGTCGCAGAAGAAGCGCCGGCCGCAGAAGAAGTACCGGCCACAGAGGAACAGCCGGACGAGGAAGCACCCGCCGAGGAAGCCGCGGCCGAGGAAAACAGCTCGGACGAGTAGCAATCGACACAAGTACCATCGACGCCCGGGGTTAACGCCCCGGGCGTTGTATCTTTACTCACCGCCAATTTGACAGGCTGGAAACCAGAGGGTACCAACCCATTGTCGCGCACGGAGACTTGAGCAGACATCCAGACTGGAGACCAGCGATGCCGATCCGCCCCCTGATCATAGCCCTGCTTACCCTGTTTCTAGCCACCCCTCTCTTCTCGCAAGACGACCCCGTAATCGAAAACGTCGAGCGCAAGAACGCGAACGGCGTAGTCGTCGAGAAATACAAGACCGTCGACGGCAAAAAGGAGGGCGCCTACCAGAGCTTCTACGACGACGGCGCCAAGCGCTCCGTAGGCTCACACCTGCACGACCGCCGCAACGGAGCCTGGGTCGACTACCACAGCAACGGCAACAAGAGTTTCGAAGCCAACTACAACAAGGGCGACCTGACAGGCGCCGCTTCCGAGTACTACGCAAACGGCCAGGTATCGCGAACGACTACTTTCACCAACGGCTACGCGAAGGGCAGCTACACCACCTACCACGAAAACGGGCAGGTCGCCTCAAAGGGCGAAGTAAGCAGCAGCGAGAAAAACGGGCTCGATCACGTCACCCGCGAAGGCGCCTGGAAGTGGTATTACCAGGACGGCGTCCTGCAGTGGGAAACCGACTACAAGGACGGCAACTGGCACGGCACCAGCACCCAATACCACGCCAACGGCAAGAAGTACCGGCAAGGCACGTTCGAAAACGGCTTCGCCACCGGCACTTTCAAACAGTGGCACGACAACGGCCAACTCGAAGTGGAAGGTGAAGTCAGCAGCGGGCAGAAAAACAGCTTCGATCATCCCGTCCGCCAGGGCACCTGGAAGTGGTACTTCCGTGACGGAGTCACCAGTTGGGAGATCAACTACAAGAACAACAACTGGGACGGTACCGTCGTCCAATACCACTCCAACGGCAACGAGTACCAGAAGGGCACATTTTCCGCCGGCCACGCAAACGGCGAGCTGACCCTGCACCACGCCAACGGCCAGTTGTACGGATCAGGCGAGGTAAGCGACAGCCAAACCAACAGCTTCAACCGCGCTGTCTACCAGGGCGACTGGACCTGGTACCACGAAAACGGCAACAAGTCCTGGGAAGGCGCATACCAGGACGCCAACTGGAACGGCCAGATCACCCGCTACCACGACAATGGCCAGAAATACGTCGAGGCCGACTACGAAAACGGCATCGCACGGGGCACGTTCACACAGTTCCACGCCAACGGACAGATCTACAGCATCGGCGAAGCCGACGGCAGCGACCTTAATTCAGAAAACCATCTGGTCCGCACCGGGCTGTGGGCCAACTACTACGAAGACGGCACACGCTCGTTTGAGGGCACTTACGTCGAGGGAAAACTCGATGGCACCGCCTCGTGGTACCACGCCAACGGCCAGAAGTCGGCGCTGACCGAATGGGTCGAAGGCAAGATGCGCGGGAGCTGGACCGGTTGGCACGACAACGGCAACAAATGGGGCCACGGCTACTCGTACGACGGCTACGGCACCAGCCCCAAGAAGCACGGACCCTGGGTCTGGTACCACGACAACGGCAAGAAGCAGTCGGAAGGCAAATACGACCACGACAAGGCTGTCGGACCCTGGATCTATTACGACACCAACGGGAAGGTCGACAAGATCGAGAACTATGTCGACGGCAAGTCCACGGGTATCTCGGAAGCCGAGTTGCAGGACGGACGCCGCATCATCCGCACCCACAATCCCGACGGTTCCAGCGATACCTACACGGTCGACAAGGACGGCAACATCGTCGACCACGAGCACAAGCTTCCCAAGGACAAGCAGAAGCCGTCGATCTCATACGTCGATCCCGACACCGGCGAGACCACAACCATCACCCATGACGGTGACGGCAACCCGACTATCACCAAAGGCAGCACGACAACCGACGAAGACGGCACCACCCACACCCACGAAGAAGACGATGACGGCACCGTCCGCGACATCGTCGAGCATCCGGACGGTCGCCGCGAATTTCATGAAACCCGCCCCGACGGCACCGTGCGCGAATCCAGCCGCGACAAGGACGGCAACATAAAGCGCACCGTCAAACACCCCGACGGGCGCACCACTGAATACACACTGCATCCCGACGGGCGCAAAACGCGCACCCTGCGTGACGCCGACGGCAACGTCGTCGAAGAGGCCGAGCGAACACCCGTGGGCGTGGAAACGGTGAAGCGCCCCGACGGCACCACCACACGTCGGCACAAGGATGAAGACGGCAACTGGGTTGAAACCACCGAGCGACCGGACGGCACCACCAGCCGCGTGGTTCGCGACGCCGAAGGCAACGTGATCGAGCGCGACGACAACTACGGCGAACGCGACCCCGGCCAGAGCCTCTACGAAGATGTCGAGGGCGGGCGCAACTGGGACGACCTCACACCCGAAGAAAAGGCCGAGTACGCAGCCAATGAAAACGGGATGAAGGAAAACGGCAGCTTCGAAGACGTACGCAACCGCGCGAATGATGCGGACTTGCAACGCCGCGACGAAGCCCGCAATGAGGCTGACAACCAACTCCAGCAGGCCCAGGATGACCTGAAGCGCGAGCCGGCCACCAACGGCGCCACGCCGCCTTCCAACACCGTAGACAAGAAGAAGCTGGGCGAGGCGGCGAAGGCCCTTGAACTCGCGCTGCGCATGTCCGACATCCCGTTCGAGCAGATCCAGGAAGACCTGAAGAAGGCGATCGGCGACAAGGACGCGGCAAAGATCGCCGAGTTGCTCGACCAGGACAAGAACAGCCTGCCCGGCTGGCTCGACCGCAACCGCGACATCGCAACCAAGTGGACCCAGGCAGTGAAGAGCAGCGGCTCGGCAGTCGCGTCCGCGCTCGCGGTCAGCAAGGGCGTGGACCATCTCTTCAAGGGAGAATACGGCGCGGCACTGGAAGAATTCGCGGGCGCATCTGCGTCAGCGTTCGGCGCGATCCCGCCCGAAACCATGGCCAGGATCGAAAGCGAACTCGGACGGAATCCCGCTAATCAGGCCCTCGCGCTCAAAAGCGCCATCGCCTTCGGGCGCGAACTTTCACGCCCGCTGAAACCCGGCGAATCCCGCAACTACGGGACGCTGCTGAAAGAGGGCGTGAACTTCATGGTCAACGGCTGGAAGTCGATGCCCGAAGCACAGCGCAAGCACTTCGTCGAGCGCAACATCCCCGCCATGGGCAAGTGGCTCGAATCGCTCGACAAGGGCATCGGCGGCTCGTCGGTCAAACGCTCGGCAGGCCTGCTGGCGTTGGTCGAGTCCGCGCCGCACGTCTACAAGCTGATCAGCGAATGGGGCGGCCCGAACGATGCCGCCAACATCACCACTCTGGCGCAGAAAGTCGGCCCCAAGGCAATCGGGCTGCTGGTGCAGGCTTCCACGAGATCCGAAACTGCGGGTGCGGCAGCAGAGCTCATCGCGCAGCTCGGCGCGGACTACATGGCGCATCTCGGCAACGAAGCCCGCGAAGCCGCCAGGGGTGCGCTGCGTCAGACCGAGGCCGACTCGACATCCTACAACCGCATGCGGGACGCGATGCGCGCTCTCGCCGTCCAGGCCGGCATGACCCGCCGCGACTCCGAAGAATTCGAAACTGTATCGAACCTGGTAAGCGGCCACCGTGGCAAGCTGGTCCTGAACGACATGCGCCGCCAGAAGAACCTGCTGGGCGTCCGCGAGGCCATGCAGGCCTGGAGGCGCATCGACAACGACCTGAACCATGACTCGGGCAACGTCAACGCGTTCTACTCGGCGCTGTCTGATTCCAAGTACCGCCCGAGCTCGGAAAACCAGGCTTACCGGATCTGGCTTAACAACCAGGTCAACAACGCGCGCCGCACTTCGCAGCGCATCAGCGAAGTCATCTCCGAGTACGACCGCAACGGATCGGCCTACAAGTACCTCATGGCCTGGAAGCACGACCTCGACACCATGGTCGGGACATTCGGCTAGTATCCGCCCCGATACGTCGCCCGGATCCGTTCCGGGCGGCGTTTTGTTTGCGCCATTTGATGTTTTTGAGCAGAATCGGTAAGCCAAACCTGACATTTACCACATCTAGTACGGGGCCTGTCTCGTACTCAGTGTTGCCGATTGAGCAACGAGGATTGCCGCCATGCGAGTATGCCGCCTGACTGCGCTGCTGCTGATTGCCGCCCTGGGCTCCGCGCCTGCCTTTGCAAACCTGGCCGAGAAGATATTCCCCGGCAAGACCGAGGACGCCGTCGCCGCCGAATTCGAGGCGGGCCTGCCTGCATATCTCGCCGCGCAGCTCAAGGAACCGGTCAAGCCGCGCGCGCACATTGAAGACGGCAAGCACGATGTCTACGTCGAGTTGACGGAACTCAATGAAGACGAGGGCACCTGGCAGACGCTGGTGGTCTACGCCTGGTACCCCGAAAAGACCGAGTACGCCTACACGCCCTACGGCAAGTCCTACAAGCTCAAGATCAGCGAGATGCCCGCCGCGTCCGTGGCGGGCTGGTACGACGCGGCGCGCCGCCCGGTCAATGAGGTCGTGGGGCTGGCATTCTGGCTGGCCGGCAAGAAGGAGTTTCGGCTCGCGAACGCGGTGCTTGCCACCTTCGGCGAGGCCAAGAAGGACCTGAAGCCTGAGATCGACGCCTGGCTGTGCGAGAAGAACGGCTGGACTCTGCCGAAGGACGGGCTTGAAGCCGTCGCCACAATGAACATCGACAGCGGCGAGGCAGGCTTCCTGTACTTCACGCCGGAAGCCAGGTCCGCATACGTGGACGAACTCGACGACCAGGCCAAGGACATGTTCAAAGACCTGGAGGGTCGCCAGGGCGGCGACACCAAAAGCAAGCCCGGTTACCGCAAGCGCCCGCCGACCATGCGCCTCGACATGCTCCAGAAGCGCATCGAGCGATACCGCCAGGCCTACGCCGGCACCGATTTCATCGAAAAGAAAAGCAACGAGAAGAAGCTGGCAGCCTTGGAAGAAGCCGTCGCGGGCGACCTCAAGTACATCGAAACCGAGAAGTTCAAGGCCGAGCGGCTGGGCATCGATGGCGACTGGCTGGCGGCGGCCAAGGCGTACGATGCCCTGCTGCGCCTCAACCCGCATGACCCCGACCTGATCACGGCCACGGCCGAAGCCTATAACAAGGGCGCCGTCGTCAGTGACGGCGGGCGCAAGGCCGAGGAGCCGAGCGCCGCAGGGCGGGCGGCGGTGTTGTATGAAGAGCTGATCGAGATCTTCCCCAAAGCGCTGGCGTACCACAATTTCGCGGGATTGAACTGGCTGGCATCCGGCGACAAGAAGCGCGCGAAGAACCACCACGAAGAGGTAATCCGTCGCACCGACGACCGGAAGGACCTCAGTGAGAACGAAAAGAAGAACCGCGACTACGCGGAAAACCAGCTGAAGATGTGCAAGTGAGGAGACGGCACGTTTGCGGCAACCGCCCTGATTGTTACTTTGAAAGGGCTGAATGAGGCAGAGGAGGAATCAAATGAGGACATTGAAGACAGCGCTGCTGGCGAGCGTCATTGCCGCCGGTTTCGCGGGCTCCCTGATGGCGGATCCGGCCGAGGACCTGTTCGCCAAGACGCACAAGGGCGCCAAGGAAGCGAAGGTCGCGTCGGACTGGTACGACACGCTGCCGGAGTGGGTTAACTCGCTCACCAGCAAGAACCAGTTCCCGCAGACGCACCTGCCCTACGAAATCCAGAAGCCGGACGAAGGCGGGCTCGGCAAGGCCAAGAACTCGAAAGAGATCAACAAGTTCGAAATCCGCGACGCCAACCGCAAGCAGTTCAGCGCCTACCTGATGGTGCAGAACGGCGTCGACGGCACCGGGCGCCCCACCTGGAACCAGACCAACACCTACACCTGGCTGCCGTGGAAGGCCTGGCCGGCCAAGTACATCCTCGAGACCTATCCCGTCGAGATCAACAACAAGGATGAAGACCTCGTGGCGATGGGTGCATGGCTGTACGGCGAGAAGGAAAACGAACTCGCGAACCGCGTGCTTACGGTCGTGCATGAACGCAACTCGGACCTCGCGCCGCTGGTCGAAGCCTACATCTGCGACAAAGAGAAGTGGGACCCGCCGGCCGACGGCATGAAGATCTGGAACACCTGGGACATCGAGTACCAGAAGGAACGCCAGATCCTGCTGACGCCCGACGAGTACGACAAGAAACTCAAGGACCGCGAAAAGAACGCCGAGCAGCGCTACAAGGAGCTCTACGCCGCCCGCGGCGACTACAAAGGTCGTCCACCCCGCCGGCGCCTGCCCACCATGCAGCTCGTTCTGATCGAATGGGAAATCAAGCAGTACAAGATCAAGTACGCCAGCAGCGATTTCCTGAAGGACACCAAGCATACCGACACGCTGCAGGAAATCCTGGACTCCATCAAGGACGACCTGGCCGTCATCCAGGAGAACCTCGAGAAGGCCAAGGAAAAGGTCACGGACCCGAGCAACGGCAACCAGCTCAAGGCAAAAGCCGAGTACATGGAAGAGGTGCTCAAGATCGACCCCGAAGACGTGAACCTGCGCAGCCAGGTCGCCAACGCCTGGTACACCTATGCCAACCCGGCCGGGCACGGCAACAGTTGCGACCACGCCGACGGCATGAAGAAGGCGATCCCGCACTACGAGATCATCCTGCAGGCTTACCCGAACAGCACGTCGTTCCTGCTGGCGATGGGGCGTTGCTACCAGGCGCTCGAAGACAGCAAGCACGCGCGCGTCTATTACGACCGCGTGATCGAGCTGGACGGCACCAAGGGCTACGGCCCGACGGCAAAAGCGCTGATACGCAACATGGAAATGAAGGATGCCGCCCGGTCGAAAAACGGCGGCAAGTAAGCAACACAGGGCCCGGGAAACCGGGCCCTGTTTCTTTTCCTGTATGCAAACGGCACCGCGTGCCACTCATAGACAGACGCAACACTCCCCACCCTTCCCCTGTTGCGACAGTACGATGCTCAAAACAACTGTGTTGCTGTTGATCGCAGCCCTGTGCGCGCCGCTGTACGCCGGCGGGCAGATGCAGGGCGTGTTCGAGCGCAAGGTCGCCGACGACTGGTACAAGCACTTCCAGTCATGGGTCGCAGCCGAATGCACGTCCGGGCGCTTCCCGGAGACATGGTTCAGCATCGACCAGGGCGAACCACGTCCGTATCGCATCCGCGCCGTCAGCAACGGGCGCCTGGACTGTGTCGAGTTGGTCGGCGAGCTGCGCCAGCCCGCGGACAAGGGCACGACTTTCGACTGGCAGGACTGGAAGCCGGAACTCATCGCCGGCGTCTACCCGGTGAAGACCAACGACGACTCCCAGGACCTGGTTGCCTTCGCGGCCTGGCTCTACCTGCATGCCGACAATCCCATGATCGCCAATCGCGTACTGACCGTCGTGTACGAACGGGACGAAGCCATACAGGAAGCCATCGCCGAGTACGTCCGCAGCAAACACGAGCTCGACGAAAAGGAAAAGCTCGCGGTGGGGGAACAGTGGGACTCGCAATTCCAAAAATGGCGCCGTGTGCTGGTCAGTCGCAAAGACGCCAAGAAGCTGGCGGACGCACGGAAGGAAGAAGGCGAAAACGGCGCGAGAAATCTGATCGCGGAGTACGACAATCCTGAGTCCCGCATCCACACGCTCGCCGAGATCGACTTCCTGCTACGGCAATGGCAGCTCAAGTTCGAAGGCACGAAGTACTTCGAGAAACAGAATCCAGACGTCACCAAGACACGCACGGCCATCAAGGAGGATGAACGCAAAATCGAAGCATTCGAAAGTCTTGCTGCTGGTGCAGCGGACCTGAAGGAACGCGCCGAGCAGTATGAGAACGCGCTGCAACTTGACCCCTGCTCGGCACTGCTGCTGAGCAAGGCTGCCAACACCTGGAAAGAGCACGCCAACCCGGAAGTCGTCAACGGCAGGTTCAAGTGTACGCAGGAGCACTCTGCCCGCCGAGCGATCGAATTGTACGAGCGCTGGCTGAAGCGCGACGCCGACAACTTCGGGGTGCTGCTGAATCTGGGCGTCTGCCACCACGTCGTCGGGGAACGCGGCGATGCCACTGACTGCTACAAGCGCGTAATCAAGGAGTCCTCCGATGACGAACTCGTCAAGCTGGCCAAGAACTACGACAGAATACCGTGACTTGCCCGCGCATCGGCCAGCCGCTAAACCCGCTGCATGAGCGGCCAGAAACTCGCAATCATTGGTTTTCCCGCGCTGGCGCTGGTCTTGCTGATCGCGGGCTTCATTGCAAACCCCGCCGCCGAAGATGAACCCGAGCAGGCCGAGCAGCCCTTCAACAAGGAACTCGCGGCGGCCTACATCCACGCCGGCTGCTGGCAGTGCCACAGTGTCAGCACGCTCAAGTCCGAACTCGTGGAAACGTTCGGCGAACAAGCCGGCGGCGCGCGCCCGGTCGGGCCGGATCTGGCGGGCGTCGCCAACCGCTATCACCCGCAATGGCACGAGGCCCACTTCTGGCAGCCGGACATGATCTATCACGGCTCCCAGATGCCCGCCCAGCGTCAGTTGTTCACGCGTGAAGCACAGCCGCAACTCACCGAAGAAGGCAAGCAGATCGTGGCGTTCCTGATGACGCTCAAGGCGCCGTCGCGCATCAACAAGCCCTGGCCCACCGGCTCGCACACGGCGCCGGAAGGCGATGCCAACCGCGGCGCAAGCCTGTATGCGCGCGAGTGCACGGGCTGCCACGGCGCCGAAGGCAAGGGCGTCGGCCCGGCCGCGAGGTTCCTGAAATCCGTCCGCCAGCCGCCCGCGTTCGCGAACGGCGAGTTCATCTTTCTCAGCGCGGGCGATACGCCGCGCGACGCGATCTACACCATCATCACCAACGGCGTGCCGACCAGTGCGATGCCCAGTTTCAACGAACGCCTGACCGAGCAGCAGCGCGCGGACATCGCCGCCTATGTGGCCGGGCTCGGCGGCTTCGACTAATCGGCTTCCAGCCTGCGCCATGCTCCGTTAGGATCGCGCGCCGGGCACGCAAAGGACCAACGATGGCACTGTTTTCGAGCACCTACCCGATCCGCTTCAGCGACGTGGACCACGCGGGCATCCTGTACTACCCGCGCTTCCTGCATTACTTCCACTGCTGCTTCGAGGACTTCTTTGAGCGCGGGATCGGCATCCCGTACAACCACCTGCTCGACGTCGAGCGCATAGGGTTTCCGACCGTGCACATGGAGGTCGATTACCTGAAGCCGCTCCGCTTCGGCGACCATGTCGAGATCAGCCTCGGCATCCACAAGATCGGCAACAAAAGCGTGACCTGGACCTACACCGGTGACACCGCCCGCGACAACAAGAAGGTCCGCGCCGTGGAAGCCAGCCTCGTCACCGTAGCCATGGACATGGACAGTTTCAAAGGCATCGAACTGCCGCAGAAGTACCACGACCTGTTCAAGAAGTGGATGGTCCCCGACAGCCACCGCACCGGCCTGTACAAGGTCGTAAAACCGGAGTAGCCGGGTAGGGGTGACGCTTGCGTCGCCCGCGAACCACCGTTGACACGCGGGCGACGCAAGCGTCGCCCCTACATTGAGGCCGCTGATGTCCGACATTCCCGAGTTTCCTGATCGCTTCAACATGGCGAGCTACTTCGTTGACTCGAACATCGAGGCCGGGCGCGGCGACAAGGTTGCGATTCGCTATGAAGGCGCCGAGATCACCTTCCAGCAGGCATTCGAAAACGTAAACCGCGCCGGCAACGGGCTGCTCGCGCTTGGGCTGCAGCCGGAACAGCGCGTGCTGACCGCGCTGCACGACCGCCCCGAGTTCGCGTATTTCTGGTTCGGCGCGATCAAAGCCGGCGGCGTGGCCACGCAGATCAACCCGCTGCTTCCGACCGACGACTTCGCCTATTACCTCAATTACACCAAGGCGCCTATCGCGGCCGTGGACGCCGAGTCGCTGGAGAAGTTCCTGCCCGCGATCAGGACAGCGCGCTACCTGAAACACATCATCGTAGTCGGCGCCGAAGAGCTACCCCCCGCCCCCAAGGGCGTCGCCTTGCACGCCTGGGACGAGTGGCTGAAGGCGCAGGACGCCGCGCTTGATCCGGCCGACACCAGCAAGGACGACCCCAGCGTCTGGCTTTTCACAAGCGGCACGACAGGCCATTCCAAGGGCGCCGTGCACTTCCACTTCCACTTCCCGTACAACACGGAAGTCTACGCCAAGCGTTTTATAGGCATGCGCGAGAGCGACATCACGGTCAGCGGCCCGCGCCTGTTTTTCGGCTACGCGACCGGCACCAACCTGATGTTCCCGTGGGCGGTGGGGGCGACGACGGTACTGTTCCCGGATCGCCCGACGCCGCAGCGCCTGTTTGAGCTGGTCCAGGAACACAAATGCACGGTGCTGACCAACGTGCCGACGCTGATCAACAAGATGCTCGCGCACGAGGGCGACAAGCCGGACCTCAGCTCATTGCGCTTCATGTGGAGTGCGGGCGAGGCCCTGCCCAAGGACCTGCATGACCGCTGGGACAGCGAGCACGGCGTGCCGATCATCGACGGCATCGGCAGCGCGGAGAGCTTCCATATCTACATCAGCAACAGCCCGACAGACGTGCGCCCCGGCAGCCTTGGCAGGCTCGTGCCCGGCTATACCGCGAAGCTGCTCGACGACGATGGCGGGCCGGTGCAACAGGGCGACGTGGGAACGCTCTGGGTAGGGGGCGACAGCGCGGCGCTGTACTACCACAACGCCTACGCCAAATCGAAAGAGCACCTGCGCGGCGGCTGGATCGTCAGCGGCGACAAGTTCCGCCAGGACTCCGACGGCTACTGGTTCTACGAAGGCCGCGGGGACGACCTGATCAAAAGCGGCGGCATCTACGTCAGCCCGCTAGAAGTCGAGAACTGCCTGATGCAGCATGAAGCCGTCAAGGAATGCTGTGTAATCGGCAAGCGCGACGAAGCCGGCCTCGAAAAACCGTTCGCAATCGTGGTGCCCACGTCAGCCCAGGGCGCAAGTCCCGGGCCTTCCAGCGACGAGCTCGCGCAAGAGCTCATCGACCACTGCAAAAAACACCTCGTCCGCTACAAAGCCCCGCACGCAATCGCGTTCCACGACAAACCCCTTCCCCGCAACGACCGTGACAAGATCGACCGTAAAGCACTGCGGAAACAGTACGCCGACCGGAAACCGTAATGAACATCGATGTCAGCTACTACAGCGTAAGCGGCCTCAAGAATCGGCGATGCGCCTTTCTCGCCAACCGCTTTGACGCGGAGTATGGCTACAAACCGGGAGACGCCGAATCCTGGATAGTCGTCAACGACTACACGCCCGAGGCGCAGGGTGAGACACGGTTCACGAACGGCACATTGGCCTGGTACACGGGCTTGTGGTCGTCACCGCAAGGCACGGCCTACATCACGCGCCACGACGGTTGGGTAATCTTCAATCCCGATATCTTTGCAAAGAACGCGTTTTCGCGCTGGCAAAATCATGAGCTAAAAGACTTCAACGCATGGGGAGTCCACGGCGCGGGCGAAGAAGTGTTCGTGTGGGGCAGCGACACGTCAGAAGACGCGGATGCGGCACTCGCACCTTCGACCGTCCTCCGACAGGAAAACGGCGACTGGCTTCCAATTGCCTCGCCCGGGTTCCGCATCGTCGCGATGCACGGAACCGACGGGACGAACTTGTGGGCAGCGGGGGCAGGGGGTGAGATTGCCAGCTGGGACGGCAACTCCTGGGTGCGCCATGCCAGCATTGGATATGCTCTGCACTCAATTCACGTTGGCGAAAAGAACGTGTACGCCACGTCAGCACGCGGCGAGATCCTGCGAGTATCGCCATCCGGCTGCGAACTGGAGGGTGTGTTGCCCGGTGCATCCATGCCCGGTGATGCAGCCTGCGTCGCCGTATGGAATGACGATCTGTGGGTAGGATCCGCACGCCTGGGGCTCTTCAGGAAAACAGGCGCTGGCTTTACCTGCGTCAAACCCAACATTACCTGCACGAGCATAGATGCCCGCGATGAGCTCGTGCTGTGTGCGCCGAATCGCATATCGGGAAGCGCAAACGGCACAGACTTCATGTCATTCGGCGTGGACGTTGTCCGGAACGGAAGATCATCGCACGGCCTGTGTAGGGACCTGGAAGGAAATCAGCAGTGAATCCTGAATTCGGCAACAACACCTGGCCGGGCATTGAAGCGGCGCTGAAGTCGGACTCGCGCTGTGTCGCGATCCTGCCCTGCGGCGCAACCGAAGCGCATGGCAAGCACCTGCCGCTGAATACCGACGTCGTGATCAGTGACGGCGTCGCCGCCTATGCGCTGCCGGCGCTGGAAGAATCTGGTGTTGCCGCGTTCGTGCTGCCCTCGCTGGCGTACGCGCCCGCTGAGTACGCGGCCGCGTTCGCCGGCACGATCAGCATCAGCAGCGAAGCGGCGGCCGGGGTCATTTTCGACATCGCAAAGTCGCTCAAGGCGCAAGGCTTCGACTGCCTGGCAATCGCCAACAGCCACTTTGACCCGGCCAACGTGATGATGCTGCGCGGCGTAGTCGAGCGCGTCGAAAACGAACTGCAACTGCCCGTAGCCTTCCCCGATTTCACCCGCCGCAAACTTGCCCAAACGCTGACAGAAGAATTCCAAAGCGGCGCCTGCCATGCCGGGCAGTTCGAGACCAGCCTCGTGATGGCCTCACGCCCCGAACTGATTGATGAAGGCCAGCGCCAGGCCAGCGAAGACAACCCGGCCAGCCTGACCGAAGCCTTCGCCAACGGCGCGAAGACCTTCGAGGAAGCCGGCGGCCCCGAGGCCTACTTCGGCTTCCCCAAAGCCGCCACGCCGACCGAAGGCGTGCAGACCTATGAACTGATGGCCAAAGCGCTGGCTGACGCCGTGCAGGCCAAACTCGGGTGATTTCCACACCTTGCCGGTGCCAGCTTTTTCGATTACACGCAGTTATATCGTTTGCATCCGGGAATAATTGAAACCTAAAGTATTAACATGACACCGACTGTAATCATCACCGGCGCGTCCCGTGGCATCGGCAAGGTCATCGCCCTTGAACTCGCACAACGTGGCTACAACCTGATGCTGGCGGCGCGCAGCGAAGGTCCGCTTAACGCCGTGCGCGAAGAGTGCGAGAAAATCGGCGCCAAGGCCACCGCCTGCGTTCTGGACATCACCACCGAAGAGGCGGCACCCGCCCTGCGCGACGCAACGCTGGATGCCTTCGGACCGCCTTGGGGGCTGGTAAACAACGCCGGCATGGCGGAAAGTTCGCCGCTGGCCAAGACCGACGACGACCTGCTGCAACGCCACCTCGACCTCAACTTCTTCGCGCCGATGCGCCTGATGCGCGCGGTGCTGCCGCGCATGGTCGAAAACAAAGGCGGGCGCGTGGTCAACGTTTGCAGTACGGCCGCGCTTTCGGGCTACCCATACGTCAGCGCATACTCGGCCAGCAAACACGCTCTGCTTGGCGCCACGCGCAGCCTGGCGCGCGAGTTCGCCCGGAAGGGCGTGACTTTCAACGCCGTCTGTCCCGGCTACGTGCGCACGGAAGTCTTCGACGGCACCATCAAGAACATCGTGGACAAGACCGGGCTCGATGAGGTCCAGGCCGAGGACAAGCTGAAAAAGCTGTCGCCCCAGTACCGCATCTTCGAGCCGGTTGAAGTCGCCCACACGATCGCCTTCCTGCTTTCCGAAGACGCCCACGGCATCACCGGCCAGGCCATCAGCGTCGATGGGGGAGAAATCGAGCATTGAGAACACAGGCAGAAATCATCAACCCGCCCGGCTGGAAGCGCCCCAAAGGCTACGCCAACGCGATGGTGCTGCCGAAGGGCAGGCCGTTGTTCATCGCCGGCATGGTGGGCTGGGATGAAAACGAGCAATTCAACAGCGACAACTTCGCC
>JAGQRI010000277.1 GCA_020425515.1 Planctomycetota bacterium | reverse complement strand
TCTGGTAGGTCTTCTTGTCGCCCGCTTTCGGCGCGGAGTCGAGCGCGCCGCGGAACGGGCCGTAGTAGGCGCTGGCGTACTTGGCGGTGTAGGCAAGGATCGCGACGTCCTGGAAACCTTCTTCATCCAGCGCATCGCGGATCGCGCCGACGCGCCCGTCCATCATGTCGGACGGCGCGATGATGTCGGCGCCGGCCTGCGCCTGGGTGACCGCCTGCTTGCAGAGGACTTCGACGGTCGCGTCGTTAAGGATCACACCGTCCTGCACGATGCCATCGTGGCCGTCGCTGTTGTACGGGTCGAGTGCGACGTCGGTGACGACCGCGACGCCGGGCGTGGTTTCCTTGATCGCCTTGATGGCGCGGGGGATCAAACCTTCCGGGTCCCAGGCCTCGTCGCCGGTCGGGTTCTTCTTGTCCTCGGGCACCTTGGGGAAGAGCACGACGGCGTTGATGCCCAGCTTAAACGCGCGCCCTACCTCTTTAACCAGCCCGTCGAGCCCCCAGCGCGTCTGGCCGGGGAGGGATTCGAGCGGGGTGTCGCCGGCGTCCTCGTGCAGGAAGAGCGGGTAGATCAGTTTGCCCGGCGTTACGCGCGTCTCGCGGACGAGGGCGCGAATGGCTTCGCTGCGGCGGTTGCGGCGCGGACGGATGGGCAGGTCGAGGTCGCTCATGGGGGCTAGGTTATAGGTTTTAGGTTGTGGGTTGTAGGGAGGAGGTGGCCGGGATTGAGGAATCCGCGGCCTGCTTTTTCTGCCGCCTCCTGCCTGCCGCCTGCCGCCTGCTACACTGGCCCGATGAAGTTTCCGGCCGTCATTCTTGTGCTGCTCTGCGCCGCGCCGTTGTTTGCGCACCCTTTGGAAGACCGGGCGGAGATGACCAGCGAGGTGGTGGTCGTTTCCGATTCGCGCCTCGAGCTGGTGATGGACTTCCGCTACGAGAACGTGATGGCGAGTTGGTCCGAGTTCAGCGGAGGCAGCGGGCACGGCAACGACAGCCTCGACCGCAACATGGACGGCCTGATTACGCGCACGGAACTCAAGGTCCGCTTCGCCGAACTTGCGGGCAAGACATTCCAGTTTGTGGCGATCAAGCTCGACGGGCAGGCGCTCGGCATGAAGCCGGATTTCGAGCGCTTTCAGTTCGACAACCTGGACGACCCGGATGCGAAGTTCGACCTGGAGGCCGGCGTGCCGATCGATACGTTCCGGATTCACTACCGTTTCCTCTTTTACTGGGACGCCCCGCAGCCGCTGGCGGGCGGCGACCACACGGTCGAGTATTCGTTCACCGGCGCGCAGGGTGCGGTACGTGACCCGACGCAGCAGATGATCGCGTACGACGCCCGCGTGCAGCCGCGCCGGCGCATCGAGGGTTCGACCTACGACCAGGGCGCGCTGCCCCGGCTGACATTCACCTGGCACGTGAAGGGTGAGCCGCCGGTTGAGGCAACCGACCAGCCGCCCTCGAACATGTTCACCGAACCCGAACCGTCCGAGCGACCGGACGGCGAGCCGGGGCCCATTGAGGACGACGACGTCAGATCGACCGTGGCGGCCTCGTTGACGTTCGTGGTGGGATGCATCGTGGCGGTGCTCGGGCTGGCGTCGTTCCTGTTCACACTGCGCAAGGGCGCGCCCGACGGGAAGTCGCTGGGCAAGGCGCTGGTCGGCCGTGCGCTGATGCTGCTTGCCGGCACGCTGATCGCCTTCGGCGCGATGGTGCGCCTGGGGGTCATCCGGCTGCTGCATTGAGTTCTACTTTTCCGGGTAGACCAGGTCGGCGCCGCCGGCGAGGAACTCCACGTTCTTGCTGTACATCCCGAGCTGCGTGGGCGCCTTGCTGAACTCGCCGTTGTCGAGCATGCGTTCGCCGTCGACGTACATGGCGCAGTTCCACTTGTCCTTCTTGCCGGTGACGACCCACTTCACTTCCTGCCACTGGCCCGGCTTGTAGGCGGCGCCCTTGATCACGCGCCCGGCCGGGTCGCAATAGGCGATCTTGTCCGGCTTGAATTCCATCTTGAAACCGTTGGTGCCGTCGTCGCCCGTCTGGAACAGCCCGACGTAGCCGTCGTCGCCGCTGACGTGGCAGATGCGGACCACCAGCACGAACCCGCCCGGCCCCGCCGTCTTCGGGAACTTCTCGAAGTTCCACCAGCCCATGACTCCCACCCGGAAGTTGGGGCCGACCGGCTCGGCCTTGTCGCCGTACCAGCCTTCCATGGACAGCAGGTCGTAGCCGCTGTACTCGAACTCCTTGTAGTCGCGGACGAACTCGGCGCGCAGGTCTTTCCACTCGCTCTTTGCCTGCTCCTGCGTCAGGTCGGGCTTGCCGAGCTGCCATTGCAGGATGTGCAGGGCGGCCTCGCCGCGGGCGACGTCGCTGACCTTTTCCTGGAACTTGTCGAGGGTTTCGGCCGACTGGCGGTGATTGCGGAAGCTTTCGTCGACGCGCTTCCATTCCTTGCTGTCGACGCTGAGGGTGCGCCACTTGCCGATCAGGAACTCCAGCCCGTCCTGATCCCTCAGCGTCAGGCACCAGTCGATGATGGCCTGCTGGTCGAGCGTGTCGAACGAGTCTTCGAGTTTCTTGAAAAGCCCGGGCGCCTTGAGCGCGATCGCCAGTTGCAGGGCCTTGGGGCGCTCGGCGTCGTCCTTGCAGTACTTGCTGAGGACCTTGCCGACCTGGGCCGGGTCGGCCTGCTTCAGCTCCTCGGCAATCTCCTCGCGGCGGGGCTGGGTGCTGCCCGCCTCGACGTACTCTTTCACCAGTTTCTTGATGTCGCCGCTGCTGAGTTTCTTGTCGGCAGCCGTGGCCGGCGTGAAGCACACAACCAGCAGCAGGGTGCAGAGTGCGAAGGCAATCGTTGTACGCATGGTCGCGCTTTCTTTATTTGGGGCGGCGGGCGTTCAGGCGCGGGTTGCGGATGACGCCTTCTTCCACGTCGCCGAAGCCGAAGCCGATGTACATGTTCAAGGGGTCGTGCTCGTTGGGGGTGGTGGTCAGCTTGACGTCGTCGTCGATCAGCACCTTCAGCACGCTGCCCTTGCCGGCCCAGCGAATTTCCACGTCGATCCACTGGTCCGGCTTGACCAGTTCGAACTTCAGTTTTTCCTCGGCCGTCGGGCGCAGGCTGTGGTCCTCTTCGCCGTGGATGAAGCTGACCTTGGCCCCCGGGTCCGTGGGGGTGATCGAGACGCCCTTGTCGGTCGGCCCCGGGCGCGACTTCGGCAGGAAGAAGCAGTACAGGCGCGGCTTGTAGCCGTTCGGGTTTTCCTTGAGCGGCGTCCACTTGACCGAATAGCGCAGGGCGAAGCGCTCGCCGGTGCGCAGGTCGTCCTTGTCCAGCACCACCATCGGGATGTATCCCTTGGGGTGCCTGCACAGCACGATCTGCTGCTCGTCTTTCTTTGAACCGGGGCCTTCGTCGATGAACACCCAGCTCTTCGGTTCTTCAAGCAGGCGCACGTAGCCCGACTCCAGTTTCGGTTTCGAGCCGCCGTGCCCGCGCAGGCGCCAGTATTCCTCGCTGCGGCGCCCGGTGTCCTTGAGCACGACGTCTTCCGTCGGCGCCACACGGAACGCCACCATCTCGATCCACTCGACGTCGTACTGGCGCTTGGCCTTGTCGGCCGACTTGCGCTGCTTCATCAGCGCCCCGGCCGCGTCGCCCCGCAGCCCAAGGAACTCGTCCAGCGTCGGCGAAAGGCTCTTAATGCGCTTGCGGGCCTTGCCGGCCCAGCCGGATGCGGCGCGCAGACCGCGCCTGGGGGCGTCATAGGCGTCGATCGCGGCCAGCAGTGCTTCGTCGTCCTGCCCGTCGCCGGCGTAGGCTTCACTGAGGATGAAGTGCGCTTCCTGGTTGCCGGGGTCGCTGCTCAGCACGGCCTTGGCGGAAAGTACCGCCTCGTCCCACTCGCGTGCCTTCAGCGCTTTTCGCGCAGCCGCGAGGTTTTCCTGCGCGGTCTGGGCATGCAGCGCCGCGCCCGCGAGCAGCAGGATCAGCGAAAGCGCGACGGACCTACAGGGCGTACTCATTTGTCCTCGTCCGCGAGTTTGGCGAAGAGTTCCTTCACCTCGATTTCGTTCCCCGAGCCCACGCCCAGGTGGAAGTAGTGGCCGAGTTCTTCGCCGGCGTCGAGGGTGCGGTCGGCCATGCGCTTGCCGTTGAGGTCGAGGCTGACGGTCCGGTCGCCGCTGTCCCACAGGACGACGGCCTCGGCCCATTCGCCTTCCGGCATCGTGCCCTCGGGCAGCTCGCTGGCGCCGAGTTCTTTCCAGCCGGTGCCCTCGCGGGGTTTGTTGAACGCGAGCACGATGCGCTTGCGCCCCCAGGGGTCGATGCCGAACGAGTGCACGGCGGTCGTGTCGGGAACCTCGGCGGCGTCGGTGAACAGGACGGAGATGTGGGGGTCCATGCCGCCCTCACGCCGTTTGTATTTGAACTTGAAGCTGAGCTTGAAGTCCTTCTTCAGCTTCGCGAGGCGGTAGCCGGCGTCGCAGATTCGGCCGTCTTCGTCCTGCTTGAGCGTGAGCACGCCGTCCTTGACGTAGCTTCCGTCGCCGCCGTTGTAGAAGACCCACGCCTTGGGATCGTCCAGCAGCGGCGCCATGCCCGGCTCGACCTTGATCTCGTGGAAGCGGGGCACGCCCGCGCCGGCCAGCTCTTCCAGGTCGGCGTCGGTGGGAAACACGACCCGCGCGGTCTTGGCCAGCCATTCCGCGTCGCCCGGCAGGTCGTCCTTGACCGCGCGCTTGCGCAGCTTCAGCAACCCGCCGACGGCGTCCGAGCGCGCGTCGAGGAACTCGGCCAGCGTGGGGGACTGTTTCTTGACGTACTTGTAGACCTTCTTGGTGTTCTTCGAGGCGTCCCGGTCGCCGAGCTTGCTTGCATCGAACGCCTTCAGCGCGGCGTCCATGGCGAGCAGCGTCTTGCCTTGCTCGTCGTACACGTCCATCTCGATCACGCGGGCGCGCTGGTTGTACGGGCTGAGCTTGAGCGCGGCCTGGACCGACAGCAGCGCGTCCTCGTACTTGTCGTGTTTGAGGGCGTCCTCGGCGGCGTCGAGGTTCTTCCGCAGCAGGGCGGCTTCGGACTGCGCGGCCAGCACCGGGGCGGCGACCGCAATCAATGCGACGAGCACCAGTTTTTGACAGCGCATTACTTTTCCTTGCGGATGGCGGTTTCGATTTCCTTGCGCAGTTCCTGCAGTTCGGCGTCTTCCTCGCCCATGGCGGCGCTGAGTTCGTCCAGCGCGTAGGAGGCCTCGCGCGGTTTGCCTTCCTTGATCAGTTTGCGGATCAGCGGCAGCGCCTTGTTGCGGTAGTCGGCCAGGATTTCGCGGGCCTGGCTGCGGTACTTCAGCAGGTCTTCGCTGTCGGTCTGGATGGCTTCCTCGAGCGCCAGGATGTCCTTGTCCTTGCCGCCCTTGGCCTTGTATTTCTTGAGGGCGTCGGCGGCCGCCTCAAGGGCGTCGGCGGCGTCGTTGCGGCGTTCCAGGTCGCGCAGGAACTTGGAGCGGTAGTAGTGCACGCGCGGGTCGTCGGGGTGTTCCTCGGCGAGGACGTCGAGGTCGTCGAGCGCCTCGTTGACGTTGCCGGCGCGCGCCTTGATGCGGGCGTCATCGACTTTGTCGCCGACGGAGTCAGCGGAAAGCGGGTTGCTGCTGACGAGGACGACCAGGCCGACCAGCACCAGGATGGCGCCGAGGGAAAGCAACCGCTTGCGGGAAAACAACTTCCGGAATCTGGCTGATGGCATGTCTGTCACCGAGTCAAAGATGAGAGGCCCCGGGAAGCCGATGCTACCAATGCAGAGAATGCGAATTGAGAGAAAAGAACAAAAATTCCCGCTAAGGTAAATTGCATTGTCATTCACGTGCCCGACATGAGTGCGAGGCGATTCAAGCAGCGAGCGTCGTAAAGCGAGTGAGCGAGTGGCACAGACTGGCGGCAATACGGTGTATCTCCAAGCCAACATCTGTTTCGCAGATTCCTGCCTGTGGGGCTGAGCGAAGCGAGGCCCAACCTGTCGCGGCAAAAGCGCCGCGACCACAGGCAAGATTGCCTGTGCCACGCGAATGAGCTGAACACGAGCCACGAAACTGCTCCAGCCGGAGGAATCGCGAGGCGAGCAGCCGCCGGAGGGGACATGAAGCGATTGTTACCGGAGGGGACGCGAAGCGAGTAGCCGCCGGAGGCGGCGGCATCAAATAGCCCGGGGCGTCAGCC
>JAGQRI010000276.1:3240-3512 GCA_020425515.1 Planctomycetota bacterium | reverse complement strand
GTGCTGGTCAGCCTGTACATGGCCGACCACAAGCTCGACGACGAAGGGCTGCCTGTTGAAACCGGCAACGGCAACGACCTGCGCGCCTGGGCGAAGGACTGCAGCACGCTGAAACTCGACCCGGTCAACGCGCCCCGCGTCGCGCGCCCCGGCGACACCAACCCGTACATCAACTTCGACCCCGAACTCTGCGTGCTGTGCGCGCGCTGCACCCGCTACTGCGACGAGATCGAGGCCGTCAACGCCATCACCCTGACCAACCGCGGCAGCGA
>JAGQRI010000276.1:2156-3187 GCA_020425515.1 Planctomycetota bacterium | reverse complement strand
TGCGGCGGCTGCATCGACACCTGCCCGACCGGCGCACTGATCGAAAAGAAAGCGCCCGCCAAGAAGCCCGAAGAGGTCGCCAAGGTCCGCACCACCTGCAACTATTGCGGCGTCGGCTGCCAGATGGACCTGAACGTGGCCGAGGTCGGCGGCGACAAGCAGGTCATCCGCGTAACCAGCCCCGAGCCGGGCACCACCGTCAACGACGGCAACCTGTGCATCAAAGGGCGCTTCGCCTACGACTTCATCCACCACAAGGACCGCTTCACCCACCCGATGATCCGCGGTGAAGACGGCAAGCTGCACAAGACCACGTGGGAGAAGGCGATCGCCTTCGCCGCGGAAGGCATGAAGAAGGTGGCCCAGCGCCACGGCCCCGAAGCCATCGGCTTCGTATCCTCGAGCCGCTGCACCGGTGAGGAGAATTACCTGATGCAGAAGGTCGCCCGCGCGACTTTCAAGACGGGTAACATCCACCAGTGCAGCGCCACGTGACATGCCCCAACCGTGGCCGGTCTGGTCAAAATGTTCGGTGCAGGCGCGATGACGAACTCGATTCCGGAAATCCGGGATACGGAGGTCATGTTCGTCATTGGTTCCAACACGACCGAAGCGCACCCGATCATCGCGATGGAAATGAAAGTCGCCCGCCAGCGCGGCGCGAAGCTGATCGTCGCCGACCCGCGCAAGATCTGGCTGGCCGAGCACGCGGACGTGCACCTGCAACTTAAGCCGGGCACCGACGTCTTCCTGCTGAACGCGATGGCCAAGGTGATTGTCGATGAAGGTCTGGTCGACAAGGACTTCATCGAGAAACACACCGAGGGCTGGCCGGCGTTGCAGGAAAACCTCGCGAAGTTCCCGCTTGAGGAAGCCGAGAAGGTAACCGGCGTACCCGCGGACCTGATCCGCGAGGCCGCGATCATCTACGCCAGCCACAAGCGCGCCGGCATCTACTACACGCTCGGCATCACCGAGCACACCCACGGCACCGACAACGTCTACTCGCTCGCGAACCTGGTGCTGATGAC
>JAGQRI010000276.1:0-2120 GCA_020425515.1 Planctomycetota bacterium | reverse complement strand
CAGAACAACGTGCAGGGCGCCAACGACTCCGGCTGCAGCCCCGTCTTCTATCCCGGCTACCAGTCCTGCGACGACGAGTCGGTGCGCAAGAAGTTCGGCGAGGCGTGGGGGATCGGCGAAGGCCCCGGCCCCGGCCAGAACCTCAACCAGATGATGAAGAACGTTGAGCACGGCAACATGCACGCGCTCTACATCATGGGCGAAGACATCGTGATCTCCGAGCCGAACTGCAGTGTGCTCGAAGAGTCGTTGAAGGGTATCGAGTTCCTGGTCTGCCAGGACATCTTCCCGAACATGACCACCGAGTACGCCCACGTGATCCTGCCCGGCGCCAGCTTCGCCGAGAAGGACGGCGTGTTCACCAACAGCGACCGCCGCGTCCAGCGCGTGCGCAAGGCCGTCGAGCCGCCCGGCGAAGCGCGCCCGGACTGGGAAATCCTGGTCGATTTCGCACGCGCCTGCGGCTACGACATGCCGCAGTACGAAAACACCGGCGCGATCTATTCCGAGATGGCGAAGCTGAGCCCGAAGTTCAGCGGCATCAGCTACGAGCGCCTTGAAAGAACGCCGCGCGGGCTGCAGTGGCCGTGCACCACCGAGGACGACCCCGGCGCCGAGTACCTGCACAAGGGCTCCCCGCTGCGCGGCAAGGGCGAGTTCGAGGCAGTGGACTATCGCCCCAGCGCCGAGCTGCCGGACGACGCCTACCCGCTGGTCCTGTCCACCGGGCGCGTGCTGTACCAGTACAACAGCGCCACCCAGACCCGCCGCGACGCTGGCACCAACGCCAAGGCCGGCGAAAACTTCATCGAGGTCCATCCCGATGACGCCGCGCGTATCGGCATCGCGGACGGCCAGACGTGCAAGATCGTCAGCCGCCGCGGCGGCATCAAGGCGAAGGTCTGGTTGTCGGGGCGCGTGCAGAAGGGCTGCGTCTGGATGCCCATGCACTTCGCCGAGGAAGCGGCCAACCGCCTCACCAACGACGCCGGCGACATCGTGACCGGCACCGGCGAGTACAAGGTCTGCGCCGTCAACCTGCTGCCGCTGAAAGACAGGCAGCCAGCCGCCGGCAGCGCCGAACTCGCCGCCGCGCGCTCACCCCGCGCCTAGCCGCCACTCGACTATTCTGTGAGCGAGCTGAGGTCAGACAGACGGAAGACTACCCGGAAGACGTCAGGCTTTTGGGGCGGTAATCAGCGATCCAAATCGAATCATGGCGCGGAGCGCCATCACAAGATTAGCCCCCGGCAGCCCCGCTGCCGGGGGTGTATCGATAGGCGCAAACCCAAGGCGCGGATGCGCCGACACAACCGCTCCCCAATTGGAGCCTCTTCAATACCCGCTGATTCCGCTATCATGCGCTTTCGACCATCAGGAGCCGTCATGAAGAAGTTGATCGCCGCCAGCCTGCTCGTGTTGCTGACCGCCGCCTGTGGCAGCAGCCAGAAACAGGACCAAACCGACGACGGGCACTACACCCAGGACGACCTCGAGCGCGACACCGGTGACGTTTACCGACCCAGCAATTCGGGCAAGGACGACGACGGCGTCGAAAAGGGCAGCAAGAAAGAAAAGACCCACGACAACACCACGGTCGAAAAGAAAGACGAACCCAAGTCGGAACCCGAAAACAAGAAGACCGACGAACCGAAGCACAACCCCGGCGACACGGTCGAGAACCCCAAGAAAGACCCGAAGAAAGACCCGGAGCCCAAGGCCGATCCCAAGAAGGAACCCGAGCCGAAAACCGACCCCAAGAAGGAAGACGACGGCCAGGCCCGCATGGAGTTGATGGGCCAGTTCATCCGCAACGTCAACGCGAAGATGGACGACCTTGAAAAGACCAAGGCGTGGAAGGACTTCCTCAAGGCCAAGGAAAAGTTCGACGACCGCTGCGACAAGGCGCTCGAAAAAGGCAACGACGAGCGCGGCAAGTCCGCCGAAGCCGCGTGGACTGAGGCCATCCAGGCCTGGTACGAGGTGCGCTACATGCAGCTGCTGTTCCTGCACGTGAACCGCAAGTCGGGCAAGGACTTCGAGCCGGGCGCCGGGCTGAATTTCGACGAGTTGCAGGTGTACACCAACGACCAGTTGAACTCGGACAAGTGCGTGCAGAC
>JAGQRI010000275.1 GCA_020425515.1 Planctomycetota bacterium | reverse complement strand
AGCCCGGCCCGCGAGGGCTGGGGTCCCCCGTGAAACTCGCGTGCAATCCGGCGATGACCCCAGCCCTTGCGGGCTGGGCTTGGATTGTTGGCTAGGCCGCGAGGCGGTCTTCGCGTTCCAGCTTCTTGCGCTTGCGGCGCAGGAACAGGTAGGCAACCGCGCCGAGTGCCAGAAACGGCGAGCCCGCGAGCCCGGCCTTCAGCAGGAACGCACTTACGTGGCCCATGCCTTCGAGCCCGTCGTCCCAGGCCTTGGTGAACTGGCCCTTCGGCTCGGCGACGGCGGGTGCGGCCGTGGTGACGGTGATGTCGAGGCGGCTGAGGGTCGTGCGGTTTTCGAGTGATTGGATGGCGCGTTTGTAGCGCTCGATTTCGAGGCGGGTCTGGCGGCGTTCGTGCTCGAGGTCTTGCAATGCGGACAGGTCGTTCGGCGTTTCGATCAGCTTGTCCAGGCGGGCGAGGTAGTCTTCGGCTTCGGAGAGGCGGGCTTTCAGGTCGACCTGGTCGCTGGTGACATCCTGGGTGGTCTCGCTGTCGTGCAGGACGTCGCCGAAACCCGCCACCTTTGTTTTGAACTCGCGGTATTTGTCGGCGGGGACGGCCACGGAAATTTCGACGCTAACGTCCTCCCCGGTCCCTTGACGTGTCAAGCTGGTAACCATGCCGCCCGAAGAAGTAACCAATTCGGTAACACGGCGCTGCACGTCGGCGGGATCGTCGCCCCGGAGTTGCAGCCGGCCCTCCCGGACTATTGACCCGTAAAGACCGGGTGGCATTTCGCTGTCGATGGAGGTGGGCTCCACCTGGCGAGTCTTGTTTTCGGGGAACTGCTCTACCTGGGTAACACGATCGAACTCTATGCCTTCGCTTTGCAGCGGCTTCCGGGCAGCGGACGACACGGCGGCCATGTCGGCTTCCGGCTCAACCATGCCGGTAGCCAGCATCCCGGTCAGGACCGCTAACGCCACGCTGGCCGCGGTGACCAGCCCGATGCCCCAGCGCCCGGTGATCCAGTAGATGACTCTGTTGTCAGTGGGTGGTTGCGGCGTGTTGTCGGCCGCCTTGAGTATGTCGTCGAACGTGAGGCGCATTTTCGGGGGGTGGATGGCCATGGCCCCCAGGCGGGAGCGCATGGCCACCAGTTCCCCGACGATTTCCCGGTCCTGGCAATGAGGATCGGATGGCTCCGGAAGGACCCGGGTGAGTCCCGACACGTGGTCCAGAACGGCTTGTTCGTCTGTCGACAAAGCCCCCGCGCGGGATGCATCTTCGCCCCAGCCGGGCGATTTACCCCCGAAACCTTCGTAATCCATTGCCTTACTCCTTGCTACCGGCGTCGCCGGCCAGTGCTGAACCCTTCAGGATGTCATGCAGGGCACGGCGGCCGCGCAGCAGGTCCGTCTTGAGCTTGTTCAGGTGCACGCCGAGCAGGTCGGCTGCGTCCGTGTAGCTCATGCCGTCGCGGTCCACGGCCAGTACGGCGGCGCGGTGGTCCGGCTTCAGGCGCGACAGGGCCTGTACCAGCTCGTCGCTCAGGGTGGTGTCGGAAACGTCCGGGTTCGGGTTGTCCTCGACCTCCCAGTCGCCGAGCGGCTTCTGGCGGTTGGTGCGGCGGAGCGTGTCGATGGCAAAGTTGACAGCCACACGCTTCAGCCACGCGCCGATGTTGCGATCATCCTTCGGCGGGCGCGTCAGCAGGCGTACGAAGGCCTCCTGCGTCGCGTCTTCAGCCGCGGCGCTGTCCAGCGTGAGACGGTAAACGGCCGCGTGGACCGCCTTTGCGTGCTCAGCGAACAGAAGCTCTACGTCATTGCGCTGCATGGCAGCACCCCCCTTCAGCCCTATAAACTCGGAGGACTCCTTCAAAGTTTCAGGCATTTGCCTTTAAATTGGGGTGGTTCCCTACCACCCCCGTACGTCGTAAAAGTGGCCCCGTGATGCGGGCGCCTCGCCCGCTTCCCGCTTGCCCGTGAATCCGGCCAATACAAAGTGCGGGCAAGGCGCCCGCATCACTGGGTAACACTCTTGCCGCGTCAAGAGCAACCGGCGTGCCAACTCTTGACGTGCCAAGAGCGCCGGATCATGGAATCACCGCCGACTGCCCGGAAACGACCGCGGCACAAGGCCCCGGAGGAAGTTGTTGTGCGAACGCTAACCTGCTCATTGATCGCGATGATGGCGCTGGCATGTGTCAATCTGGCACAGGACGTGCCACAGCCTGCCAAAGAAGTTGACACGACCGACCTGCTGGCCCGTTACCTCAAGTCCGACGGCAAGGAAAAGGACGCCCTGCGCAAGCAGCTGCTGGAACTCAGCGCCGACGAACTGCAGAAGACCATCCACGCCTGGCAGCCCGCCAAGCTGGACAAGCCCGGCGTGACCGAGTTCGAAACCCTCTGCCCGGACGGGCACAAGCGCCCCTACTGGGTGTACGTACCTGAGGAGTACGACGTTGCGAAGCGCTACCCGTTGTTGGTCTGCATGCACGGCGGCGTTTCCGGCTGGCCTATGCGCAGCGACAACGAGGACCCTTCCGCGGGTGAATACAGCATCCAGTACTTCCTGCCGAACCTGACGGACGAGCAGAAGAGGGAAGTGGTGATCCTCGGCTGCAGCGCCGGCGTGCCGGAAACCGGCATGGACTCGGTCTGGTGGGCGCTGAAGGGCCAGCAGAACGTGCTGCACATGATTAGCGAAACCAAACGCCGCGTCAGCATCGACGACGACCGCGTGATCGTCACCGGGCACAGCGACGGCGGCAGCGGCACCTTCGGCTTCGCGTACCGCATGCCGGACACCTTCGCCGGCTTTTATGCCATGAACGGCTGCCCGCTGGTTCCGCCGCTGGACGGCTCGCCGGTCTTCCTCGAGAACATGAAAGGCGAGAACTTCTACTGCTTCAACGGCGGGCGCGACACGCTGTACCCCGCCAAGCGCATGACGCCGATCTACGACCAGGCCAACGGGCTGGGTGCAACCATCAAGTACACGGTCTACCCGAAGCTGACACACCAGGTCGGCGATGTCCTCGAAGACGAAGTCGCCAACTTCATGGGCAAGCAGCTCAAGGACTGGCGCCGCGACCTTTTGCCGGCCGAGATCGACTGGGCCTGCAGCGACCCGGCCCGCGGGCGCCGCGCCTGGCTCAGCATCGACGAGATCAGCGACCTGGGCGCTGCCAACACCGCGCCGAAAAACGCCGAGATCGAAGTCCCCGCCGGACGCCCGACGCTGGGTGTTCGCCTGCAGCGCAACGTCGACGCGCCGACGGTAGAGAACGTGGTCAAGGGCAGCGCCGCCGAGGACATGGGCATCAAGGAAGGCGACGTGATCAAGAAGCTCGACGACCACGAGATCAAGAGCATGCAGGACCTGCTGGACGCCCTCGACACCAAGGCGCCCGGCGACGACGTCACGATCGTCGTGGACCGCGCCGGCGAGGAAAAGACCCTCAAGGGCAGCTTCCCCAAAGCCCAGGAGCGCGAGCAACAGAAAGAGGAAACGCTGGTCGCCCGCGTGATCGCCAAGCTGGAGGCGCCTGGGAGGGTCACGCTGAGCGTTCGCAACGCGGCGAAGGTCACGATCTACGTCGCGCCCTCAATGCTGGACGGCGACGGCAAGCTGCGCGTCAGCCTGAAGGTCCCGAAGGGCGAAATCGGCATCGCGGTCACGAAAACTGTCGAGGTCGACAAAGGCATGATGATCGACCAGTTCGAGAAAACCGGCGACCGCACGCTGCCCTGGACCGGGCGTATCGAGCTTGATGTACACAAGCTGCTCGGCGACAAGGTCAAGCCGGCCAAGCCTGACCAGAAGGAAGACGAATTCTAGACCGGGCCGCGCGCCCTGTGGACTATTGAATCACTCGCTATACTGACCCCATGGCCAGAATTGCCGTCATCCTGCTGCTCGTGCTCGGCGCCTCGGCGCTGTACGCGCACCCCTTCGACGACCGCTGCGACATGGTGGCGGAAGTCATCCTGCTCAAGGACGCCGCGAACAATAAGGAATACCTGCAACTGCAGGTGCAGTACCGCTACGAAACACCCTACGCCAGCTACAACGAAGCCTACCTGCAGCTCGACACCAACCGCGACGGCAAGGTCGTGCGCTCCGAGCTGACCAAGCGCTTCGAAACGCTCGCGAACGACCTGACCGAATCCGGCGTGCTGAAGGTGCGCGACGAGCCGGCCGTGCTGAAGGCGCGCTTCGACAAGTTCGCGTTTGCCAACCTCGACGACCCGGACGCCAGCGTGGACGGCCCTAACGGCATGCCCGTCGAGAAGCTGCGCATCGGGTACTTCTTCTACTTTGACGTGGAGTTCGCGACGTCGTGGGGGCCGGGCACGCACCCGGTCGAGTTCTACCTGCCCAACCGGCGCATCATGATCACCGACCCGGCGGCACAGTTGCGCGCCTGGGACGACCGCGGCGCCGAACGCCGGGCGGTAACGTCGGTCTATTATGACCGCACCGAGGACCGCTTCGACCGCCTGCGCTTCGTGTGGGACGTACAGGAGGGCTTCTCGACCCGCGCGACCAACATCAACCCGAACGACAAGCCTCCCGACAAGACGGACACGCCGCCCGACAAAACCGACACCACTCAATCCGCCGGTAACCCCGAGGGCAAGCAGCAGCTTTTCGAAACCGACAAGGAACGCCGCAGCGAGGCCTGGTTCGATCGCTGGGTCCGCGAGGCCTACGAAGGCTTGAAAGACCCCAATGCCGGGCTGGGCGTGTGGCTGACCTTCATGGGGCTGATGCTGATCCTCGGCGGCTATCACGCGGTCCAGCCGGGGCATGGCAAGACGCTCGTCGCCAGCTACCTGATCGGCACGCACGGCACCAAGACGGACGCGCTGTTCCTGGGCGTGGTGGTCACGGCCGCGCACACCAGCGGCGTGCTGCTGCTGATGGGCGGGGCGTGGATCGCCAGCGAGTTCTGGCCGGACGTGATGGACGACCCGCGCAAGAGCCTGGCGGAGTGGATCGCACTGGCGGTGGGGGCGACGATTTTCCTGATGGGCGTCGGGCTGGTGTTCAAGCGCACCGGCGGCGGGCACCACGAGCACGATATCTTCGGTCGGCACATTGATGGTCATTCGCACGATCATGACCACGACCACAGCCATGACCACTCACACGATCATGGCCACGAGCACGCACCGGTCGCCGTGGCGAAGGACGAGAAGGGGCCGGAGGATTCGGACATTCTCGAAGAGGTCGTTGAGCATTCGCACGACCATGACCACTCACATGATCACGGGCACTCGCACGATCACGACCATTCCCACGATCACGGGCACTCGCACAGCCACGGGCATCACCATCACCACGGTGAAGAACTCGACCCGAGCAAGATGACCCGCTGGGAAATCCTGCGCCTGGGCATCCTCGGCGGCATCGTCCCGTGCCCGAGCGCGTTCGTGATCGGGCTGATCTTCTTCAGCGCGAAGCTGTACTTTGCCGGGCTGGTCATGGTGGTCGTGTTCAGCTTCGGGCTGGCAATCGTGCTGGCGACCATCGGGCTGATGCTGGTGCACAGCAAGGAATACCTGAACCGCAAGCGCAAGGAGACCAGGAGCAAGCTGTACCGCCTGCTCGAGGCCAAGCTGCCTGTCTTCGGCGCGCTGGTGATCACGCTGATCGGCACGGTAATGGTGCTGATGGCGATGATCCGCCTGGAGCTGATCGACCCCGCCAAGTTCACGGTGTAGGGGCGGCCCCACGTGGCCGCCCGCACCACGTTACCTCTCCAGCATAATCGTGACCGGCCCGTCGTTCGTCAGCTCGACGTGCATATGCGCGCCGAACACGCCTTTCCGGACGGGCTTGCCGATTGCCACGGACAGCTTCTCGCAGAATTGGTCGTATAGCGGCTCGGCTTGCTCGGGGCGGGCGGCGTCGATGTAGCTCGGCCGGTTGCCCTTCTTCGCGTCGCCATAGAGCGTGAACTGACTGATCGCCAGCACGCTGCCGTCCACGTCGCCGAGCGCCAGGTTCATCTTGCCCTCGGCGTCATTGAACACGCGCAGGTTGGCGACCTTCTTCACCATCCAGTCGAGCTCGCCCTCGGTATCCGAATGGGTGATGCCGACCAGCAACAGCAGCCCGACACCGATTTCACCGGTGACGTTGCCGTCCACGGTGACCTTCGCCCGCGAAACTCGCTGAACCAGAACTCGCATGCCGGCAGGGTAGTCGATGAGAGCAACGACAGGCTAGAGCCAGTATTCACGTGGCACAGGCAATCTTGCCTGTGGAGCTGAGCGCAGCGAGGCCCGGCCTGTCGCGGCAAAGGCGCCGCGACCACAGGCAGGATTGCCTGTGCCACGCGTCTGTTGGTTCTCAAGACCGCAATTGCCGTACTCACTCTAGTCACCGCTGTCGGGGTTAGCGCTTTCCAGCGTGCCGACCCACAACGACGCCGCACCGTTTTCCAGCTCGCTTACCAGCAGCCACTGGCAGGTCGTCCAGACCGGACCGATGTCGCGGTCGATGTTGTCGCCCATGCGGACGGTCTCGGCTGTAGGGCGATAGGCGAAGGTGAAATCCGGGTTACGCACCATGGTGAACTCACGGCGCTGGGTCTCCCAGTACTTGTCCATCATGCCGTGGCGCCGGCACGCCAGCGCGACCGAGAGCTGGTGCATGGTCGGCGTGCTGTGCCCGTTGAAGGCCTGGGCGATGTTCTTCTCGAAGTATGCCTTCATCTTCGCGTAGCTGGCCCGGTCCGCTACGCCGAGCGCGCCGAAGGCGTTCATCGCGCCGGCCGTGCGCCCTTCTTCGCTGAACCATTTCTTGTCGGTCGCGTAGCCGATGCCGCCGTCTGGCATCTGGCAGTCGTCCACGTACTTGAGCAGCGGCGCCAGCTTCTCGGCATCGACTTCAATGCCCGCGGCCTGGATGCAGCCCAGCGCCGCGAGGCAGAAATTGCTCATCGCCTCGAAGTGGATGTAGCCCAGGATGTTCTCGCCGCCGGGGCCGTGGGCAAAGCCGCCGTTTTCCTCGCACTGCTTGAAGATGCGGTCGCGGATCCACTTCAGCTTCTTGCGCCACTTGTTCACCTTGGCGCGGCTGTAGTCCGCGGCTTCGCCTTGCTTGACCAATTGCGCCAGGAAGATGCCGCCGTAGGCGAGGCTCCAGTTGGTCTGGTTGTT
>JAGQRI010000274.1 GCA_020425515.1 Planctomycetota bacterium | reverse complement strand
GGGCTAATCCTGTGCGGGCGCTCCGCGCCCTACTGCGAGCGTGCACCCTGTGTGCCCGGCCCCTTTCCTTGGCGATGAGGGCTAATCCTGCGACGGCGCTCCGCGCCCTGGATGATGGTCCGGCGCTCCGTGCCTTCGCCGAGACAATGGCGAACAGGCCGCGCCGGACAGCAACTACAAAACGGTCAGGATGGACAGGATGTAAGTGGACACGGGTTGGTCAAGGAACGCGCCATCCGGACTTCGCGTCGTTGGGCGCGGAGCGCCCGCACAGGATTAGCCCCCGGCAGCTCCGCTGCCGGGGGTATGGCGCGCACCCGAAAACCGAGGCGCGGAGCGCCGACACAAAGGTTGCGTGATTGTGTCAGCGCTCCGCGCCTCGGTTTATCTCGCAATCGCTAACCCCCACCGGCCTCCTTCGTCGGCAGGTGGGGGCTAATCCTGTGCGGGCGCTCCGCGCCCAACTGCAGTTGTCCTGCCTCCCGCCCAACTGCAACCTGCCTCCCGCTACCTGCCTCCCGCCCAACTGCAACCTGCCTCCTGCAACCTGCCTCCCGCTACCTGCCTCCCGCCCAACTGCAACCTGCCTCCTGCTGCTACTCCCGCCTGCCGCCTCGTGCCTCCTGCCTCACGCTGCTACTCCTGCCTGCTACCTGCCGCCTCCTGCCTCGCGCCTCCTGCCTCTGCAACTACCTCTTGCCTCCGGGGGTTACCGGGTCGTTGGGCTTGACCGGTTCGGGTTCCGGCTCGGGGTCCGGTTCCGGTTCTTCGTTCCTGGTTACGTCCTTCTTGCGTTTGCGGTTGCCGGTAACCGGGTTTTCCCATTCCTCTTCCGTCTTGGGCTTCTTCGGCTCCGGCGTTACCGGGTCGACGGGTTTGCGTTTCAGCCCGGGCTTGGGTCGCGGGTTGCCCGGCATCGGCGTGGCCACCTTGCGCAGGATCAGGATGCACACGGCCGTATCGTGCGGCGTACCCCAACTGCCGTCCTTGCGCTGCGAGCGCACCAGCGCCTCGGCCATCATGGTGTACCAGTCGATTTTACCCCTCAGCAGCGGGTAGTTGGCGGTCACGCAGCCGCGCTCGATGGCCCACATGTTGTAAAGCAAGCCCCAGCCGGCGCCGCCCATACCCGTCTGGCGGGGGCCGCGGCTGAGTTCGCCCTTCTTGTAGAAATTGTCCGCCAGCCAGGCCTGCGCGCCGAAAATGCAGGTGTCGATCTGGCGGCGCAGCCCGTTCGGCATGACGTTACGCATCAGCAACTCGTCGCGCGCCATCGCCAGTTCCATCATGCCGGTGCCGTTGTACTGGAGGCTCGGCGAGCCGAGCCCCGAGTCCCCGGGCGGCCAGCAACCGTAGCTCCACCCGCCGGTACGAACGTTGCCGGGCCAGTCGGGCTGCTCGATGACGACGTGTTCGTAATCGCCCTTGTTGTCGTAGCGCTTCCAGGCCACGGTTTCGCCGTCGCCGGCCGCTCCGTACTGGGCCACCAGGCGCCTCGCCTCGTTCTCGAAAATCTTGATGTCAACGGGCGCGCCAAGCGTGGCGGCGGCCTTGTAGCCGAGCATGCCGAACTGGCTGTTCGAGTTGTCGCTGGCACCGCCGCCTTTCGAGGCGGGCGCGTGGTAGCTCCAGCCGCCGCGCTCGCCGCCGATGTAGGACTCCTTCAGCGCATTCGCGAGATTGCCGATGATCCGGTGGCCTTCCGGTGAGATGCTGTTCCAGGTCTTCATCGTCACCTGGGCGTATTCGCTGCGGTTCTTGATCTTGAACATGCCCGCGTCTTCCAGGTTCTTCATGTAGTAGCACTGGAAGCCGTAAAGGATCATGCCGAGCTCGTAGGTGGTCAGCCCCGCCGGTACACCCGCGGACAGTTCGCTGATGCAGTACTCGAACGCCTTGCGCACCGGCGCGGCGTCCTGCTTGCGTCCGCCGTGCACCAGCGCCGCCATGGCCATGGCGACCTCATAGAGGCCCGGGCTGCCGGCTCTCCAGGCGCCGTTGGCCGAGAAGGTGCCGTTTGCCAACTGGATCGACTCGAGGTTCTTGCAGCCGCGCTCGATCACGACCTGGACCTGCTCGTCGAGCGGCAGGTCCCAGAGCGGGTCTTCGTCTCCCTCATCCTCTTCGTTTTCCGCCTTGATCGGGGGCAGCGAGGCCGCGTGCAGGATGGAAAGGCACTGCATGGTGGTGTCGATCTCGGCCTGGCTCATGCCCTCCAGCGGCTTGGGCATGCCCTTTTCGTGCCAGAGCCCGCCGCACAGGGCGAGGCAGCCCAGCCCGGTCTCGGCAGCTTTCTTCGCGTGGCGCGGGGCCATGCCGACGTCGAGCCCCATGGCGTGCGCGAGGTTGTGATCGGCGAGGACGGCGCCGGACGGGTCCACGTGCTCGACGGCGCCGGCCAGCAGGCTCTTGTACCAGTCGGCCCACTTCTGGCGCTTGGGGGCGAAGTCGTCACGGAAGTCGCGCGCGAGGCACAGGCGCCCGCCCTGCCAGATCTCGTCGGGGAAGGCGCGGTCGATGCGTTGCAGCACCTCGGGCACGTACTTGAGGCGCTTTTCCAGCGAGCGCACGGCGGCGTCCGGGACGACCTCCCCGGGCGCCTGCAACGCGAGGCTGATGGCGGTTAAGGCCAGCGCGTTCGAGTTCAGGTCGTTGTCCGGGTTGCCGTCGCCGTGCAGCCCGCTCATCCAGCCGCGGTCCTTGTTGCAGGCGCCGGACAGGTCCATCAGGTTGGTCTTCCAGACGGTGGTGCTGAACCCGATGTCGAGCTCGAGGCAGCAGCGGGCCATCAGCGCCCGCCACATCTGGTTCGCGTACCACATGGGCTCGATGAAGTCGCCCTTGATCAGCGGCGAGTCGTGGTCGGTCACGTCGCGCGCCTTCATGGCGTTTTCCATCAGCTCGGCGGCTTTTTCCTTCAGCAGTTTGGTGTGCTTGATGCGCTTGTCGCGGATCGCGGCCAGGCAGGTCACGAGCGGCACGGCATAGTTGGCGAGCGAATCGTTGACGCGCAATGTTTCGGTGTTCAGGAAGCGGACGACGTCGCGCTCGACGAATTCGTTGAAGGGCATGCCGGATTCGATGATCACCAGCAGGCGCAGCGCCTCAAGCAGCTCGACGCATTCGTCGGTCTCGGCCGTCTGGGGCGGCAGCCCGCAGGGCACGTAGGCGCGCCCTTCCATCAGCGCGGGCTCGTAGTCGGGGCGGCACAGGTAGCGCAGCCCGTTGATGAGCATGACGCGCTCGGGGCCGACGGCCTTGAGGTATTTGGCGGCGGCCAGGATTTCGGGCTTCTTGAACTCGTGCGGCTTGGGGTCTTCTTTTTTGGCCTCCTGCGCGTCGTTGACGGCGAGCGGCGTGAAGCAGGCGGCAAGCAGCAGCAGGCTGAGGAAACGGAAGGCGTGGCGCATGGGGAACTCCGGAGTAAGGGTGAATCTGGCCTGCCAACCAGTGTAGACGCGCGTGGTTGCGACCCAAGCATATTGCGTATTCGCCATTGCGCATTGGAATGGAGAGGACGTTTTCTTCGCGTTATGGCGAAAGCGGATTAACCGCGAAGGACCGCGAAGGCGGTCAGGATGGGCAGGATGTAAGTGGACACGGGTTGGTTAAGGAACGCGCCATCCGGATTTCGCGTCCCCAGACGCGGCCAGCCAGCCGGAACCTTGGCGAAGGCGCGGAGCGCCGGTACAGGATTAGCCCCCACCTGCGGAAGAAAGGGGCCGGGCACAAGGCATGCGCTCGCAGTTGGGCGCGGAGCGCCCGAACAGAATTAGCCCCCACCTGCCGACGAAGGAGGCCGGTGGGGGTTGTGATTGCGAGATAAATCGAGGCGCGGAGCGCCGACACAATCATGCCACCTTTGTGTCGGCGCTCCGCGCCTCGGTTTTTGGGTGCGCGCGATACCCCCGGCAGCGAAGCTGCCGGGGGCTAATCTTGTTAGGGCGCTCCGCGCCCAAGAACGCGAGAAGTCTGCATTTCCGTTCACGCACGGTGCGAACACCGGTTGGGCGGGGCCACTACCAGCCCGTGTCCATTCACATCCTGTCCATCCTGAAAAAACG
>JAGQRI010000273.1 GCA_020425515.1 Planctomycetota bacterium | reverse complement strand
GCATGATGCCGATCTTGCACTCGCCCGGTGTGATGATGCCCGGGCAGTTCGGGCCGATCAGCCGCGAGCGCGGGTAGCGCTCGGTCATCACCTGGCGGACGCGAACCATGTCCATGACCGGGATGCCCTCGGTGATGCAGCAGATCAGTTTCACGCCGGCGTCCGCGGCCTCGAGGATCGCGTCGGCGGCGAGCGGCGGCGGCACGAAGATCATGCTGGCGTCGACGCCGACCTCGTCCATCGCTTCGGCGACGGTGTTGAAGACGGGGATGCTGAGCTTATTGCCGTCGGGGCCGGTGATTTCGCTGTCGGCGGGGTCCTTGTCGAAGATCATTCCGCCTTTGCCGGGCGTGACGCCGCCGACGAAGTTGGTGCCGTATTCCATGCAGCGCGCGCTGTGGAAGGCGCCGTGACGCCCGGTGATGCCCTGGCAGATGACGCGCGTGGCCTTGTTGACGAAAATCGACATGCTGGTTCCCCAAACGTTGTGCGAGGCGGGTTTGTACAGGATGACGCGCCAACGGACAAGGGAACGGCTTGATCTCGCGCAGAGGCGCAGAGGCGCAGAGAACTGCAACTGCTTTTCAAACAGAGTTACGGAGTAACAGAGAACTGCTGGTACGAGTTTGGTCTTTCTCTGCTACTCCGTAACTCCGTTTTCAAAATGTCGTTTCACGCCTTCGGAATGCGTTCTTTTCACGAAGGATCCGTCGCGTCGTTGCGCTCGATGCATCGTCGCGTGGTGCAGTTAAGGCTTTTGTAGTTCTCTGCGGCTCTGCGCCTCTGCGTGAGGCTATTTCGCGGTTTTCGCTACCTTCTTGCGAAGCTTTTCGGCGGCCTTGCTGATTTTGGGCCACTGGTGCTCGGCGTGCAGGATCGAATAGAAGGCGAACTCGTCGCGCTCCTTTTCCGGGGCGATCTGGCGCAGGCGTTGCAGGGCTTCCACGCCTTCGTACTCGGGCTCGATGTAGCCTTCCGCCAGCGCCACGCGCCACAGCAGGCTGAACGGGCCGCGCTCGGCGTCGTCCCATGCCACGCTGCACACGCCGACGCTGTTCTTTTCGTTGATCAGCTTCGGGTCCAGCGGCATCGGCTGATCCATGATGCGCCGCATGTCGACGTAGCCCGGGATTTCCGGGTGGTCCGGCAGCCCTGACTCGCGCGTGACCGCCTCCTCGGCGTCTTCGTCGTCATCGTCGTCGGAAGCCGGCTCTTCGCCCGGGGCGAGTTCGGGCACGACCTCGGGCACTTCCATCAGGTCGAAGTACAGGTTGGTCTTGGTGAACTTGCTGAACACGTCGCGCAGGAAGCGGCGCAGGGCGTAGGCCTTCTGTTCGGCGTGCGGCGTGCCGACGGCTTCCAGCGCGTCGCGAACCTCGGCGATCGGGCTGACGCGGATCTCATTCCAGTCCACGAAGCGATCGCGCAGGGCCTGCTCGGCCTGCTTGGTGTTGGTGATCGAGTTGTTGCGCAGCAGGATGCTGAAGCACAGGTGCGAGACCGGGCTGCGGGGGTCCTTTTCGAGACCCTTCGAATAGTCCTTCTTCCACTTGGTGTAGGCCTTGCGGGCCTTGGTCTGCAGTTCGCGCAGGGTTGCCATGTGCTTGTCCTATTTGTTCCCGCCGGTGTCCGGTTTTTCGGAAACCCGGTCGTTCCATTGCTTCCAGTCCGTGACGATATCCAGTTGGTCCGCGGAAGGCAGCCATGGGTTGTAGCCTTCCGGTTTTTCATTCGGGGTCAGCTTGCTGTGCATGCGCAACAGCAGCGCGAACACGTCGGCCCGGATCTCGCTGGGGAAGGGGCTGGCCCATTCCTCCGCGCTGACGGCGCCATCGTGGTCGGTATCCAGCCTGTCGAAACGGTCCTCGGTGCCCTTGAATTCCCGCTTGGTGAGCTTGCCGTCGTGGTCCGTGTCGGCGGCGGTGAAGTCGGCGCGGCTGTCCGATTCGAGGTACGAAAGCAGGATCAGCCGCTGGGCCTTGTCCAGCTCGTCGGGGTGGTCCGAAAAGCGCCGCACCACGGCCCAGCGCACGCGGCGCTCGGAATCGCCGATGCCGGTCAGGAACACCGTGCGTTGCGCGCCCGGGCCGTGAACCTGCAACGCGCGCGCCGCCTGCAGGCGCACCTTGCCGTCCTCGTGCGAAAGGCAGTGCGCCAGCGCTTCGCGCACCGTTGCTGTCTGGTCGGTGTCGAGATTGGCGAAGTCGGCGGAAGCCACGAAACGCACGGCCTCGATCAACTGGGCCGGTTTCGCGCGCGGGTCAAGCAGGTAGTCGGCGACGGCCAGCAGGCCCTTTGCGCCGGCCTGCTTCAGGCGGTTGTCGGCCTGGATGCGCTCGAGCGGAACTGGCGATGAAAGCTGCGGCACGTCGTCCTTGAGCGGCGGGTTGGGCGGATCTTCCGGCGTCTTGCGCTGGGCTTCGACCGGGCCGCGCACTTCTGGCGCGAGCAGTTCCTGGCTTTGGGCCATGTCTTCGTCGCGTTCGTTACCGCGCACGGGCGGCTGGATGCAGCCGCCCAGCAGCGAGGCTGACAGTAGAAGGATCAGGCCGAGGCGGACGAGAGCTTCTTGCGGGTTTCGCGTGCGGTGGCCTTGTTGATGCCCTGCTTGCGCAGCAGCGTCCAGACCGTCTGCGAGGGCTGCGCGCCCTTGCCGATCCAGTGCTCGATGCGTTCCTTGTTCAGGACCAGGTGCCCTTCGTCGTTGTTCGGCAGATTCGGGTTGTAGTGACCCAGGATCTCGATGAAACGACCGTCGCGCGGGCTCGTCGACTCGGCGGCGACCAGCCGGAACGTGTGATAGTGCTTGCGTCCCGTACGCGTGAGACGGAT
>JAGQRI010000272.1 GCA_020425515.1 Planctomycetota bacterium | reverse complement strand
AGTCGCAGTTGCGCGTGCCGCCGATGCCGCGGACTTTCGCCCCGCCCTGCGCCGCCGGGAAGTTGAGCCCGGATTCCTGAAGCGCCGTGGTTTTGCCGCTGCCGGGCGGGCCGATGATCACGTACCAGGGCAGGGTAAACAGCGCGCTCTTGCCGCCCTTGGTTTTCTTGAGGGCTTCCAGCGACTCATTGAAGGTCTTGGACAGCGCCTCGATTTCGGCCTTCTTGTCGGCGTCAGCGCCTTCGAGCTGGCTGCCTGACTGCGCCTTCAACTGCTGCTCGATGCGCACGGCGCTGCGTACGGCCATGACTTTCTGGATGACGAACAGCACCAGGAAGATGCCGATCAGGATAGCGATGATCAGGATGCGTTCTTTGAAGAGGTCGTTGTCCTCGGTCTTCAGGTACTCGCCGCCGAACCAGACCAGCAGGCACAGCAGGATCAGCACCACGATGCTGATCACGCCTTCCTTCATGAGTGCGGACAAAAACGATCGCATCTAGGACTCCTGTCCGGTCAAGGTTGCCACTACGTCCTTCGAGATGAAGCTGGAGGTCGCGGCCAGCACGACCAGCAGCGCGATCAGCAACACAGCGCAGATGGCCGGGACGAGCCACGACGGCGTCGAGCGCACCAGCCGCGGCAGGTCGTCCGGCGGCTGCCACGACGGCGACATGAAAACGGCGTCTCCCGGCCGGTGTTGTTTCAGTTCTGTCGCGAGTGAATCCATCAACTGCTTGCGTTCTTCCATGCCCTTCAGGTCGATGTACATGCCCTTGAAACCGTGGGTCAGGCACAGGAAGAAGACCTCCAGTACGTCCGGCTTGTCGTTGTCGGCGCCCCCGCGGACGGTTTTCAGCTTGTTGTAGAATTCCTCGCCGGCTGCGAAGTCGTTGAAATATTCGAGTTGCAGCGGGCTGCCTGCCCATTCGTCCTTCATGGGGAACTTGCTGCTGAGGACGGTTTCATCGAGGAACGCCGTCAGGGCGTACTTGGCGTTCTGGACCGATTCCGGCTTGAAGTCCTTGCTGCGGGCCTTCTGTTCGAACTCGCTGAACAGGTTGCCGATCTTCTGCTTCACCTCGTCGGCGGCGCCGGGATCCTTGCTGGCGCGCAACTGGAACGCGAAGGCGAACACCTCGGCACAGAGGTCGGCAAGTCGCGGGCGTTGCTCGTTTTCGCTCATGGCCTACTCCTTCACCGCCATCAGTTCCAGCTTCAGGCCCGCGAACTCGGGCGGCAGATACAGCGCCATGCTGCGTGAGTTGCGCACGGCGTCCCAATGGTCGCCGGCCTTGTCGATCTGGAAGTAGTTGCGCCCCGGCTGCACCGGGATCTCCGGCGGCGGCGCCGGTATGTGACGCACGCTGATGCCGCGCAACGCGGCCGTGATCAGTTGGTCGACGCGGTCCTGGCTGCTGATCTTGAACTTGAGCGGCGCTTCGCGGACTACCTTTTCGGCAGGCACGTCGGCCTGGATGGCGACGTAGATCGCGCCCTCCGGCTGCAGCACGCGATCGTCCTTGATCTCGGCGACGAACATGTTGTCGCGTTTGATCTCAAGCGGAATGTTGGTGCACTTGGTCGGGATGATCGTCCCCAGCAGCGCGCGCAGCTTGTCTTCGATGCGCTGGAAGGTGCCGCCGAGGTCGTCGTGCTGGTAAGGCGTGACGTCCTTCGGGTGACCTTCGCCGGCGAACGTGTACATGTAGCCCGTAAGCTGCGACAGCGACAGGTAGACCTGTTCGGGGTGGTGGGTGCCCGCGTTGAAGATGTGCTGCAGCGGCGGGATGAACCCGTTGACCGTGTGAAGCAGCCAGAAGCTGGCGCTTTCGGCGGTGCTGAAGCTGGCCAGTCCCGCGCCGCGGTTGCGCCGCTGGCGGGCGAACTCGGTGCTCTTGGTCGCCAGGATTTCCAGGATCTTGCGCAGGTGCGCCATCAGCACGGGCGAAGCGCCGATGCTGAGACTGGGCGGCACGTAATGCTCGTCGAGCGCGAAGCCGCCGGTACTGCTCTTGCCCAGTTCGGCGATCTGGATCCACGTGTGGTCGTCCAGCGATTCACCCTCGAACAGGATGCGCAGGTGCGTCGCTGCGATCTGGATGTCGCGCTGGCCGGCCTCGTCGTTCGCGTCGCGCGCGCTGACCGTCTTCTGGCGGTAGCGGGTGGGGCGCCCGTCGTGGTTGCCGGTGGGGTCCTGCGCTACGCCGCCGTCCGGCACGATCGGCGCGGCCAGGTACACCGCGAGGCGTTCCTTTTCGGCGGGGAAGCGGTCGCCGACGTCGCGCGCGGCGGGCGGGTCGTCGGTACCGGGCGCGTTTACCAGCAGCCCGTCGGGCAGGACGCCGGAAAAGCGGCTGATCGAAACCTGCCCGTTCTCCAGCGCTTCCTCATTAATGGCCAGTTCGCGCACGCCCCATGCCAGCGGCGCGAGGTTATGCAACCGTTGCTGGATCAGGTGCTCGTAGTAACGGTCCCACTGCTGGAAATGGTGAGGGGTCAGGAACATCCCCTCGGTCCAGAGTACTTTCTGTTGCTGCTCCACCTTGTCCCCCGGGGCCGGTGCCTACTCGCTCTTTACCACGATGTGATAGCCGGTCAGTTCAAATAACACGCCGTCCGCCTGGTCGAGCGGCACGACGACCTTACGCTCGCCGTCGTCGCTGCTGCTGAACAGGGCGAGGATTCCGATGAACTTCGTGGAGGCATCCAGCGGATCAATGGTGATCTGCTTGCCCTCGGCCTGGTCCTTGTCTTCCGGGAAGATCGATTCCCCCAGCTTCACTTCGATCAGCGAATCGCCGAGCGCGCCCTCGGCGTCGGTCCAGAGCGAATCCACCGTGGCGTCCTTGAATTTGGCGTCGTCCTTCAACTGGTAAATCCGCACCTCGACCACGCGGGAATCGCCCGTGCCGTCCTCGCCAAGCTGGTTTACAGGCTTGATGGCCTCGAAGCTGAGGGTCACCGAAGTGGCCGTACAACCGGCCAGCAAGGCCAGTGCGATGCAAAGGGAAAGGGGTATGAGGGCCCTGCGCATGTGTGCCTCCCGAGGGTTATGAGCCGGCAACCGGCTTGTCATCACTTTGAATGTCTTCGTGCGAGAAAATATAGCCCTTCCGGATGCTTGGATAGATCAACTCGTTAAAGAGTTTGCTGCTCTCTGCAAAGGTCTCGCCGTACAGGTCGGCGTAGCGCTCCCAGGCTTTCTTGGCGCCGCCGAAGATGCCGCCGCCGGCGTCCTTTTCGATGCTTACGGGGTCGAGCTTCTGTTGCAACTCGCTGACGAACTGCTGCACGCCGGCCAACAGCCCCATCTGGTGCTTGGCCATGTCCTGGAAGGCGTGCTGCAGCGAGCCCTTGATTTCGTCCAGGTCGCGTTCTTCGCGCCAGTCGAGCAGGAAGTTGGCGATCTGGCTGATGTCCTGCCCCTTCTTCACGGGGTTCAGGCTGCGGGCGAAAATCTGCGTCAACGGTGCGCTGAACTGGTCCTTGAACTCGTCACGCCCCTTCAGTGAGCGGCCCATCCACTCCATGGCGACTTCCAGCGTCAGGCGGATCAGTTCGCCGAAGCGCTCGACTTCTTCCACGGTGTGGAAATGGCCTTCACCGATGAAGTACTGCGAGACATCCGAGATCAGCTTGTACGCGGCCGCATTGACGTCATCCGGCGCCGCCACGATTTCGGACACGATGGTTGCAACCGGCTCACGCTTGGGGGTTTCACCTCGGGCAAATTCGAGCGTCCAGTCCTGGATGCCGATTTTCGTGCCTACTGTCACTTGAAACTTGGTGCCCGGGTCCTGCTTTCGTCCGTCGGCCTCGTAGCCATCCTTGCTGCCGAGATCGACGTAGAAGTAACCGGCCGACTGGCGTTCCACCTTGCCCTCGTTTTCGGAGGCCGTCTCGAGCTTGATGTCGCTGTCGCTGCTGCTGCCCACGCTGATGCCGCGTGCGCGGGCTTCTTTCCCGAAGACGTGCTCGGAAATCGGCTCGGTGGATCCGGCTTTGGTGACTATCACCTTAAGTGCCATTACGCCCGCCGTTTGCAAAAGATGGGCGGTCAGTATTGGCAGCAGGCACGGTCAGGTCAAGCGCCGTCGGTGTCATCCGCCTCGGATACGATCTGTGCGGCGTTTTCCGCGGCCTTCTCGGCGGCCTGTTTGGCTTTGGTCTGGAGGTCCATGGCGGACTGCAGGATGCGGGTCTTTTCCTTATGACTCAGCAGGTACCCCTTCTGCAGGTTGGGGTAGATCATCTCGTTGAACAGTTTGCTGCTCTCGGCCAGGAATTCGCTGTAGGTGTCGAGGTATTCCTGCCAGGCGATGCGTGACTTGTTCATGCGCCCGAGCAGCCCGGCCTTGGAGGAGGCGGTCTTTTCGATTTCCATGGGGTCGAGACGCTTGATGATGGCTTCCAGCACCTGCTGCATGCCGGCCAGCAGCCCCATCTGGTGCTGGCTGACGTCCTTGATGGCGCGCTCGAGCGAATCCTTGACCGCCATGACGTCCGGCGCGCCGGTCCAGTCCACCGGGAAGCTCTTGAAGCGCTCGAGTTCCTGCATCATCTTGATCGGGTTGGCTTCGCGCTGAAACGCCATGGTGACGTTCGCGTCGAACTCGCCCTCGAATTCCTTGCGTGCCGACAGCGTCTGGAACAGGCCTTCCAGCAGGATGTCCAGACTGACGCGGATCAGTTCGCCGAATGCGGTGATCTGTTCGGGGGTTTGAAAGTCGTCACGCCCGAGAAAGTGTTTCGACACCGACTGCATGGCACGAAGGGCGGCCGCCTCCCGCGGGTCTTTGCGCCTGACCTCGTCGCCGCGGCGGTCGGTGTGGACCGATTTGCGGATGGCGCCGGCCTTGTCCTCAACGCGATCGTCGAGCACGACGGCTTCGATCACCATCTCGACCGTGCCCATCTTGACCACGTCGCCTTCGTTCAGCGGGTGGGTGCTGCTGGGAACTATGGGCTGGTCATTGAGCAGCGTTCCGTTGCGGCTGCCCATATCGACCAGCAGGTACCCGCCCTCGCGCCGCTCGACGCGTACGTGCTGGCGGGACACACGCACTTCGTCGCCGGGCAGCACCAGGTCGCACTCCGGCGAACGTCCGACCGTGATGACAGGGCGAGTGAACGTGTGGTCCGAGACGTCAACCGTGCTGCCACGGGGGACGCGTACCAGGATTCGAATGGGCATGCTGCAGCAGCTCCGTGAGCGGCAGAAAGCTCACGTCCATAGTGACTTAGCGTGCCGCCCCGTCAAGTTGGGCGGCGGCGGTGCCTGGGCGTGGTCATTCGCGGGGTGGACGCAGCGTGAAACGCCCGAAGTCGAAAGGCTTGCGCGGGTATTCGATTTCGATTTCAACGCCGTCGCGGCGCACCTTCAAAGTCGCCGTCTGTATCTCCGGCGCGGCGGTGTCCAGGAAGTTCTTCCAGTCCGAGTCCAGCGCGATCTGCCCGTAGGCGTCCGTCGTCAGGCGTTCCTCTTCGCCGGCTTTGAACCCGAGCAGCAGGTCGCCCGCCTTCAGCCCGGCCCTTTCCGCTTCCGAGCCTTCGGTCACCAAAGTGATTGCCACGCGGGGCAGGTCGTCGATGCCTTTGCTGATGCTGAGCCAGGCGAGGCAGCGGGCCCGCAGCAGGAGCAGTTCCGTGACGACCGACGCGTCCTTGCACTCGGCTACCCCGCGCTCGCCGGCCGCGACGGCCTGCTTGAACGCCCCGGATTCCTCAAGCGCGCGGGCGCGGTACAGGTGCCAGTCGTCCGCGATATAGCCTGCGTCGCGTGCCGCGTCGAAGCGCTCCAGCATGCCTTGCAGGTTGCCGCTGGTGGACATCATGCGCGCCCAGAGCAACAGCATCTCCGGTTTCTGCTCCGGGGTGGCGCGCCCGATGTTCATCTCGAGGGTCCAGGTCGGCATCCAGTAGCTCTGGATACCGAGGCTCGCCCGGCAGTATTCGATGATCCAGTCGAGTTTCGTGGGCTCAAGAGCCTTGAGGACTTCGCAATACACGCGCGCGAGCTCCCAGTCGCCGTCGGCAGCCGCCTTGCCTTCGAGTTCGGCGTAGTGCTTGACGCGTTCCTGCCGTGCCGCGTCGGTCACCTTGCGGTGGTCCGTGAGCCATGCCACGAAATCGATTTCGCCGACCGGCTCGCCGATGTAATTGCCGTTGGCGTCCTTTTCGCGTTCGGGAACCTTGACCCGCTCGACGGTCAGGTCCGGCTGGAGTTCCTCGCGGTAGCGGTAGCCCTCGAAGCCGTCCTGCCAGCTCATTGCGAATGCGTCGATCCCGGCGTTGCGGGTATCGTTCAGCTTCTGAAGGTAGGTTCGAGCCTCCGCAATGTCTTTCCCGTCGAGGCGCGGCACCCACGCCGGCAGGTCCCCGGCCAGGAACGCCGGCGGCTGCCCGTCGGGCGTAAGCCACGAGATGTTCCCCGTGCGTCGCGGCAGGTGCAAAGCGTTCAGGCGCTCCAGTTTCATTCCCGCAAGGATCTGCGTCAGCGCTTCAAGCTGTTCTACGCTCAGGTTGGAAAGCGATTGCAACCGGTCCAGTTGCGGCGCCAGGTTCCACAGCTCATAGACCCCGCCGCTGCCGACAGCCAGCGCCTGGCTGCCGTCCGGCAACAGCATGCCGCCGACCGTGTAGCTGTACGGAAACCAGGTTTCGAGCAGCTCCTGCCCCGAGTTGATGTCCACGACGACCCCAACGCCGTCGCCGGTCAGGTAAAACAGCCGGTCCTTCTGCGGCAGGAACTCGACGGCCTGGATGTTCGTGTTGCGCACCTTCAGGTTGCGCAGGCGTTTGCCGTCCGTGACGCGATGCAGCCCGATCAGCCCGACGTCGCGCACGATCGCCAAAGTCTCACCGTCGGGCGAAACACAGCTGGCGTTTGTGCCGTACCCGCCTCTTTCAAGCGTCGCGATGGTCTCGCCGTCCGCCAGGTTCACGATGCGGGGCTCGTCGAGCGACCCTGTCAGCAGCACCGTCTTGCCGCCCGGCAGCGCCGACACCTGGTAGAAGCCGGTCGTCTTCGGCACCGTCCGGACCAGTTCACCGGTCGCGAGATCGCGCACCTGCAGCCCGTAATACAAGCCGACCACCAGCAGGTGACCTTCGTCGTCAAAGTCGATACCGCCCGCGCCGTCATTGAGCGCGAATCGGCGCGTCGCGCCGTCCGCCAGGTTGCGAATCAGCAGGCGCCCGGGGCTTAGAGAGGCCACCAGCCCCCTGTTGTCCGGCGTAAACTTCAAACCCGCGACGTAGTTTCCCTCGATCGTGAACTCGTCCACGGTGTCGCCGCTGGCGACGTCGATGACCCGGATCATGTTGCTGTCGACGCCGGCCGCGAGCAGTTTGCCGTCCGGCGACAAGGCCGGCGTGCCTGCGCGTACCACGCCGATCCGGCGCTGTTCGCTGTACATGAAGGCGGGCGCGCTCCAACTTCGGAACTCGCCATCTACCGCCGAGGTGACAATGTTGCGTCCGTCGGGCGACACGGCAACGGCGACTATGGCCGCGTCGTGCGCGCGCTGCTTTTTCACGACTTCGCCGGTGTTGGCGTCAACGAAGCAAAGGATGCCGTCGCCGGTCCCGCAGACGATGAATCCGGAAGACCGCCCGAAGGCGCTGTTGACGATCGGCCCGGCGCCGATTTGCGCGGTGAAGAGCTGGGCGAAGGGCTCTGGCGTGCAGCCGAGAATGCTGCCGTCGCCGACCGAGATAATCAGCGAGTGACCGTCGGGACCGATCGTGGAGTTGTAGATCGATTTGGTGACGTTGGCTTCGGTTCCGAAACTGAGCTGTCCGAGGCGCGCGGCGGGCCTGCCGTCATCCCAGTTCCAGGCCCAGAGGGTCATGTAGTGGTCCAGCATATAGAGCCGGTTGCTGTTCGGGTCACAGTTGAGCGAGATGACGTATTCGCCGTTATCCAGCGTGACGGTCTTGGCGATCTTCGCCGTTGTGGGGTCGATCAGGTGGATGGGGCCGTCGCGCGTCGGCGCCGTGAGATACTGCCCGTCGGGTGTAAACTTCATGCCGTAGCTGTAGATGCCAAGGCTGAGGGACTGCTTCAGCCGCCCGCTGGAAACGTCGACGAATGAAATCACCTGGTCGGCGCTGTACGCGGCGAGCGTCGAGCCGTCCGGGCTGAACGCGGTACGCAGCAGGCGGGACTCACTGACCGTCAGTGCCCAGACCGACGAGCCGTCCGTGGCGTTGCGAAGCAGCACCCTTCCGTCGAACCCGGCGCTGGCGAAGTATTTCCCGTCCGGGCTGAATTGCACGGACATGCTGCCCAGGGTGTGGTCCGGTGAGCGGCTGACCAGCGGGTCGCCGCCGATCTTCAGTACGTCAAAGCCCTCGCCCTTCTGGGCCAGCACCAGCGATTCGCCGTCGGGTGCGAAGCTGACCGCCACCACGTTGCCGCCGGACTTGCCGCGCTGCTGCACGACGTTGCCGGTCGTGTAGTCATAGAGTTTCCAGCCGCCGCCGTACAAGCCGGCCGCGAGATGCGTGCCCGCCTGGTTGACCGCCACGGAGGAAATCTGCCAGCTGCGTGTCGGGAAAGTGCGCAACTGGTTTTCCAGCTTCATGTCCCACAACTGGATGTCGATCACGTCGTCGAACATTACTTCGGTCTTGTGTGAGATCAGCGGACCGTCCGGCCCGAAACCGACCAGCTTGCTCGACTCGTCCAGGGCCTTGCGCACCGGCGGCTGGTCGCTGCCAAGTTCCCAGACCGCCACCGTGCCCAGCCAGTTCGACACGGCCACGTGGACGCCATCCGGCGAGGCCGCCAGCGAGTTCGGCTCGTCCTCAGCCTTCACGCTGCGCCCCGGCGTGCCGTCGGCGAAATGCCACTCGTTGATGTTGCCGGCCGGCGTCGCCGTAAAGAAAGTCTCCCGGCCTGCCCCCGGCACGATCAGGGGGACGTCGGTCCAGTCGAAAAGCGAGCGGTTGGAGATTTCGTCCCCGCTGGTTACGTCCCACAGTTGCAGCTTGCCGGTTGCGTCCAGGGCCGCGAGGCGCGTGCCGTCGGCATTGAGCAGCAGGCGGCGCTGGATGTGGCTGCCGGTCTTGATACGGCGCAGCAGCGTGCCGCTGGCGACGTCCCAGATGCCGATGTCGGGCAGTTCGACGTTGTCGCCGGTTGTGTCGAGTTCATCCATGCCCTTCGGCGCCTCATGAAGCGGCGCCGCGCACAAACGGCAGTCCGGCGTGAAGCTGGCGACGTCGGCCGGCAGATCCACGTAACTGCGCGTGCTCCAGACGGGAAAGACGGTCTGGTGCAGGGTGGAAACCAGCCGGTCGACACTGACGACTTTGTCGTCCGCTGCGTGCGCGGCGGCGAGGTGCACGATCTGCTCGCCGGGCTGGTTGCGTTCCTTTGCGAGCTGCGCGTACCCGAGATGTGCCTGCGCGAGGTTGCTCCGGGCTTCATCCAGCGCGTTGTTTGCGCGTGCCTCGGCGGCTTCGGCTGCTTGTGCGCTTAGCTCGGCCCGGCGGGCACTCAGCTCGGCGATCTTCTGCTGGCGCTCGGCCTCGGCGGCTTGGAGTTTGGCATCGTCGCGCGCGTCGGCCGCGTCCTTTGCCGCCGTTTGGGCGATGCCCTTCTGGCGTTCGGCTTCGGCTGCTTCATCTTCGGCGATGCCCTTCTGGCGCTTTGCTTCGGCGGCCTGCTGGTCGGCGAGCGTGCGCTGCTGAAGCGCGTCTGCCTCTGCCGCGAGGGCTGCGTCGCGCTGCGCTTTCACGGTCGTGTAGGCGTAAACCCCGCCGCCGATCAGCAGCAGCAGCGCCAGCAAGGTGATCGACACGGCCGCGCGGTTCTTGCGTACGAAGCGGGCAATCAGTTCCGCCGTCGAGTAGCTGTAGGCGCCGACCATGCGCCCGTCGCGGTAGGCCT
>JAGQRI010000271.1 GCA_020425515.1 Planctomycetota bacterium | reverse complement strand
CAGCTGACTCTTAATCAGCGGGTTGTAGGTTCGAGTCCTACCGGGGGTACCAGACACTGAGCGGCCTTCAGGGATTCCTGAAGGCCGCCTTGTTTTTGCCTTCCTGCCACTTCACGAATCAATACACGACCCCACATGCGCAGTCTCTTGGTCGCTGCCTCGATTTGAGTTAGCCGATTAGTCTTGAATCCGTACCGGACTGCGGGTTTATAAATGAAGTTATGACTACGGCACTGAACATCTTCGCCGTGCTCCTGCTGTCCGTGCTGCCCTACGTACGGCCGTGCCCTCATGGCGGATTCAAGCTTTGGTGCAGTTGCGACAAGGCTGAGGCCGCCAAGGTCCCCGACGTCGCACAGACAAAAAGCGAAGACACCGCCCCTTGCTGAGCGAGCGAAGACGGCGCCGTGAGCGCCAGATCCGAACAGCCGCAGAAGGCGCCGCCGAAGTCACCCCAAAAGAAACCCTGCAAGCAACCGCTGGCGCCGGAGTTGGGCAACGGTGCGATTGCCATTGATGCAACCGCCCCGGCAGCCACGCCCACCGTTGCACCGCTGTTGCTGCTTGCGGTTGCCCATCACGTTGTCAGCGTGCCCCCGGAACGCGTGATCGTGCCCCGGCCGCCCCCCGACCCATACGGGCTGATCGTAGTCCGCACACACTTTCTACTTGTCTAGACTGCCTCTCGAGTACACCGGCCTGCCGGTGAGTTCGTCATTGAACCCGAGAGAGCAGAACCATGCGTACAATTTCGTTGTTGGCCGGCCTGGCATTCGTTGCCTGGGTTCTGTCAGCCTGCACGTCAGCGGCATCGCGCGAACGCAGTGCTTTCGAAAACGCAACGTGGGAGCACGTAGGCGCGAAGCTGGATGAAAGCGGCCCCTCAGGCAAAGAGGGCGCCAACGAACCCGAACAATCGCTCGGCGGTGTGTTGAAGCTTGAAGACCTGATCCACCAGAGCGAGCTGCACAGCCCGCGCCTGGCCGCCGCCTACATGCAATGGAATGCGTCCGTTCGCGGCATCACCGTCTCGACGGCTGTGCCGGACGCGACTTTCACCTACACCGAGTTCATTCGCTCAATCGAAACGCGCCTCGGCCCGATCGAGCGCCGCTTCATGCTGCAGCAACGCGTACCCAACCCGGGCAAGCTCGTCGCCCGCGAGGAACAGGCCGCAGGTAAAGCCGGCGCCATGCGCGCGAACTTCGAAGCCACGCGGCTCGGGCTACGCGAATCGCTGGTTCTGGCCTACGTGGACCTGCAATTGCTGGACGCGCGTATCGGCATCATGAACCGGCTGGTCGATGCGTTGGACTCGATTGCGGAAGTCATTGAAGCCCGGGTTACGGCTAACCTGGCCCCGCAGTCGGCCCTGTTGCGTGTACAGGTCGAACTCGAGCGCCTGCGCAGCGACGTTCAATCGCTTGAAAAACGTCGGCCCGCGATGGCGGCGGCGCTCTCGGCCGTAGTGGGGGTGAAGATCGCCGACGACGCGCGTACACCCGCCCTGGCAGTCGACAAGCCGATGACGCTTCCGGACGAAGCCAAAATGACGGCACTCGTCATCGACCACCCGTCTGTGCAGGAACAGTTCGCGCATGTGGCGATCGCGCGCGCCAAGGTCAATGAATCCGGCTGGATGTGGGTGCCGGATTTCATGTTCGGTTTCGAGTACCAGATGGTCGGTAAGCCGGACATCCCGAAGGCCATGCTGCCCGACGAATACGGTGAAGACGCGGTTGCGGTTTCCGTCGGGTTGACGATTCCGTGGCAGGTGCACGTCAACCTGGCGCGCGGCGATATAGCCCGGGCCGAGGAGTCCGCCGCACGCTTCCTCGTCGAGCAAAAGCGGCTTGACCTGAAGGCAAAGCTCGCCGGCCAGGAATACGCCTACCTCGATGCCGCCCGCCTGATCGAGCTTTATGACAACACTGTGCTGCCCAAGGCCCGCCAGACCCTCGAGCTTGTGCAGAACGATTTCACGGCCGACCGCGCCAATCTGACGGATGTGCTGGATGCGGAAAGGGCGCTGCTGGCGTCTGAACTATCGCTGGTAAACGCCCGTGCCGACCTGTTGAAAGCCCGGGCAAGGTTGGAATCCCTGGTGGCCAGAGACCTGGGGACGATCAAATAACGGAAGCCCGCGACGGCCTATGCCGCCCGGGCACTTAACAAGGAGAAGAACCATGAAGTACCTGTTTGCAGTACTCGCAAGTCTCGTGCTGGTGGCCGGGCTCGCGAACCTCAGCGCCCAGGATCACAGCGATCACATGGGCAAAGAGCACAAGGACGACGGCCACATGGACGGCGACCACGGCGACCACATGGACGGCGATCATGGTGATCATGGCGATCACATGGACGGCGACAAAAAGGACGGCGACAAGAAGGACGAGGTCAAGGAGTGGGACGGTGAGGTGAAGACCGACCTCAAGAACGAGAAGGACCCGACCAGCGATACCAAGATCGAAGACGCCGACGCATTCACTGCCGTCTGGTACGGCTTCAAGGCGCACTTCGCCGACGAGAAAGGGCTGAAGAAGTTCAAGCGCCGTCCTTACCAGTACTCGGCGAAGCTCGGGCTCGCCATGGACGGGCTGACTGACATCAAAAAGGTCGACCCCGCCGACTACAAGACCGCCAAGAGCCCGAAGATGTGCCCTTTCTGCAGCTCCGAGATCGATGAATCAGGCGACGTCTACATCCTGCACCGGGGCTTCAAAATCTACTTCGGCTGCTGGATGGGCTGCTGGAAGACCTTCCTGACCGATCCGGCCAAGTACTACGACGATTACGGCCTGGTCGAGAAGGACGGCAAGCTGATGCTCAAGACCGACGCCGAGAAGGAAGACAAGCAGGACGAAAAGAAGGATGACGAGAAGGACAAGTAGTCATCTTGACGCGTCAACGACGCGAAGGAGACAGCCATGAGATATGCACTGGCCTTCCTTGCCGCGTTCGCGCTGCTGGCCGGGGTCGCCGCTTTCCTGCGCGTCAGGGGCGGTGCCCCGGCGGCGGAGAACACGCCGCACGTCAGTGAACCGGAGCCACCCCACAGTGAACCGAACGACGGTAAAACAGGGCACGAGCACGCCGACGACAAGCCGGAATCAGAGCCGGCGACGCCTGTGCCGGAAGGCGTCACCGACCTGAAGAACGGTCGGGACCCGGTAACCGGCGCCGCAATAAGTGACGCGGCGGCGTTCACCGAAACCTGGAAGGGCTTCCTCGTGCATTTCGCCGACGCGGCTTCGCGCGACAGGTATCGGCAGGACCCGATCCGCTACTCGGCGAAGCTGGACCTCGCGATGGAAGGGCCTGACGACGTCAAGCAAGTGGACCCGTCGACATTCCGCATGTCGGTACTGCCCGACGAATGCCCGTTCTGCGGGCAGGAACTCGACCCGGAGGGCGACGTCTACATCCTGCATCGCGGCTTCAAGATCTACTTCGGCTGCTGGATGGGCTGTCCAACCGAGTTCCTCAAGAACCCGGGCGAATACTACGAAGACTACGGCCTCGCCGAACACGACGGCAAGCTGATGCTCAAGTCGGAAATCGAGGACTGAGGGCCAAGCCATGAATGAATCGAAGCAGGAATCGGAAAAGCACGTGGAGCCCTCGAAGCCCCGGCGCTGGATCATGCCGGGCGTAGTGGCGGCGGGCGCCTTGCTCGGCCTGGTGTTCGCATTGGCGATGCCGGATGACTGGCTGTTCGTCCCGCAACAGGAGACTGTCTCGGACGGGCACGACCACACAGGCAGCGGCAGCAAGGAGTTCTACGCATGCCCGATGTTCTGTACGCGCTCGGACCACGGCGGCCCGTGCCCGGTATGCGGCATGGAGATGACAAAATTCGTCGACACCGGCGCGCGCATGCCCCTCGACGACCAGCGCCGTGAAAGCATCGGGTTGCAGACCGAGCCGATCCAGCGCCGCATGCTGGCCCGCGAGATCCGCACGCTGGGCGAATTCCAGCCGGACGAGACGCGGCAGAAAATTGTCGCCGCCTGGGTCGACGGACGCATCGACAAGCTCTACGCGGACTTCACGGGCATCCCGGTTGAGAAAGGCTTCCACCTGTTCGACCTGTACAGCCCCAGCCTGTACGCGGCACAGAAGGAACTGATCGTCGCTCGCAAGGCCTTCAATGAGTCCAGCGGCTCCGACGTCAGCAAGCGCATGCTCGACAGCGCGCGCGAAAAGCTGCGGCTGCTGGGCCTGTCATCCGAACAGGTCGCCTATATCGAGACGCTGAACGAGCCCAATCTCACGGTCACCATCCCGTCGCCGGACGCGGGCATCGTTACCGAGAAGCTGGCGCACGTCGGCATGTATGTGAAGCAGGGCCAGCCGGTCTTCCGCATCACCGACCTGACCACGCTATGGCTGATCGTCGACGTGCACGAGCGAGACCTGGGGTTGGTCGCACTGGGGCAGGATGTAGACATCGAGGTCAACGCTTTCCCCGGGCGCAGATTCCACGGGCGCGTCGGCTTCATCGACCCCTCACTCGACATGAAGACGCGCACCGTGCGTGTGCGTGTCGAAGTGACCAATGCAGACCTGGAACTCAAACCGGGCATGTTTGGCACGGCTGCCATCTTCGCTGAGTTGGGCAAAGACGGCGAACTCGCGAAGCCTGGACTACACGGCGACTACGCCTGCCCGATGCACCCCCTGCAGCGCAGTACCGACCCGAATGCGAAGTGCGACATATGCGGCATGGCCATGGTTCTGTCCCCGGAAGAACCGGGCGCCAAGGCGCGCAAGCTGTGGGCGATCCCGCGCGAGGCCGTGCTGCAGACCGGGCGGCGTTCGATGATCTACGTCGAGTGGTGGGTGCGCGAGGTCGAACACCCGCCCCACGACGCCGACGTCGCGCCGCCGCTGGAGATGATCGACGAGCCGCAGTACCAGGGCTTCGAAGTCAAACTCGGCCCGCTCGCCGCCGAGTATCACGTGATGCCCGACGGCACGCGCCACAAACTCGGCGAGTACTACCCGCTGCTCGGCGGGCTGCCCACCGGCATGACCATGCCAAACGGCGAAGTCGGTTTCCGCATCGTGACCAGCGGCCAGTTCCTGATCGACAGCCAGATGGAATTGACCGGCAAGCCGTCGCTGCTTCGTGCTGAAGGCGGCAAGGCCGCGGACCCGCACGCCGGACACCGAAAGGACTAAACGGTGAACGAGCACGCGCACGAACATCACCAGCACAAAGCGGCCGACGCCGCGCCCGGTGACTATGCGTGCCCGATGCATCCGGACGTGCGGCAGGACAAGCCGGGCGATTGCCCAAAGTGCGGCATGGCGCTGGAGCTTGCGCGTCCGCAGACCGGCGTGAAGTGGACCTGCCCGATGCACCCGCAGATTGTCCGCGACGCCCCGGGCGAGTGCCCGATCTGCGGCATGGCCCTTGAGCCCGTGCAGCCGAGCGCCGAAGACGAAGAGAACCCGGAACTGAAAAGCATGACCGTGCGGCTCTGGGTTTGCACCGCGCTGGCGTTGCCGGTTTTCCTGGTCGCCATGAGCCACATGCTGCCGGGGGATCCTCTTCTGAGGATCGCCTCCCGCCGCCTGTGGAGCTGGGTTGAGTGTGCGCTCGCCACGCCCGTCGTTCTGTGGGGCGCGTGGCCGTTCTTCGTGCGTGCCGTGAAGTCTGTGAAAAACGTCAGCCCTAACATGTTCACGCTGATCGGGCTGGGCGTCGCTGTCGCCTATCTCTACAGCATCGTCGCGGTGGTCGCGCCCGGCATCTTTCCGCCCTCCTTCCGCGACGAGCACGGCCAGGTCGGCATCTACTTCGAGGCCGCTGCCGTGATCACCTCGCTGGTGTTGCTCGGGCAGGTGCTCGAACTGCGTGCACGGAGCCGTACTGGCGCAGCGATCAAGGCATTGCTCGGCATGGCGGCCAAGTCGGCGCGGCTCATCAACGATGACGGCAGCGAGCAGGATGTCTCGCTCGAACAGGTGCAGGCTGGTGACAAGCTGCGCGTACGTCCCGGTGAGAAAGTCCCCGTTGACGGCGAGGTACTTGAGGGGCGCAGCAATGTTGACGAGTCAATGGTGACCGGCGAACCGGTTCCCGTGGAGAAACATCCGGGCGATCAGGTGATCGGCTCCACCGTAAACGGCACCGGCGCCCTCGTCATGCGTGCCGAGAAAGTCGGCGCCGACACGCTGTTGTCGCGCATCGTTGAGATGGTCGCGCAGGCACAACGCAGCCGTGCACCAATCCAGAAACTGGCGGATACGGTCTCAGCGTACTTCGTGCCGGCGGTTGTCGGTGCGGCTGTCGTCACCTTCATCATCTGGGCGATCTTCGGCCCCCGGCCCGCTATGGCGTACGCGTTGGTAAATGCGGTGGCAGTGCTGATCATCGCCTGCCCTTGCGCGCTGGGACTGGCGACGCCGATCTCGATCATGGTTGCCACCGGGCGCGGCGCGACGTTGGGCGTGCTGTTCCGCAATGCCGAGGCCATTGAGCGAATGCGCCAGGTGGACACGCTCGTGGTGGACAAAACCGGCACGTTGACCGAAGGCAAGCCGAAACTCGTGACGGTCGAACCGGCGGACGGCATGGCTGAGAAGGACCTGCTCGGCCGCGTCGCGTCACTCGAGAACGCCAGCGAACATCCGCTGGCCGGCGCGATTGTCGAGGGCGCGCGCGAACGCGGTGTGGAACCCGGCAAGGCCGACGATTTCGAATCTCATACTGGCAAGGGCGTCAGCGGACTGGTCGAAAACTGCCGCGTCGCGCTGGGCAACAGGGCGCTGATGGGGCAACTGAAGGTAGACGTCTCGTCGATCGAGGCGCGAGCCGACGAACTTCGTGCCGAGGGCCAGACCGTCATGTTCGTTTCGGTTGACGGCAGCGTGGCCGGGCTGATCGGCGTGGCGGACCCCGTAAAAGAAACCACACCGGGCGCGATCAAAGCGCTGCGCGAGGCGGGGCTTCGCGTAGTCGTGCTGACCGGCGACAACGAGCGCACGGCAAAAGCTGTGGCGGGCAAACTCGGCATCGGCGAGGTAATCGCGGGCGTCCTGCCTGACCAGAAGACCGAGAAAGTCAAAAGCCTGCAAGCCGAAAGACGCGTGGTCGCCATGGCCGGCGACGGCGTCAACGACGCGCACACGCTGGCGCAAGCCCCAGTCGGCATTGCCATGGGTACCGGCACCGATGTGGCCATG
>JAGQRI010000270.1 GCA_020425515.1 Planctomycetota bacterium | reverse complement strand
GCGTCTTTCTGCGTGCATACCGCGCAGGTTGCGCCGACCTCGTGCGACGTGCGGATGAACGGAACGATCTGGTTTGTCAGCACGCGCTCGGTGATGGCCGCGTGGTCGTCCATGCGGTAGGTGCCCATGTTGCTGAGTTTCGCGCCGAGGGATTCCAGTGTGCGCTCGAAACCGCGCGGGTTGCCAATGCCGCAGAACGGGGCAACCACCGCCCCCTTCAGTTCATCGAGCGAAACTTCCGCGTCGTCGCCGATGCGCACCAGCTTGACCGGTTCGTGCGCCGCGTGGGCAACGCCGCCTGTAAAACCCTTGCAGCGGATCGTGTCTTCCAGGTCGCGCAGGCGCTCTTTGCTCGCAAGGTCGGCGCGGCTGAAGATCGCGAACTTCGCGCGCCGCACATTGCTGAGCGGCTCGCGCAACAACCCGCGCGGCAACATGCGTCCGTAGCCGAACGGGTTCAACGAATCGAACAGCAGGATGTCGAGGTCGCGCTTCAACCGCAGGTGGGAAAACCCGTCGTCGAGCACCAGCAGCTTCGCGCCGTCGTGCGTTGCCTTGTGCGCGGCCGCCACGCGGTTGGGGTCCTGCAGGTGATGCACGCCGGGGCAGAGCTCGTTCAGCACCTTCATCTCGTCGTTGCCGGACGCGTCGGACTTGTACCCGCGCGAAAGGATCCACGGCTCGTGCCCCATGCCGCGCAGCGTGTTCACGACCCACGCGACCGCGGGCGTTTTGCCGGTGCCGCCGGTGGTGATGTTGCCGACGCAGATAACCGGCGCATCCGCCTTCACGCCGCGCAACAGCCCCATGCGATAAAGGAAGATGCGCGTGATCGCGCCCAGCCAGAACCAGAACGAAAGCAGGCGCAGCAGCCCCCGCAGCAACGAGGGGACCGCGCCGCGTTTCGCGCCGGAGATCAGGTCGATGAAGTCGCGCTGTTTCACGCCAACGTGATAAGACAGCGGAAGCAATCAGGGAATAGTGAACTGAATGTGCGAAGTGCCCGCCGGGTCACGGACCACGATTCACGAACCACGATCTACTCGTACAGCTTCTTGTACAGCTCGGCCAGCTTCTTGCGCTCGCGGGTCGTGAGCTTGGTGCGCGGCACGGCCTTCTCGCCCGGGTGCTGCACGTCGGGCGGGGTCGGGCTTGACCCGTCAAGTTTGCGCCCCTCCGGGTTGTACACCCAGTGCGAGCGTTCCTCGGTGCGGGTGTCGCCGTCGCCGGCGTTCGGCTTGACGTGTTTGATCTTGCTTTCGACGTCTTCGTCCGGCGGCTTGGGCATCGACTTCGGCGGCTCTTTCTTGTCGCCGATGCCGCCGTTCTTGGGCGTCGGTGAATCCTTCGGCTGCTCCGGCTTCACGTCGTCCGGTTTCTTGCCGGCCGTGCCCTCCGACTTGCCGGCGTCGGGGCGCTTCTGGACTTCGCCGTCCTTGCCGCCGCCGCCCTTGCCGGTCTTGCCCGGGCCCTGTTTCTTCTGGTTGCCCTGGCCGCCGCCGCCGCCCTCGGTGTTGCCGGGCGCGCCGCCGTTCTGTTGGACGGGCCGCGGCCGCGGCTGGTCCTTCGCTACCTGTTGCGGTTCGTCGTTCGGTGCATCCGGGGCCGGGCGCCAGAACACCAGCGGCATCAGCGCCAGGATCAGCGCGACCACGAGCGCGCCCCAGTGACGCGCGGGCGCGGCCTGCTTTTCGCGCACCGGGTCGAGCCCGGCGGCAACGCGCGCTTCCATCAGCGCGCGGAACTCGCCGCGGCTTTCCAGCAAGGTGGGCAACGCGTCGTCGAGTTTCAGCGTGCGGTCGAGCAGCAGCGTCCAGTCCGGCGCGCCCGGAGCAGCCGGCTTCGCGTAAACGCCGCGGGTAATGAAAAGGGTGACGCCCACGCCGAGCAGCCCGACCAGCGCGACGGCGATCAACGGCCCGATCGAGTGCACGCCGAACAGCGCCAGCGCGATCCCGGCCAGCGCCGCAATCCCGGCCGGCAAAGCGGCCCAGCGCCCGCCCGCGTTCACCATGGCGGAAGTCAGCCAGCGCGACCGCGCCCGCCCCACGGCGGATTCAATACGCGCATGATTGTCCGTCTCGTTTGGCATATTCATAGAACGCTTTTCGCCTCAATACGTTACCAACATTTCCGGGACTGCGGGCAAGCGAATGGGCCGTCGTCACCCGTAACACAGCCATGACGCGGATTTCAACGCATTGCGGAATTCCAGGGGGTATACTTGGTGCATCCCAACTCAACCCCACCCCGACTACTTGTTCCCCGAGGCCCCGTAAGCGGAGCCCTATCATGCGTAGAATTCTGCTATCGGCAGGCTTTGCCCTGCTGCTCGCGGCTTGCGCCAGCAAACCGCATGAGGAACCAACGCCCGTATCCGATGTTCCCGTCGAATCGGCACCAACCCAGGTCAATTCATCACCATCGACCGAGCAAGCCAAAACCGTCCAGGCCACACCGGATCAGCTAAGCACACTGCTGCCGGAGGGTGCGACGCCCGGACAACCCGTTGATGTTGAAGGCGTGTCCATCCTTCCGATCCTTGATGCGAGCGCGCCCGGCGAGACCGACTACCTGACGCTGGACGAAGCACTGCAGGCAGGGCTTTGCACGGTTGTAGAGCAAAACGATGTGAACGCACTGCGCCTGACGAACAACGCCGACAAACCATTGTTTCTGATGGTCGGCGATCTCGTGCTGGGTGGCGATCAGGACCGCATCATGGCCGAAAGCACGATCGTCGAGGCAGGCGCCAAAGACCTGTCGATTCCAGTTTTCTGCGTCGAGCCGCACCGCTGGTCCGCTGAACAAGGTCGTGAGGGCGCGGAAGAGGCCCGCTTCTATGCCCGGGATGACGCCAAGCAGGTTGACGTCACTGTGAAAAAGGCGGCCGTTCTTTCCGGAAGCCAGGCCGAGGTGTGGGACGCCGTCGGCAGGGCCAACAGCATGCTCGCAGCCAGGCAGAACGTCGGTGGAAGCTATCGCAGTACGTTCGACGATCCTGCAACGGCCAAGAAGCTGGAAGAGTTGTTCGAACATGCCGAGGCAGCTAAGAACGCCGACGCCGTTGGATATGCCGTCATGCGCGACGGCAACGTGCTTGCCATGGATCTGTTCTACAGCCGAGGACTGTGCGCGAAGGTTTCTGACAAGCTGCTGCGCAGCTACCTGCTGTTTGCAATGCAGGGGCAATCAGTCCCACCAGCCGAACGCACAGAGGCGGAAGACATATCGCTCGCGCCATACGAGGAATGGTCGCGCACAGACGACAGAGCCGGCCGTGGCGCAGCCGCCACCGCCGGGTCGACGGATGAATACGCCGCCTTCCGCAACAAGCTCGAAGAAACAAGTCTGCCATTGTACTTCGAAGGCACACCGCTGGACGACGTCATCGAGAAGCTCAGGACTGAAGGCAATATCCAGATCCGGCTGAGCGAAAGCGTCGACGGCAGCCTCGAAGTCAACCTCGATTCAGGTCGCGTGAATTTGCGCCAGGCGCTGGACCTGCTGTCGGATCAACTGGACCTCACGTGGGAGTTCCGTGACGGCGGCCTCGTCATCCGGTCGGCGCCGCCCAGGGCTACCGGCACCCGCACCGTTGCCGTTACGCGGTCATCCGAAACGGTACGAGATGCAAAGGCGCATTCAATCCGCTACTCGTGCACGGATACAAAGCACGAGCGCACAGTGCATACGAGTTTCATGAAACGTTGATCGCTATACCGGGGCCGACGGAGCGATTTGTCGTCGGTCCCGGAGCGGCATCACCGGATTCCCTCAGGCGGCAGGATCGCAAATCGAGAGTTTTGTTAGGGAAACTGAGAACCCGCACCTACAATGATTCCACCAACTGGCGACGAACATTTGCGCGGCTGGTACGTTTAGGGAAATCAGTACCGGGGCTGAATGCGGAGGCTGTCATGAAAGGCGCTGTTTCGCAGTTCGTGTTCGGGTTCGTGATCGCCTTTTCCCCGGCGCCGTTTGCGGGGTTCGGCACCTATGCCTACATCCGCGCGCAGCAACCGGCGCCGCCCGCGGCCGCGGAAGCGCCGATCAAGGACTACCGCCCCACTGAGTACGGCACGCCGCAGCAGTATGAACACGCGCCGGAAGGCCAGGTCGAATACGAGGGCGACACCCAGTACGTACTCGATCCGCAATCCGAATCACCCGATGAATCCCACGGCGCGCCCGCCTATGACGCCCGGCAGTACGAAATCGAAACCGACTGCGCGCGCCGCAAACGCCTCAAGCGCGAGGCCGAGGAAAAGAAGCGCAAGAAGCCGGAAATCCCGGATCTGTAGAACGGCCGGCCGATCCCTTCGTTGTTAACGGCAATCCCGGGGTTCGCACCGAGGCTGAGGATCAGCCATGCGCGCCCGCCCAATCCTGTTTTCGCTCGCGGCCTTGCTGCCGCTGTTGTTGCTTGGTTGCTCGCCCACCCCGAACACGGCGCCCGCACCGGAAAAACCGCACCCGCTGCCGAGGGCGGTCAAGCCGGCGCCGCGCGTCGAGAAGCCGCAGACGTTCGAGCTGCCGCATGACCACATCTGGGGGCGTGAAGTCAAACTCGGCGAATTCCGCGTGCGCGCTATCGACCGCTACTGGGCCGGGCCGGAAACCAGGACGCTCACACTCGAAGAAGCGCTCGACGCGAAGGTCTGCACCATCCGCGAAACCGGCATCAGCCAGAGCGTCGTGGCCGAGGTCACCGGCAAACAGCCCGTGCTGCTGCTGACGGGCGACCTGCTGGTCGGCGGTCGCCAGGACCGCCTGGTCGCGCGCAGCGTGATGCTTGAGCCCGGCACCACGGTCGTGCCCGTCTTCTGCGCCGAGATTTCCCGCTGGACCGCCGAGGATGCGAAGTACGACCCGCTATTCAAATGCGACGCCGGAAGCCCCCAGGCCGACCTGAACGTCAAGGCGGCGATGTTCCAGCAGGGCACGCAGCCCGCGGTCTGGAGCGCGATCTCGCAGGTCAACGGGACGCTCGATGCGCCGGACCCGAACGGCACGGGCGCCTACCGCCACGCCTTCGAGAAGCCGAAAACACAAACCGCCATCGACGTCATGGTGGCGAAAGGGCGCAAGGTCATGGACACGTTCACGGTCGGCTTCGCGGTCTACCGCGGCGACGGGCTCGTGGCCGCGGACCTGTTCGACAGTACGCTGCTGCTGCGCAAAGTGGCCGACAAGCTGCTGCGCGGGTACGCCATGACGGCCGTCTACGGCGACGTCACCAACTGGAAGATCGAAAAGACGGAAACACCCGCCGAGCCTGACCGCGCGCCCGCACCGAAAACCGAGCGTCCGCCACGCACCGCGCCCGGGACCTTCGACCCGCCGCCGAAGCCGCTGGGCGAGTTCCAGCAGGACGGCACGCTCCGCTTCGAATGCCGCCGCCAGCCGGACGCCCACCCGATCCACACCGGCATCTTCCGCGGCAGGGCGAAACCGTGAACGCGGCCACACTTTGATTGCTTCGGGCGGCGCGCAATCCGATAATCGCGGCAATGAGGGAGGTTGCCATGCAAAGATTGATCTGGCTGCTGCCGCTGTTGTTGCTGCTGGTTGTGCCCGCGAAGGCTGACGAGCGCCCGGCCGTGAAATTCGAGAACATCGACGTTAAAGGAATCGTTGTCGATGCTGACGGCGAGCCCGTGGCCGGCGTGGCGGTAAGCGACTACTGGAGCTACGGCGACGGCAAATGGACCGCGAGCGGCGACGTGAAAAGCGACAAGGAAGGGCGCTTCACGCTCACGGTTCGCACTTTCCCGGCGCAGCCTTCGCGCGGCTACCGTATCCAGGCCGGCGACGACACGCGCGGCGCGGTGGCGGTCGTGACGGCGAAAGAAATGGCCTCGGAGCTGAAACTGACCGTGCAGCCGCTGGTCACCGTGACCGGCAAGCTGCAGGCGGCGGAAGGGTTTCCCGCGAATGACGGCGTCTACTTCAACGTCTACTGGAAGTCGCCGATGCTGTGGATGGCTTCCACGCACACGAAGGAAGACAGCTTTACGCTGACCCTGCCCGTCGGCGAATACAGCTACATGTTCCGCGCCGGCGAGGCCTACAAGTATTCGCGCGGTACGTTCGAAATCCCCGCCGGAAAGGAAAGCCTGGCGCTGGACCCGATCGCGCTGACGCTGAACCCGCTGGCGACGTTCTACGGCAAGCAGGCGCCGGACATCAACATCAGCTACGTGCGCAACCTGCCCGAAGACCTGGAGGCCAAGGGCGCGCAGGTAAAGCTGGCGGATTTCAAGGGGCGCTGGGTGCTGATCGAGTTCTGGGGCTTCTGGTGAGGACCCTGCACTGGCCGCAGTTTGCCGGCCATGATTAAGTTCTGGGACGAGCATAAGGACCAGCAGGACAAGTACGCAGTGATCGCCGTGCATAACCCGCACAAGATGGCGCGGACGTTCAAGGCGCTGGACGAGCAGCTCGAAACGCGGGGCATCCTGAAGAAGTGGGGACAGAACCTGCCGTTCACCGTGGTGATCGACAACACCGGCAAAACCGTCGAGACGTACGGGATCGAAGCCTACCCGACGACCGTGCTGATCGACCCGGAAGGCAACGTGGTACAGGGCGGCAACGAAAAGATGCTCGAAGAAAAACTCGCCGAGTTGAAGAAGGGCGACGAGAGCAAGACCGAAGAAACCAAGTAGCAGGTAACCACGAAAACACAAAGGCACGAAAGGTCTGCCGTACCGGGCGGGCCTTTTGCGCTTTCGTGGCCCTTAACAACAGGCGCGTGGCACAGACAATCCTGTCTGTGGTCGCGGCGGTTTCGCCGTGACGAAATGGGCCTCGCTTCGCTCAGTCCCACAGGCAAGATTGCCTGTGCCACGCGATTCAGCTGAACAGGAATCCCGAAAGTGTATCAGCGCTTTTTCCGGGGGCTGGCGCGGAAGGTGACGCGCACGTCGTCGATCTTCCAGCCCTTGACCGGTTTGCCGGTTTCGGGGTCGAGAGGGCGCAGCGACTTCAGCACCTTCGGGTCAACCTGTACGTCAAAGATGCGCCCGGTTTCGTCGCACACCATGTGCTGGTGCGGCTCGAGGTTTCCGTCATAGCGCTTGAGCCCGTCGTCGCCGGCTATTTCATTCACCAGCCCGGCGTCCACCAGTTTTTCGAGGTTCTGGTACACGCTCGCGCGCCCGAGGCTCTCGCCTTTCGCGGTAATCCGCTCGTACAGCTCATCGGTGCTGGGGTGGTCGTGTGAGTCGACCAGCGCCTGCAGAATCAGTTTGCGCACGGGGGTCGGGCGCATGCCGACGGCGCGGAATCGTTCGCTGATCTGCTTCGTGCTGTCCATGGCTTCCATGCTCGCTTGGCGGCGCGTTTCCCGCAAGGGCGGGAAGACGACGGCCCGGGGACCATCCCCAGGCCGCCTCCGGGCGTCCCGCCTGTTAAACGGGCGGGAATGTTTCTTTCTTCCGGCAGGCGCGCCTGCCGGTACATATTCATAATGATTATGAAATTGGCGTCAAGGGTACGGCCTGGATTTCCGACCGCGCCCGCACTTGCTAACATACCCCTGCTCACACCACTCAACCGGGGATTCCCATGCGCTACCTGCCGCTTCTGGCACTGTTGTTGTTCGTTCCGGCCTGCACCAAAACCGCCTCGCTGCGCGCCACGGCCTCGCCTTCGGGCGTCTCGACCTCGGCCAGCAGCAGCGTGCGCGACCCGTACAGCGGCAGCAGCGCCAGCGTGCGCGCCACCGAGGACGGCGTCACCACCAGCAGCTCAGGGCCTAGCTACACCCGCTACCGGCCCCCCACCATCCGCCGCAACCTCGGCGGCGCGAGCGTGACGATCGACCCGATGACCGGCGACGTCCGCAGCTCGGACAAGCTCGGCCCGTTCTTCGTGAGCGGCGACAACGACGGCGTACGGCTCAGCGGCGACGTCGACCGCTGGGAATTCTGCGACGCCTGATATGACTCGGGCGTGAGCTTCTACGTCGATTCCGACGACGGCGTCCACGTCAGCGAGCCCAGCCCGACGGTCCACAACAAGTACGTGCGCGCCGGGCTCAATGGCGGCAACTTCGACGTGGTCTGGCGCGGCGTGGGTTTTGAAAAGGCGCTTGATTCACTGGACGGGATCATCAAGATCCGCCTCGACGCCAGCGCCAGTGAAGACGGCTTCGAAGCCTCGGCCGTTCCCACGGTGCAGATGACCCTGCTAGACGTCAGCGCCGATTACGCCGCGCATCGCCTTGCCGCGCACGCCGGGCTGAACGTCTACGTCGATGAGAGTGAAGAGTACGTGCTGAGGCCGTAGGGGCCGTCCCGTGTGACGGCCCGGCGGGCGGGCACGTGGGCCCGCCCCTACTCGTCGTCTTTCGGGAAGTCGGCCGTGAAGCGGAACAGGTCCGGGCGGCGGTCGCGGCGCTGGCGTACGCTGCCGCTGTTGATCGCCTCCTGCAACGCCTCGAAGTCGAGGTCGGTCGTGATCACCGTTTCAATGTTCGGCATGGCCTCGGCCAGAATCCCGTCGCGCGCGAACTCGAAGTCACTCGGCGACAGCACGGCCGACTGCGCATACTGGATGTCCATGTTCTCGACGTCCGGCAGGTTGCCCACGGTGCCGGACATGACGACGTACAACTGGTTCTCGACGGCGCGCGCCTGGCAGCAGTAGCGCACGCGCAGATACGCCTGGCGGTCGTCGGTGCAGAACGGCACGAAGATCACCTCGGCGCCGTTGTCCGACAAATACCGCGCGGCCTCGGGGAATTCGCTGTCGTAACACACGAGGATGCCCACGCGCGCTTTCGGCGTGTCGAAGACTTTCAGCGTGCTGCCGCCCTCGATCCCCCACGCCCGGCGCTCGTTGGGCGTGATATGAATCTTCGGCTGGCGGTGCACGGTGCCGTCGGGCAGGTACAGGCTGGCGACGTTCTCGATCACCTTGCCGGCCTTGATCGGGTGCGTGCCGCCGATGATCGCGATCTGGAATTCCTTCGCGAGCGATTGAAACAGCGCGTCCACCTTCGGCGTGAGCGTCGTCAGCTTGCGGATGGCGTCGAGCGGCGTCTTGGTTTTCAGGTACGACATCAGTTGCGCGGTCAGCAACTCGGGGAACAGCACGAAGTCGCTGTCGTACTCCTTCGCGACGTCGACGAAGTAACGGATGTGCTGCTTGAAACCCTCGAAGCTGTTCACCTTGCGCATCTGGTACTGAACGCTCGAAACGCGGATCGCACGCGGCTTGCGCAGGCGGCGCTTGTAGGTCGGGTTGATCCACTCCAGGAACGTGCCGAAGTTTTTCGACAGCGGGTCGCGCAGATAGTTCGCCATCACCTTCTTGAGCGTGAACCCCTGCTTCAACTGGAAGCTCAGCACAAGGTCACGGTATTCGCCGGCCTCGACCTTGCGGGCGTATTCGTCGGCGCTCATGCGTTTGGCGTATTCGTGGTAGTTGTAAAGCCGCCCGCCCAGCACGATGCGTTTCAGGTTCAGGCTCTGGCACAGGTCGCGGCGGAACTGGTACAGCCTGCCCGCCAGTTTGCGCCCGCGGAAATCCGGGTGGACGTTGACGTCGGCGCCATACAGCGTGTCGCCGTATGGGTCGTGGTTGTAGAACATGCCGCCGTCGGTGATGCCGCTCCAGGTGTGGTCGCGGTACGGATCGCGCCCGAGGCTGACAACCAGGCTGCTGCACGAGGCGACGATCTTGCCGTTGATCTCGACCACTCCCTGCCCGTCCGGGAAGTGTCTTAAATGCTGCTCGAGGTTGCGGCGGTTCCAGACCACGCCGTCCTCGGCCAGGTTCGGGTAGGCGGCCTTGTTGAGCTCGACCAGCGCGTCGAGGTCATTGAAGGTGGCGCGGCGCACGACGATTTTCTCGCGCGGCGTTTTCTTGTTTCCGCTCTTCTTTTTGTTGCTGGGCTTTTTGTCCGACTTCGGGCGCGATGCGGGCACACAGTCTCCTGTCTCGGGTCTGGGGGAACATCATAACAAGCAACGGATTCATGAATGCAACGCTGGCAATCGCGCAGCCTATTTCCGAAACTGCGCCCAAAGCCGGAGAAGCCCATGAGAATCATCTGCGCCATCCTCGCGCTCGCCGCGTTGGCCGTTGCCGCGTGCAGCAGCAAGCCGACCCGCACGGGTCCAAGCTACGACACCAGTTCGCGCTTCGTGGATATGGGGGATGCGGATGCCGACGCGGACGCTCGCGAAAACCCTGAGGGCCATATCGTAGACCCGAACCGGCCGATCACGGTCGATTTCACCGACAAGAACCCGCGCGGCGGATTCAACCCGGTGCCAGGCCTCGAGCCGATGCCCTTCGGCGAAAGCATGTTCGGCGGCTGGGGTATCGGCGGTGCCATGATTCCAGCAACGCCTGGGGCCAGAGTCGGTGCCGGAGGCATGGACTTCGCCAAGGGGAAACGCGGTGTCTCGTTTGTCAAAAAGCCCCTGCATACGGTGCTGCGCTACATCGCGGCCGGTTCAGACAGGCTGCAGACCATTACCGAAGAAGACGCCGGCGAGATGCTGATAACTTGCATACTGCCGCAGGGACCGTACACGACAGACGAGGCTGCAACGCTCATCGAATCGATCTGCAAAGCCAACGCGCTCGACTTCGTCCGCGACGGGAACGTCGTGATTGTGATGAAGCGGCCGCAAGAGCAAGCATCCGACAGCCATGTGCAGCGCGGGATCAATGACGCCTATAACGTCGACTTCAAGGAGACCGACCTGCTGGATGCGATCATGGAAACAGCGAGCGTATGCGGCTTGTTCGTGTTAGTCCCGGCCGTCGAGCAGGGTAACCCCCATTACCAAGTGCTGCATCAGAAGATCACGCTGACCATGAAGGACGCCAAGCCGGAAGCGATCTTCCGTGAAATGGCTGAACTCAGCGGGCTGGAGTTAGGCATCGAGAAACTGGAAGACGGATTCACTACCTACAAATTCCAGTTTCCCGAGGAGTCAAAGAAGTAGCCCGGCCAGCCATGGCCGGGGATAGTCGGGAGGGATATGCGCCTTTCCACCTGCGCCCAACGCCGGAGAAACCCATGAGAATCGCCTTCGCCATCAGTTGCACGGTACTCGTTCTCGCCGCGTGCGGTTCGCAGCAACCGGAAAGTCGCCCGCCCCAGGTCGCCGACAACGAACCGGCAACCGGCGAGCCGGTTCAGCCTTCGATTCTCGACATGAAGCACGAGTTCGACCCCGGCGCGACCGTAGGCGTTACCCGCTCCGAGCCGTTGCTCGAAAAGATGCCCATGGGCGGTGAAACCTTCGAGGCGCCTGTCACCGTCGGGCGCTATCGCCGCCTCGTCCCGGCCCAAAAGCCGGCCTGGTACAACGAGAAGGCGAAACCCGAAGCCACCAACGCTGACGGCGACACCATCTACGTCGATTGGGCACGCAAGGATGTCCACACGTTGATGCACTATCTGGCTCTGCGCACCGGTCTGCAAATCATCGTGCAGGGCGACGTGGACCTGGTTTTTCAGAATGGCCTGAGGATGCCGAACGGCCAGCCAACGGAAGAAGAAGCGAAAAAGGTAATCCGCGACATATGCGAGGCCAACGGTCTCGAATACATCGAAGACGACGGCTTCATCATCATCAAACAGAAGTCGGAAGCGGAACTGGCAAACGTCGTTCCGGCGGAAATCCCCGGCCGGTTTGATGTAGCATTCGAAGACTGCGAATGGGTTGGTGCCGTCATGGAGACTGCGGCTATGGCCGAGGTCTCGGTTTTTGTCCCGTCAATGCCGCCCGACGGAGCCGATGCTGGCGACGGCAAGGGGGCATTTCCCATTGAACAGAAAAAGGTCTCCTTCTCCGCCGAGAACGCGACGGCTGACTACATCCTGCGGGAGATCGCCCGACAGGCCGACATGGATGTCCAGGTCGAGGAGTTGCCGGAAGGAATCGCGTACTTCTTTAAGTATCGGAAATAGCCCGGCCAGCCACGGCCGGGGATTGTTGGGGGGACGGTCGATCTGAAGCGGCGTGGATCAGGGCGGCGCGGTATCCGCTTCGGGGCGTGCTTCTTCCGCCCGTGCCCATTTGCTCTGCTTATCCCCGGCCTTGGCAGGCCGGGTTACTTTTTCAGCTCCAGCCAGATGTTTTCGACCCTTTGGAAGACGGCGTTCCAGGTGAACGGTTCCAGTTCGAGGTCGTCTGGCAGCGGGCCTTTGGCGATCGCGCGGGCCAGCGCGCCTTGCAGGTCGTCGGTGAACCTTGGCAAGTCGGCCTGCACCGGCGTGTCGGGGCCTTGCAGCCTCGGCAGCTTCACCAGCTCGATCGCTTCACCCAGGTGCGGCGCCAGATCATGCACCACGCCGGGCGTATCCGTGGCCACCAGGCGGCAGCCGCAGGCGACGGCCTCGACCAGCACCAGCGGCAGTCCCTCATAAAAACTGGGCAGCACGAACACGCTCGCGTTGCGCATCAGCTCGGCCAAGCGGTGCTGGTCCACCTGCCCGTGCAACTCGACGCAGGCCATGCCCTCCATGCGCGCGCGCAGCAGGTCGGCCTCCTCCCCGGCGCCGGTGCCGGCAACGTGCAGGCGCAACTCCGGGTTCAACGCGCCCAGCCGCGCGACGGCGTCCAGCAGCCACGGCAACCCTTTCGCGTGGCTGTATTTGCCCGCGTACAGGATGCTTGGGCCGCTGTTCCGGTTGCGACCGCCGCTGTGGAACAGCTCGTCGCGATACCCCGCCCCCACCACGTGCAGGCGGTGTTCTTCGAGTTCGAGTTTCGACCCGTAGGCCGTTGCGTGCTCCGAATGCAGCACGGCAAAACGCTCGTTGCGGCGCACGCCGAGGCGCACTTCCTCGGCGATGTGCGCGGTCAGTTCCATCTGGCGCAAATCCGTCCCGTGGCCGTGAACCAGCACCGGCACGTCAGGCGCGAGGTCCTTCAGCAGCGAAGACAGAATCCAGGCATGGTGCGCGTGAATCACGTCCGGCTCGAAGCGTTGCAGCACGTCGTCAAGGTGCTCGCGCCAGGCGCCCATGTAGCGCTCGACCTGCCGCGGCGTGAGCTGGCTGAACACGCTGCTGTCGTAGGGCATCACGTCGCTCATGCCCGGCACGTGGAAATCCAGCTCGCCCTG
>JAGQRI010000269.1 GCA_020425515.1 Planctomycetota bacterium | reverse complement strand
AGCTTGGCGAAGTTCATTTTGACGAAGACGTTGTAGGTAGTCTCGAACGACGCACCCTGCATGGCGGAAGCCGCCATCAACCCCGGCGCGATGTACTCGATGTATGAAAGCCCGTTGACCCCGCGCCCCACGAACATGCCGAGCCCAAGCCCCATGCCCAGCAGGTAAAGCACCGGGTCAAAGAAGTTCGGCAGGATGTTGGTCATCCAGGTGTGGCCGTACTCGGTCATGTTCCGCCGCCAGACGGAAAGCGCTGTAGTAAGGTTGATGTCCCCGGGAAGGTTCATGCCGTCGGACCTTCATTGGAACAGCAAATAACCAATAACCAATTTCCAATGACCAATTGGTTTGCATGGCCGGTGCCCATTGGGAATTGGTTATTGGTCATTGGTAATTCGCTGTTGTTGTTCATTCCTCCAGCCCTCGTCCGGTGATCTTCAGGAACACGTCTTCGAGCGTGCTGCGGCGGATCAGTGTTTCGGCGTCGGGCAACAGTTGCGCGGCCTTCCCCACCACTTCCTCGCCGTTGTCTACATATAGAAGCAGGCGGTCGTGGTGGATTTCGTTGCGCTTGGCCATGCCCTGCAGTTGTGCCGCCGCGTCGTCGTTGGAAGGCCCGGCATTGGCATGCCGGGCTGACGGGGCCAGGTCGATTTCGACGACGTGGCTGCTGACGTGTTGCTTGATCAGGTCGCGCGGCGCGCCTTCGGCCACGATCTTGCCCTTGTCCATGATCACCAGCCGGTCGCAGAGCTGCTCGGCCTCGTCCATGTAATGCGTGGTCAGGATTAGCGTGGCGTTGCGGCGTTTCAAATCGCGCATGCGGTCCCACAGGTTGATGCGTGCCTGCGGGTCCAATCCTGTCGTCGGCTCGTCGAGCACCACCAGCTCCGGGTTGCCGACCAGCCCGCGCGCGATCAGCACACGGCGTTTCATGCCGCCCGACAGCTCCAGCACTTTCGATTCCGCGCGCTCCGTCAAATGCACGAACTCGAGCAGCTCAACGGCGCGTGCCTTGGCCTGCTTGCGGGACAGCCCATAGAAGCGTGCGAACACTTCCAGGTTCTCACGGACGGAAAGTTCCTGGTCCAGGTTGTCATCCTGGGGCACCACGCCGAGCTGCTGTTTAATGCGACGATCGTTGCGCCCGCTGCCGACGTCGTGGCCGAGAATGTTAAGGCTGCCGCCGCCGATCGGCGAGGCGCGATAGATCATGCGCATGGTGGTGGTCTTGCCCGCGCCGTTCGGGCCGAGAAAGCCGAAGCACACGCCGCGCGGGATCTCGAAATCGATACCGTCCACGGCGACGAAATCACCGTAGCTCTTGCGCAAATCCTTGCCGATCACCGCCGCTTCCATGCCGGGGTTTTACTGGTTTTCACCGCGGAGCCACAGAGGACACAGAGTTATTGGCCTTTCTCTGTGCGCTCCGGGGCTCTGTGGTAAAAACAACCCATGCCCGACCCGGTAATCATCGTCGACTACGACCCCGCCTGGCCCGCGCAGTTCGAGGGCGAGCGCGGGAGGCTGGCCGCCAACCTGGGCAGCGCGTTCACGATCGAGCACATCGGCAGCACGGCCGTTCCCGGTATCGCGGCAAAGCCGGTCATCGACATCATGATCGTCGTGGACGACGACTCGCTGGTTGACACGTCAAACGAAGTCGAGGCCGTACCCGGTGAGCATTCGCCGATCGAGCCGGCCGGCAACGCGGCTCATGTCGGCTTCGTCAAGGCGGTCATCGCCTGCGACTTCACCTATCGCGGCGTCAACGGGCTGCCGGGGCGGCTGTACTTCTTCCGCCACGCGGACGGGCGCAGCGCCCACGTGCACGTGGCACACCGGGATTTCTGGTTCGTGAACGACCAGCGCGTCTTCCGCGAATGGCTATGCGATCACCCCGAAGACGCACAGGCCTACGAGCAACTCAAGCGCGATCTGGCGCAAAAGTACCGCGACGACCGCATCGCCTACACCAACGCCAAGGGCGACTTCATCCGCGGAATCCTCCTGCAGGCCGGGGGCGTTGGCCCGTGGCTGCGCGAGGGTCTATAATCCCGCATCATGCCCCAGCTCGACCTCGACACACTCTGGCGCGACCACGGCGTCGACCTGCAGCGTTTCCTGCGCGTGCTGGGCGCGACGCGCACCGAGGCCGAGGACGCCGTGCAGGAGGCCTTCCTGCAGGCGATCCGCACGCCGCCCGAGCAGCGCGAAGGCGTTGAGATCGCCGCCTGGCTGCGCACGGTGGCGAAGAACGTTTTCCTGAAATCTCTGCGGCGCACGCGCAAGCTGGTGCCGCTGGACCGCGAGACCATCGAGCAGGACTGGGCCGAGATCGCCGGCGATGACGGCGCGCAATCGAAGGTCGACGCGTTAAAACAGTGCATCGCCATGATGGACGAGCGCGAGCGCAAAGCCCTGCACCTGCGTTACACCATGAACGCCAGCCGCAAGCAGATCGCCGAGTCGCTGGAGCTGAGCGAAGGCGGCGCCAAGAATTTGCTCGAGCGCGTAAAGGCCAAACTGAAGGAGTGCGTCGAGCGTCGCCTGAACGGCTGAGCCTCACACGAAGGCACAAAGAAAGGCCTTTGTCAGGATGGACAGGATGAACGTGGAAGCGGCATCGTCGTGGTTCGCCAAAACTGGACTTCGACTCTTGAGTGCTCCACCGCCAGTCCGTGTCCACTCTCTTCCTGTCCATCCTGACCAAATGCAGTTGAAGTTCTTCGTGGCCTCGCGGCTTCGTGTGAAATTTCTGGTTTTTCAAAGGACATTCGCCCGGCCCGCGGACTCGTCTACTGGAGACCCATGAGCAAGAACGAAGATCGAATCTGGGATGTGCTGATCGAGGACGCGCTGCGCGACTCGACCGCCGCCGGTGAGCCACACCCGCCGGGCGACCGCACCCAGCGCCTGCTGACCCCGCTCGGGCCGATTGGCGTGGACCGCGGGCGCTCGATGCGCCGCACCCGCGGGCGCCGCTGGGTCTCCGTCACGGCCACCGTGATCGCCTTCGTGCTGGTCGCCGGACTGTTCTACGCGGCCGTGACTTGGCTGCCCGAACTCGCCAAGACGAACGACACAGTCACACCCGACCAGCCCCAGACGGCCGACGACAACAATCAAAGCCCCGCCCGCGAGGGCGGGGGTCAAGACACCCCCGACAAGCCAAAACCAAACGCCGCGCCGGAGAACGAGCCGAAGGACAAAACCCAGCCGGAAACGAACACCGAGCCGGAACCGGAAGCCAACGACCAACCCGAGCCCCAGCCGGAGGAGCAGCCCGAACCCAAACCGGAAGACCAGGTCGAGCAACCCAAACCGGAAACCCAACCAGAGCCCGAACCGAAAGAGCCCGAAGACACCGTCGAGAAACCGAAGCCGGACGACACAGTCGAGCAGCCCAAGCAGCCAGAGGAGACCACTCCGGAGCCGGATACCAAGCTGCACATCAACCTGCTGACGGAAGTCGACTGGTACAAGCCCGGGGACAAGTTGTTGCAGGTCTCCAACGACGGCAAACTCTGGACGCAGGCCTTCAAGATGACCCAGTTTGCGGGCAACATCTGGCTGCGCTCGCGCTCTGCCATGGATTTTGAAGCAGGCGGCGTGTTCCTGCGCCTCGACGGCACAATGCGCGTTTCACTGACCGACACCGGGCTCAAGGTCGAGCTCTCTGACGACAAACTCTATGTCGACAACCGCGGGGCACGGAAGGATGTGTCGTTCTCGGACGGCCGGAACGACGCCACACTGAACTCCTGTTCTGTCTATTTTGAGCGAAGCGCCAGCCGCACCCAAGTCAGCCTTTACGAGGGCGACCTGAAGATCGGCGAAGACGTCGTAAGCGGGCCAAAAGAAGGCGACCTCACAAAGCGCGGCAAGCGCGAATTCAGAGCGCTCAGGCACACTATGGAAAGGAATGGCTTTCTGTTCGACGTTGAGTCGCGCGTTGTCTATCGAGAAGACTTCGTTGGCGAGAAGCCCGAAGGACGACTGCGGGAAGGCACGATCGAGGACGGAGTACTCAAGGGTGCCACTGTGTTCTGGGGCTATCCTGACCACGTACAGTATGAAACCGGGATGATCATTCGCTTGCGCGTGCGGTTTACGGGCACAACCAGCGTAACTCTGACGCAGTTTGCGGTCCCCCGCGAAGACAACTTCAGCTACGAGATCGATGCTGACCACGGTCTGAAACTTGACGAATGGTACACGCTGGAGGTGCCGCTGAGCGAATTCCGCGAGCGCACGAACCATCGTGATCCGCCCAACGAAGAGGACTGGTTCCAGAACGTAAGCCTTAGCCCGACTGGTGAAAATGCGCAGGTTGAGCTCGACTGGGTCGAGTTGATCCACGCTGTGAAATAGTAGCGCAGGCGTCTCGCCTGCACCGGTTGCGTGCGTCTCGCGCGCAACACGCACAGACAGAATTGATTTCGCAAAACCGGACGCGCGCCGGGAGGGTCGCGCACGTCCTGAACGAGGGGGAACGATGAAGTATCTGCTACTGCTGATCACATTGATTGCCGCGCCGTTGGCGGCCGCCACAATCTCGGCCACGCCAGGCGACTACCAGACCAAACTGGCCGCGCTCAACCCGGGCGACACGCTGCAACTCGCCGGCGGCACCTACACCAACCGGCTGGTCATCAACGGGCTGCATGGCAATTCGGGCGCGTGGATCACCATCGAGGGCCCGGCCGCCGGTACACCCGCGACCTTCAACGGCGTCAGCGGCAACAACACCGTCAGCCTGAAAGACTGCAGCTATATCGAGATCAAAAACCTGAAGATCGACTGCCTGGGGCTGGCCGTGGACGGCATCAAGGCCGAGGGCTACTCGACCACGCCGCACACCGTTCACGACATGCTGATCGAGAATTGCACGATCGTGAACGCCGGCGCGAACCAGCAGATCGTAGGGATCAACACCAAGTGCCCCTGCTGGAACTGGACTATCCGCGGCTGCGAAATCATCGGCGCGGGCACCGGCATGTACCTCGGCAACAGCAACGGCGACGAGCCGTTTATCCGCGGCGTGATCGAGGGCAATCGGGTGTATGACCCCGAGGGCTACTGCATCGAAATCAAGCACCAGAACAACTGGCCGACGGGGCTCGGGCTGCCGACCGGCACCGGCAAAACCATCCTGCGCAACAACGTGTTCATCAAGACCAACCGCGCGTCCGGCAGCGGCGACCGCCCGAACCTGCTGGTCAGCGGCTTCCCGGACAGCGGCGACGGCAGCAACGACATGTACGAGATCTACGGCAATTTCGTCTGCCACAACCCACGTGAGAGTTTGATCCAGGCCTGCGGTCGATTGAGCATCCACGACAACATCCTGGTCGACGCGCCGGATTCCAACTTCGCCGGGCTGTACATCAAGAACCACCAGGGCAAAACGCTGAAGATCGTGCACGTCTACAACAACACGGTCTACTCGGCCGCGCGCGGCATCCGTATTGTCGAGCAACCGAGTGTCGCGCACAGCGTGCAGGGCAACCTGGTGTTCAGCGCAAACCCGATCAGTTCCGGCTTCAGCCCGCTGAACGAAACAAACAACCTGACCGACACGGCTGCAAACGCGGGCACGTACGTGACCAACCCGAGCACGACGCTGGGCAGCATGGACTTCTACCCCAAGCCCGGGCAGTGCACCGGCACGGCGCTGACCACGACCGCCTACACCGGCGACAGCCACTACGACCTCGACTTCAACGGTGACTCGAAAACCGGCTTCGCCTACCGCGGCGCCTATGCGGGCAGCGGCACCAACCCGGGCTGGACGCTCGACAACGGATTGAAACAGGGAGGGCCCGGCGCGGGCCCTACGACGCCCCCGGCGCTGGCGATAGCAAGCCCGGCCGGGGGAAGTCTCACGGACGCGTACGTGAGCGTTAGCTACAGCCTGACCTTCTCGGCCACCGGCGGCGCGGGTGGGTATAGCTGGAGCGTTCCGGCGATCAACCTGCCGCCCGGGCTGACGCTCAGCAGCGGCGGCATGCTTTCCGGTGTACCGACCACGACGGGGCCGTACAGTTTCACGGTGACGGTCACTGACACGAACAGCGACACCGACATGCAGAGCTACACCATCCAGGTGAAGACGCCTGATCCGGGCAGCAGCGGCGGGGGAGGCGGCGGCTGCACGGCCGGTGCGGGCTCAGCGTGGTGGCTGCTGTTCGCGCTACCGGTTCTGCTGTGGCGTCGGCGCCGGGCGTAGTGTGTGGGCGGGGCTAGCCCCGCCCCTACTTGAACGACAGCTCGCTGCGTTTGATCTCGTGGCTGAACAGGACCTTGCCGTCCTTGTCCTTGCACTCGATCACGAGGCGGCGGTCGTTGCGTTTGCCTTTCACACTGATCTTGCCGTAGTTGTGCGTGCCGGTGACCCAGGTACCCTTCACGCGTACGGGGTTGTCGGTTTCGCGCTTGTCGTAGCCGGGGCCTGCGGTGAGCGGGCTGCAGGTGAACTCGTACAGCGGGTAGCCGCCCTCGGGCGTCACCTTCAGTAACTCGGAGGTGTGCCGGTCGCCGCTGAGCAGCAGGACGCCCTCGATATTGTTGTCCACGATGAAGTCGGTGATGCGCTTCCGCTCGGCCGGAATGTCGCCCAGACCCTCATAGAAATGCAGCGGGTTCAGCATCTGCCCTCCGCCGACGATCACCTTGAACGTAGCGTGGCTGTCGAGCAACTGGTCGAACAACCAAAGCAATTGCGCGTCGCCGAACATGGTCTTGTCGTCGGTCAGGGGCGCGTCGTTGGGTGAGCGGTACCAGCGGTCGTCGAGCATGATGATCTCGACGTCGCCCCACTCGAAACGCTGAAACACACCTGGAATGCCGGGCGCGCCGTAACGGTGCGCGGGCCAGTAGTCGCTGAACACGCGCAGCGCTTCTTCCTTTAAAGGATAGGAGCGGTCGGAATCGTTCGGCCCGTAGTCGTGGTCATCCCACACCGCGTAGTGCTGCCGGTTCGCCAGCAGCCGCTGCAGGCCCGGGTACGCGCGCGTGTGGGCGTAGCGGTAGCGGATGCCGCTTTCGCTGTTCCAGTCCGGCTCGCGCGTGTAGGTATTGTCGCCGAGCCAGAGCATGAACTCGGCCGGGTCGTCGGCGAGCGCGTCCAGCAACTCAAAGTCACTGCCGTACGGCTTGCCCGGCCTGTCGAACGCGGGCTCGTTGACGTAGAGGCACGAGCCGAGAGTGAAGCTGAAATCCGGCGGGTCCATGCGCCACTGCCACAACGGCTGCGTCTTGAACCGGAGGGCATAGGGCAACTCGACAGGCGCGCCGTCAATCTTGAGCGAGTAGGCGCAGGTCGTGCCGAAGTCGAGGCTGCTGAGGCGGAACACGGCAATGCAGTCGCCGGGCTTGCTGGTTTCGAGTGATTCGTTCCAGACTTCTTCAGGTTTCGTTTCGACCCAGTATTTCAGCTCGACCTTTGCCGGCTTCGTCGTCTGCAGCCAGATCGCCGTGCCGGTCATGTCGGCGTAGGCGGGCATCGGGCCGGATTTCAGCATCGGGTTCGGCTTGGGATCAACCGCGGGCGGCTCGGCAGGGGCGTTGATGTTCGCGTAGCGCAGTGCGGCCAGTTTCGACTGCCGCTTCTCGGTGACGCTGAGCCCGTAGTTGTTGTCGTAAAGCGCGCTCTCCCATTTGCCGTACATCGGGTTGGGCAGGATGATCCAGCGCTCGCCCCACCAGTCGGCGTACTTCTCGGCCACCTTGCGGCGCTGGTACGGGCTGCCGCTGTCGAGCTCACTGGTGAAGTCGCCGCCCGCGTCGCCGACCAGCAGCAGCACACGGAAGTCCTTGCAGATGGCTGCCCGGCGCGGCGACTTGTCCGATGTGTCGGTGCGCGGGCGCATCGTGTCGACCTCATCGCTGAATGGGAAACCCAGCGCCTTCAGGTTGTCGCGCGTGGCTTCTTTGACCTTGGCGTCGCGATTGGTCAGGTAGAAGACGGTCACGCCGCTCTTGCTGGCGTAGTTGCAGAACTCGACCGCGCCCGCGATCGCCTCGGCCTTGCGCTGTTCGCACCACTGGTTCCAGGTGACGCTGCCGAACTCGGCGCCGGCGTGGACGGTCCAGCCCTGGTAGTCGCTGTTGTTGAGCACGGTTTCGTCGACGTCGAGGATCACGGCCGGGCGCTTGTCGCCGAAGTCTTCGCCCTGCTCTAGTGCGGCGGTCCAGTTCACGTCCTCGTGCGCGCGCTGCAGGTTGAGCTTCGCCAGCGCGTAGGCCTGCATGCAGGCGGCGCGGTACTCGGCCGCGGACTGGGCGTACAGTGTCGCGTTCAGCCCGTCGTTGGCGGCGGCGCGATTCGCGCCGTGCTCGGCATAGGGCATCGACAGCACCAGCGCGAGCGCGGCCAATGCTAGCAGCAGGCGGGAAAGCTTGTTCATGGCGGTCTCCTTGAAGCCGCCAAGTGTGAAAACGCGCGCGCGGGTTGCGAGTGTGGGTCGGGTTAAGATTGGGTTAGAGGCCGTGATGTGGGCGACTCGCCCGCTTTGTTTTTGTCGCGGCAACCTCGCCGCGACCGCGGGCGGGGTGCCCGCGCCACTAGGTCTAGAGCCGTATCGCCGTCATTTCCTGCGCGAGCTCGAAGCCGGCCTCCAGCACGGTGCGAGCCTGCACGCTGCCGGGATCGCAGACCGGGTTGGAGTGGTTGAAGTGCGTCAGGATGATGCGGCGGTCTTTGGTGAGGTCGCCGAACTTCTTCAGCGTGTCCGTGATGAACGGGTGGGAGATTTCGGACAGGTCGCGCCCGGGCAACTCGTCGCGTGAATAGAACGTCGCGTCCAGCAGGCTGATCTTGTGCTTCCCGACCTCTTCCCGCGCGGCCGGCCAGGCGTCCCAGTTGTCGATGTCCGGCACGTACAGCAGCGTCTCGTTGATGCTGATGCCGACCGTGTCGGTGTACTCGCCCCGGTGCGGAACGGCGATCGGGCGGATGCTCAGGCCGGGCCAGGGTTGCAGGGACACGCGGCCGCGTGTCCCTACGGCGCGCAATTCAATATTGCCGAGCGAAACCAGTTGATCCCAAGGCGCGTTCGCCGAAAGAAACCCGGCCATCTTTTCCGTGCACCAGACCGGCAGGTTCGAGCAGTTCGCAGCTTCGCGCCCGAAGTGCACCAGCCCGGCGTAGTGGCCCATATGCGCGTGGGTCAGCAGCACGCCGTCGAAGGGGTTTTGTGTGGCGCGCGCCGCGTATGCGGGAAGTTTCAGCAGGCGGTCTTCCTGCTCCTTGATGTCGGGCGAAACGTCGACCAAAAAACAGGAGCCCGGAGCGCCAGCGACGGGTTGATCGACAATGCAGATGCTCGGCCCCAGACGTACCGCCAGCGGATCGACACGCGCTGTCATGTCCGGCGCCATGCGCGAGCCGAACTGCGGCAACCCGCCGTCCTGCCCGGAACCGATGATGTAGACGGTCTGCGTCATGTGATGGTTTTAGCGCACACGGAGGCACAAAGACACCAAGTGTCATTCGGCGTCTCCGGCCACTCCTGTTCTTTGGGGTTTGCGTGACTGCTGGTTGAGACTACTCGTGAAGTCGACTGATCTTGCCGTACCTCGCAATCCATCCGCTTGAACCGAACAGCTCACCATGCAGCCCGTCGCTCAGTTCCACCACATTCTCTTCGTGCGACTCTACTCGGATGCCCTGTTCAAAGTCGTGGGCTTCGACCAGCGCAAACAGGAAGTCATGCATGCCGGTGGTCAGTGCTTCCTGAAGCACAACTTTGAGCATTCGTTGTTCGTGCTCTCCTAGGTGTTGCAGTTGAGCCTGCATCGGCTTGCTGTCTGGGGCGGCAATCTTCCCTTGAAGCATTTGTTCCAACCATTCCTGTGGGCGATCCCACAGTGTCCGGACAACCAATTCCCCGAACAGATCCAGCTTTTCACGTGGGTCCAATGTTTGTCTCCCGACATTGGAATAGGAAGTCGTAGGTATGTGGACCTATGGTTTCTACTTTGCCACGGCTTTCTTGCGGGTTGGCTTGGTGGACGACCTGGGTTTCTTCTTTGCCGACTTGGACTTTGTTGCCGCCTTCTTCTTGGCTGAGGACTTCCTGGTGCTTCGACCCCCGCCCTTGCTTTGCTTGCTTCCCCGTCGCTGGCGCTCCGGGCTCCTGTTCGCTGTGAAGTACCGCTTGAGGAAATGGCCGGTGTGGCTGTCTTCTATGTTGGCTACTTCGGCAGGAGGGCCTTCGGCTACGATCCGGCCGCCGGCGTCGCCGCCTTCGGGGCCGAGGTCGATCAGCCAGTCGGCGCACTTGAT
>JAGQRI010000268.1 GCA_020425515.1 Planctomycetota bacterium | reverse complement strand
GCTGCCCCGCATGCTTGAAAGCGACCACCAGCATGGACGGCGGTCTGCTCGGAGCGATGTACGCGAGACGCGAGATGCCCAGCAGCGCGGCCAGCAGCAGCAAAACCGTGGCCGCGCCGATCAGGACCCTGAGCGGCGGCGCGGTTCGCACCGGCACCTCGGGTTGCGCTAATACGTCCAGGAAGCGGGCGGCCGCGGTACGCAAGTCTTCCGGGCGGGTTGATTCAAGCTGCACGAACTGGAACGCCCCGGCGGGAATACGCTTTTCGTCGAAAACGGGATCTCGCTTTCCTGCCACACGCAGTGCGGCGATTTCACTGCCCAGCCGGCAGCGCGGCTCACTGCCGTCGCAAGCGACCAGCAGCACGCGCCCGCCCTTGCGCACAATCAACTCGACGAGCGAGGAGTGCAGCCAGGCCGCGCACGGGATGCCGACCACGCGAAAGCCCGGCAGTTCCTCAGTCAGCCCGGTCGAGAGGTCGAACCGTACGTGCCGCCCGGCGCCGTCGGCACACAGGAACGCAACGGCTTTCGGCCCTCCCTGTTGCATCCAGCCGAGCACGCGGTCGCGAACGGTGCGGCGGTCGAGGTCTTCGTAGCGCATCGCGCCGGGATCGCACGACCCGACGCAGACGCCGCAGCTCACGCAGCGCTTCGGGTCGACCAGCGATACCAGGTTTTCTTTCCCTTCGACCTTTACCATGCTGATCGCTTCGTAGGGGCAGTCCTGGAAGCACTGGGTACAGCCGTTGCAGGTTTTCTGATCTGCCTTCGCCGGTTGTTTGCGCGGGCGGGCCAGCAGCCAGGGCAGCGAAGACAGCCCGGCCAGCAGCCCGATCGCGAACAGCCAGAACCAGCCACCGGCCATCCGGTCCGTGAAGAACAAGGGCAGCAGGTAGAACCAGTCCATGTCGAAATGATCGGGGAAGACGCGCATGTCGGCCGGCTGGGCCAGCGTGGCCGGCACGACCAGCGACGCCACGATGAGCACGAGCGCCACAGCGATCATCATGTTGCGTCCGGGCAGAAAGGCGGGCTTCTTCAACCGTACCAGGTGAATCCAGATCATGATTCCGATCGGGATCGGCAAGAGTACGTGAGCGAAGAAGACCGCGAAGAAGATCAGTGAGTTGATGCCGTCATTCGTAAGGAAGGAACGGGTAAGGGGCTCGGGGAAAATCGGCAGGACGTCCAGCACCTGCGCGCTGCCCACGGCGATTGCCTGCGCCCGCTGATCCCACGTCAGCCAGTACCCCAGCCAGCCGTCGAGCCAGACCATCCCCAGCAGCAGCAGCCCGGTAATCCATGCGATCCAGCGCGCGCCCGTGAACTTGCGCGCGAGGAACACCTTGATCCCGTGAATGACCGCAAACAGCACGCACGCATCCGAGCTGTAGCGGTGCATGGTGCGGACCAGCCCCATGCCCCACGGCTGCTGCTGCATCGCCGCGATCGAGGCGTGTGCCGAGTGCACGCTGGTGTCGTACGCGAACAGCAGGATGATCCCGGTGATCGCGGCCAGGATGAAATTGAACCCGGCCAGTGCACCGGTCCATGCCAGCGGATTGTACGCCCGGGGTAAGCCTCGCCCCACCAAACGCTCGGCCTTCAGTAGCGTCCGGTCACCGGCTGCCAGCAACGGTTCGCCCCGCAGTGGGCGATCCGGGCGGGCGTCGTCCACACGCGCGGGCTCAAGCAGAGCGACTAACTGTTCGCCTTCGCTGTCGTCGCCGGCGGTCATGACTGCGGCCCCCGTTCAGCGCACAGCAGCTTGAGGGCTTCGACCATCCAGTCTTCCTGCAGGTAGCCGAGGGAAAACCGGTAGGCGACCTTCCCCGATCGGTCTACCACCAGGAACTGGTTGGAATGGTCGATGATCCCCGTGGCCGGGTCGACTCGCCGCTCGATGCCCATGCGGTCCAGCAGCCGGTTGACCTCTTCGACGTTGCCGGTGCACAGGTTCCAGTGGGGAAGATCCAGACCCTGCCTGTCCGCCAGATCGCGCAGCGCCGCCTGGTCGTCGTGCTCCGGGTCCAGGGTCACGGCGATCACGTATACGTCCTGTTGCTCGGCAGAATCGAGCCGCGCTACGGCCTGCCGCGCCTGCGCCATGATCAGCGAACAGGTAGTGGGGCAGCGCGTGTAGACGCCCGTAAGTATGACAACACGCCCGCGTAGCGGCCCGAGGGATGTCGGCTCGCCGGCCTGGTTGCGCAGGTGGATCGGCGGGGGCTCGTGCGAGATGCGCAGCTTCGCGGCCGGGAATGGCAGCGGGGAACCGGGATCCTGGACCTGTGCGATGGGCGGCACCGCGTCACTCGTCCAGTAAATCCCGGCACCCGCAAACCCGACGGCCACTATGGCCGCCGTTGCGCAGGCGAAGAGAGCCAACGGCCTGCGCAAAACCGCCTTCAACTGCGCGTAATACACGCCCAGCGTAGCCGTCCCGAGCACCAGGGGCACACTGATGAACGGAACGGCGTAGGACCAGTCGACCCCGCCGGTCGTCTCGTCGTAGTTCAGACACCAGCGCCGAAAGTCGCTGGTGAACGCGCCCAGCTCACCGTCACCGGCCGGCGCCAGGGACAGCGTCAACATCAGCCCGTTCCAGAACAGCAGGCTGAACAGCATGAACAATGCGAACCAGCCGTTCTCAAATGGCCGGCGCAGGACCGCGGGCAGGCGTTGCAGCAGGATGTTCCTTGCGGTTGCCATGACACGCGGTCCCCATCGGTGCTATCGCACCGGCCATACGTCGATCAGTGCTTTCCAGTTGGCGAAGTAGTACACGGCGAACGAGGCCAGGAAGATGAACGTCAGCACGACCGTTCCCTTCGGCTTCAGCCCCTTTTCGTTCGGATCCCACTTCGTGGTGATCAGGCTCTTGGTGATGCGGTCCTGCTCGGGCGTCTGCCAACTCTCCATTGCTCTGCCCTTGTTGCTCTTGCCGAAGAAGACGGCCCACACCGTCAGCAGCACGAACATCAGCGCGCCGGTGGCCGCGATCACGCCGCCGATGCCCAGCATCGCCAGGAACGGCGCCGCCTGGCCCATGTCGACCGCGATGCGCGCGTCGGTGAAGTCGATGTCCGGGTGGCGGCGCGGGACGCCGAGGCTGCCGGCCAGCGTCATGCCGATCGCCATCAGGCAGATGCCGAAGCCGAACACGTACGGCTGCAGGCGAACCAGCTTCTTGAGTGCGTATTCCTTACGGAAGATCAGCGGCACGACGTAATAGGCCAGACCCATGAAGGCGAGGCTGGTCCCGCCCGCGACGGTTACGTGAAAGTGGCCGGGAATGCGCAGGGTGTTGTGGGCGATGATGTTGATCTGATGGGTCCCCAGCGTCACACCGGTGATCCCGCCGCCGAATCCGAAGATCACCAGCGACAGGAAGAAGGCGGCGAACCCCGGGTCCTTCCACGGCGCACGCGTCAGCCAGCCGAACAGTCCGCCAATTCCCTTCTTGCGCTGCGCTGCTTCCACCGAGGCCGGCACCGTGAAGCCGTGAATCATCGATGCCAGTACCGCGAGGTACAGCGCGTAGCTGGTGTTCCACATCTTCCAGCCGGCGCCGACGGCCGGGTCGACCAGCAGGTGGTGCGCCGACGCTAGGTTGATGAACAGGATGTACATAAGGAAGGCGAAGCGGCAGACCGTCTGGTTCAGCGGCTTGGCGCCCGTCGTCAGCGTTGCCAGGAAGTACCACACGGCGACCATGGCACAGACGTTGATCTGCTGGCTGCAGTGCCCGAGCCCCCACCAGATCAGGCGGTACCAGGCCGCATCCGGTGGGTTCTCGAGCACGCCGATGGACCACAGCCAAGTGGGGATCAGCACGATGGCGCCGTGCACGATGGTGAAGACGGCGATGATGGCCGCCGCGAGCGCGCCGAATACCACAAGCGGAATGGCGCCCTTGTAAGTCTTGTCGCGCTTGGCGATGTACAGCCCGCCGAAAAAGTTGACCACGCCGAGCAGCGCCCCGACGGCGAACAGGATCAGGCCCAGGTAAAACTCCTGGCCTGCCTCAAGCGGGACATAGCTGGTCATGGTGACGAGCGCGCGCTCGGCCAGCACTGAGTAGTTGACCATGCCGAAGCCGATCAACATCAGCAGGAACTGCCCCCAACTCAGTGCGTTGGAAAAGTTCCGACTGTTCAGCAGCGTGGTCGAGCAGAAGTACAGGATCGCCATCTCCATGAACAGGATCCAGAAGATCAGCATGTTCAGACCGTGGAGAGTGATGACCTGGTAGTAGCCGATCGGCTTTAGCAGACCCACGGCCTCCCAGCGCGTCAGCGCCAGCAGGATGGCCGCGACCGCGCCGATCAGCAGCGAGACTACGCCGAACACAGCGTTGAGCTTGATGAACAACTCCGCGTTGAGGCACACGGGCAGCCCCGTGGTGGCGCAGACGCGCATCTTTTCTGGCTTCATGTTTCCCATGGCCGCCCCCTATTCCTCAACGATGATCAAGCCGGTCATTACCTGGTGTCCTTGCCCGCAGAACTCGTTGCAGATGATGTGGAATTCGCCGGTATCACCCGGCGTCATGGTGATCACGTGGTCGTAGCCGGGCAGCACCTGGAAGTTCATGTTCA
>JAGQRI010000004.1:41073-47299 GCA_020425515.1 Planctomycetota bacterium | reverse complement strand
GCAACGAAGCAGCGCGAAGCCCGCCGCACGAAATACGCCATGAGTGGGCTTTGTGACTGCCTCCTAACCATCCGAGCCATCCCCGTCCTCTTTTTCACTGCTGAGGGTGAACTTCTGGGCACAGCGGAAGCCGCGCCCCGGCGAGCGATCGAGCAACTGCGCCACGCTGTTTTTCGTGCGGCGCGCATAGCGGAAGAACAATTCAGGACGCAGCCCGGGCTCGGCGCCCTTGACCGTTGCGGCTCTTTCGTCGTGGTCGCCGGTCCATTCGGCGACGTTGCTGCCGAGGTCGCGCACGCCGAGGACGCTGCGGTCCCACTCGGTCGTGCCCACTTCGCGCGGCTCGGCGACGCCGTTTTGCGGGCCGTTTTCGCGCGGGCCGAACGGGTAGTCGCCGGCCTCGGCCGTTGCGTCGGTGCGGGGCGCGCCGGCCGCGACCTCCCACTCGTCGGCGGTCGGCAGGCGCTTGCCGGCCCAGCGCGCATAAGCCTGCGCCTCGAACAGGCTGAGCCCGGTGACGGGGTACTTGGCCAGCGACTCGTCAAAGCCGCCCTCGGCCCAACTGGCGGGGCCGGGCTCGCCGGTGCTGTCGACCATCACGCCGATGAACTGCAGCGCGGCTTGGTCCCAGTAGCTTGGCTCGGTGTAGCCGCCGGCCTCGACGAACTTCTTGTACTGCTCGTTGGTCACGAGGTACTTGTCGATGAAGACGAAGTCCTTCATTTCGAACTGGTGCTGGGCGTTGTTGTCGCCGTCGCGGTTGCTGCCGACGGTGTAGGTGCCCAGCGGCAGCAGCACCAGCTCGTCGCTGACCTGCTTGGTGGCGATGCGCAGCTTGATGCTGGTGAGTTGCGTGTTGATTTCCGAGATGGTCGCCTTGTCGGTGACGTACTTGAGGGCGCGCTCAAGCAGCTCGCCTTTCACCTTGTCGTCGTCGGAATCGGTGCCCTCGGCGTACAGCGCGGCGCCGAGGCGCGTGCGGACTTCGTCGCGATAGGCGAGCGCACGGTTGCTGTAGTCCGGGTCGGTCAGTTCGGGTATCAGCGCGTCGTAGCCGCCGAGCGCGCGGGCGAGGTCTTCGCTCTTTTTCGCGCGCGAGTCGTTGAAGTGCAGCTCCTCCAGGCGCGCGAGCTGCATCATGCGGTCGAGTTCGCTGCGGTCTTTGTCCGTGGCGAACTCACTGGTCTCGGCTTCCTTCAGTGCGGCCTGGATCTGTGACTGCGCCAGCACCCATTCCTTGTTGGAGACGGCGTCGCGCGCGTCGGCCAGCAGGCGGTTGAAGCGGGACTGTTCCTCGATTTTCTTGTCCAGCACGGTGCGGGTGCTGCGGATCTGTTCGGTGAGTTTGCCGGTGGCCGCGCCGGTGTTCAGCATCAGGTCGGCGACGTCGTAATGGCCGCCGTTCATGGCGCGGGTCGCGAATTCGAGTGACGCGCGGGCCTTGGTGCCCTGGGCCTGGTCGCGCAGGGTGTCCGCGCCCTGGCCCGCCACGGAAACGCTGATGGCCTGGTCGCACAGGCTGATCACCTGCACCAGCTTCTGCGTGGCTTCACCGTACTTTGTCGAATCCATGGCGATCGCCTCGCCGAGCCCGCTGTCGGCCGCGTCGACGAGCCCGCGCAGCTTGCCCATGTCTTCCTCGGCCTGCTTGCGGGCGTCGTAGGCTTTCAGCCAGGTGCTGATGCTGCTGATCGCTTCGATGACCTGGGCCTTTTCGTCGTCGTGGCCCTCAAGCTTGATGGTCTGCACCTGGCGGTACGCGGCCTGCGCATCCGAGTACATTTCCTTAAGGCGGCTGAGCACGACTTTGCCTTCGGTTTCGGCGTCCTTGGCCTGCTGGTGTTTCTCGACGGCGGAGTCAAACGCCGTGCCGAAGGCATCCTCGGCCTGCCTGCGTTCCTTTTCTTCGGCGGCGGCGCGGGCTTCCATCGACTTGCGCACCTGTGCCTCGCCGTTGATGGTGTTCGCCTTGCGCAGCCCGGCCGACGCGTCTTCGTCGTCGCCGAGCGTCAGCAGGGCGCTCTGGTACTGGGAAATGGCGTCGGATGCGATCTTGGCGGCGTCGTCGTACTTGCCGCCGTTGAGCGCCGTTTCGGCGTCGGCCAGGCGGGTGTCCGCCTTGGCGACCAGCTCGTTGGCGCGGTCGATCGAGGCCTGCTGCGCGGCCCTGTAAGCGAAGAACCCGCCCACGCCGAGCGCGCCGATCACCAGCAGGATCATGATCAGCCCGACCTTGTGGCGCGAGATCCACTTGCCGATCAACTGGCCCATCGAGTACTCGACCGCGGCCAGGCGCCCGCCTTCCTGCCAGGCGCGCAAGTCATCGACGAGTTCCTGCGCGCTCGGGATGCGCTTGGAAGGCGCCTTGGCAATGCACTTCATGGCGAGCTGGTCGAGCTCGGGCGGGATGCGCCTGTCGGGCGAGCGCCTGGTCGGCGTTTCCGGGTCGTAGTTCTTGACCTGGTCGATGACCTGCGCGCTGGTCTGCGCGGTCCACGGCGTGTGCAGCGCCAGCAGCTCGTACAGAATCACGCCGAGGCTGAAGATGTCCGCCTCGGGTCCCATGCTGTTGACTTCGCCGCGGGCTTGCTCGGGCGACATATAGCTGGGCGTGCCGAGGATGCTGCCGACCATGGTGCGGGCGGCGTCGTCGTCCTGGCGGTCGCTGCGCACCTCGCGGTCGGCGGTGTCTTCCTTGCGCCCGACGATCTTGGCGACGCCCCAGTCCATGATCTGCACTTCGCCGAAACGCCCGACCATGATGTTGGCGGGCTTCAGGTCGCGGTGGATCACGCCGCGCGAGTGCGCGAAGCTGACGCCTTCGCAAACCTTGATGAAGACGTCCACCAGGCGGCTGATCGGGTAGGCCTTCTCGGCGCTGGGGTCTTTCTTGCGCAGGCGCTTGATGATGCTGGACAGCTCTTCGCCTTCGACCAGCTTCATCGTGAAGTAAAGGTTGCCGCGCCCGTCCACGCCGATTTCGTGCACGGGCACGATGTTCGGGTGCTCAAGCTGGCCTGTGATCTGGGCTTCTTCCAGGAAGCGCTCGACGAGGTCGCTGCGGTCGAGCATTTCCTTGCGCAGCACCTTCAACGCGACGCTGCGGCGCAGGTCGTTGTCCTCGACCTCGATCACCTTGCCCATGCCGCCGCGGGCGATTTCGCGGATGACGCTGTAGCGCTTTTTCTTGCTCGTCTTCTTGAGGCGGCTCAGCGCGCCGCCCCCCGGGCTGCCGAGCTTGACGCCCTGGCCGATGCCCATCTGCTGGCGCAGGTCGGCCAGCGTCATTTCATGCCCGGTGATCACCTCGTCGCCGGTGATGTTGCTTTCGACGCCGAGCTTGCTGTCGGTGCGGTTGCGCAGCCCGGGGCGAGCGACCTCGCCGGTGGCGAACGCCGTGCGGCTGCCGGTGGTGACTTCGCTGACCTCGGATTCGTCGGTGACGTCCTCAATCGCGAACTCGCTCTCGTCGATGATCGTGCTGGCGTCGGCGGGGAATTCGCCCGGCAGCGTCACGCTGACGTCGATGTCGGAGTCGTCGGTGATCTCGGCCGACACCGGCTCCTGTACGTTGGCGCTCGGCGGCGCCGTGGCGACGAAGTCCGCCTCCTGCTCTTCGCCTGGCGTTCCCTTCAGGCTTTCCGAGTCGAACAGGGTCTTTTCGTCCATCGGCTTCGGCGGCGCGATGGAATCTTCGAGCATTTCCGGCGGCGTGATCGTCAGGTCGGCGGGCGGGCCGAAGTAGCTGTCGTCGGCCTGCGCCATCACCTCGTTGACGGCGCTGTCGTTCATGCGAACCGAGGTTTCCTCGGTTTCCTCACTGGGCTCCTCGGCGCGTTCGTCTTCGCCAAATGCCGCGAAGTCCATGTCGGCGCCCTTGCCGCCCCGTTGCGCGAACTGTGGCGGCGGGCTTTCGCGCTCGCCGAAGTAGCCCTCCGCGCCCGCGCTGCTGAGACCGTCGAGGCTGGTATCGCTGCTGGTGCGTCCCGGGTCGCGATGTTTGTTGCTGTAGGTTTCCGTGTCGGACTTCAGCGAATCGACCGGCTGCAGGCGCTCGGTATCCGACCGGCGCGCGCCGACGCCTTCCATGCGCTCCGTGTCCTTGGGGCGCGGGCGCATCTGGTCACCGGTGAAAGTGTCGCTGCTGTCGAGCGCGGCGGGTTGCATGTAGCCATGGCCGGCCACTTCGGCGGCGATGTCCTGTTCAAACCCCTCGGCGGCTTCACTGTGGATTTCGTCCGCGATGCCGTGGTCCATTTCGTCCAGCACGGCCTCGGGCACGCCGGCTTCGTCGGCCGGCATGATGATTTCTTCATCGTCGAGGTCGGATTCCTCGATCTCGATTTCTTCCAGGGCGCCGGCGTCGCCGAGCTCGGTTTCCGGTGGCAGCAGGTCGGCGCTGGCAAAGCGGCTGCTGGGCGTGCGCTCGCCGACGATCGACGGTCCGCCGTCGTCGGTTTCGAGCGACGGGACTTCCTTGCTTTCGCTGTCGTCGAAGATGCTGTCGCCGCTGCTGGCTTCGGGCGGCGGCAGTTCCATTTCGAGGTGGCTGTCCTCGCTGGGGTTGTCGGAGACGGCGTAGCTGGGGTACAGGGGCTCGACCAGGCGGGGAACCTCGTCGAACTGTTCGTCCTCAGGCTGGATCTCGACGTCGTGTACGTTCGGGAAGCGCTGGGTGTCGGGCGAGTCGGGCTCGAGCGACGGCTGGTCGTCGTCCGTGGGACTGAGCGAAGCGAGTTCGCCCTCGCTGATGCGCGCCGTCAGGTCGGCGATCGTGTCTTCGGGTTTCGCGTCAAGCAGCGCCAGCGCCGCCTCAACGCCGAGCCAGCCCTTCTCGACCGCGAGTTCCGAGGCGGCGATATCCGGCTCGGATTCGCGGCGTTCATTGAGTTCGTCGCGCAACGAACCCACCTGCGAGTCGGTGAGCAAACCCCGATCGCCCGCGCGCTTCAGAAAAAGTTCGTCCAGCTGCTGGTTCAAAGGCGCATCCAGCCTTGGTGTCCTGATCAATTCATCCTACTACTGCAACACGAACGTGCGAACCTCGTTGGTGCCGATGCTGCTTCCCGAGATCGTGCGCTCGCCGAACACGCAGTAGTATCGCCCCGTCGTCGGATCGTACAAGCCTGTGCCCCCGGACGTGTTGTTCTGGCCCGGTGGTGTCAGGTACTGCCAGGTGGCGCCGTTGGTCGCCATTACCACGGCCTGTGCCTTTTTGCGCTGGGTAGGCAGGTGAAGGAAGCGGCTGCACGCGTCGTCGTAAATGCCCCCGGTCAGGTTCACATTCTCAGCGTTGCCTGAATTGTTGACGCTGAGCGCCGTCCATTTGCCGGAGGCGAGGCTGAACTCATGCAGCTGGCGGTTCGGCCCTGAGACGCTGCTGTCGCCGCCGAGCATAAGCAGGCGGCCCTGGCGGGTATCGAAGCCCATGGTGGCGCCGACGCGCGGATCGGGCAGGCTGCCGGTCGCGCTTCTTTGCGACCAATTGTTGCTGCTGTAGTCGAACGTCCACAGGTCGTTCATCAGGTTGCCGTTGTCGTCGAGCCCGCCGAAGAACCACACCAGCTTGTTGGGCAGGTCGTAACAGACCGACATGCCGGTGCGCTTGCCCGGCCCCATGGTACCCAGGTCGGTCCAGGTATCCGTGGTCGGGTCGAAGGACCAGCAGTGATCGTCGATGTCCGGGGTGTTGCCCGGCGGCGCGTGATTGCCACCGAACATCAGCATCACAAAGTCGTTGCTGTTGTAGCACATCCCGGAGCCCCACAGTGGGGGCGGGCGGTCGCCGAATGCCTCTACGCGTTGCCAGAAGGCCTGTCCGCCGCCGTAGGTCACGCGCCACAGCCCGTTGTCGACGCCGTGGTCGCAGACCCCGCCGTAGGCCAACCCTTCAGTGTCCGCCCAGGTGCCCGACGCATTGCTGCGCCCCTGCGGCTGGAAGTCGTCCGGGTTCTCGGGGTAGAAGTCGTGGGTGGTTTCGTCGTAGTACCACAGGTCGCCGAAAGTGCCGACGCCCTGTAGCTCGCCGCCGTAAAGATAGGCATCGCCCGAGGGCGTCATCGTGAATCCGGCGTCGCCGCGCGGCAGCGGGCGCTCAGTGCCGGTGGGGCTGATCATCGTCCAGCTTGCGCCGCTGGACACGTCAACCTCGTACAGCGCGCTGCTGTAACTGGCCTTGTTCGACTCGCGCCCGCCGAAGACCTGGATGAAGCCGTTGTGGTAGTAG
>JAGQRI010000004.1:0-40860 GCA_020425515.1 Planctomycetota bacterium | reverse complement strand
GTCGCATGCCCCGAATCGCAGTCGAGGATGTAGACCTCGTCGTTGGCTTCCATCAGTTGCAACTGCTTGGCGTACTTGTCGTACCACGTGTGGTGGCCGAAGTTGCCGCCAAGCACCGGTGCATTGGCGGCGCCGCCATAGTTCAGCTTCTGCCACGGCTCGGGCGGGTTGCTGGGCGGGTCCACCTTCGTCAGGTCGAGCGTGTAGACGTCGACCCGGGTGGCCGGCCCCAGGCCGAGCACAGCAATCAGGCGTTCGTTGCTCTCGTCATAGACGCACATCAGGCAGTTCGGCGACTTGCTCAGCCCGGAAGTGCCGCCGATGTTAAGGTACTGGCCCCAGGCGGGCGCGCCCGTGACGTCCAGGTAGAGGCAGGTGTCCGTGTGGTCGGACGGGTATGTTTCGTTGTGCCCGCCGACGTACCAGATGCGGTCGTTGTAGCCGTCGTACACGGCGCTTGCGTCGCCGCGCCCCATCAGCATGTTCGGGCCTTCGCCCCAGTTTGTGCCGTCGCCGGTGATGCAGACGTCCACGGTAGCGAACGGGTTCGGAGAGGCGTTGGCCTGGCATCGCAGCGTGACCGTCACATCGGTTGCCGTCGCGCCCGGTGTATACAGTCCGCTCTGCGTGATGGTGCCGAACGGCGCGCCGACGAACGACCATGTGACAGCCTGACTGGCCGATGTCGGCAGAACCGATGACGTGAACTGGATCGACTGCGTGCTCTGCGTGGCCGAAATCGTGATGCCTTCATTCGGGCTGATGGTCACGCTGGACGGCGGCGTCGCGGCCTGCGGATTCAGCGTGATGATCGCGGTGGAGGTAACCGTCGGCGCCACGGCGCTGCGGGCGGTCACGGTAATCGCCTGCTGCGTCGGCGAAGTCGCCGGCGGTGAGTAGAAGCCGCTGGCGCTGATGTTGCCGACCACCGGGTTCAATTCCCAGGTCACGGACTGGTTGGCGTTGGCGGGTACAAAGCTGCCCACCGTGAACTGCCGCCCGGCGCCGCCCGCGAACACGGTCGCCGTTGACGGCGAGACGATGAAACTGGTCGGCGGCGGGGCCTTCAGGTGTACCGTGAAGCCGCCGTAAACGCTGCTTTTGGCCGTGCTGACCGCCTGGATCGTTACCAGGTCTGGGCTCGGCAGCGTCGAGGGCGCCGTGTAGTTGCCGGCGTTGTCGATCGTGCCGACGGTCGAGTTGCCCGAGCCCCAGTCCTGCGCGTTCCAGATGATGCGCCAGTTCACGGTCTGGGGTGCGGCCGCGGGCGTGACCGACGCGGTGAAGGTGATGGTCGTGCCCAGGGCAAGGTCCGGGTTGACCCAGTTAGGCGGGTTGTCGACGGGCGGCGTAACCGTGACCGAGGTCGGCTCCGGCAGGATCGTGACGCTGGCCGTGCCCGGTGAGACCGACGGGTCCACGCAGACGGCGCGGACGGTGATCGGGTTGCCGGCCGGGACGCTGCCGGGCGCGGTGTAGATGCCCGTGTCGGCGCCGATGGTGCCGTTGGCGCTGGTGCCCACAACCTCCCACGCGACAAACTGCGGCGCGGTCGCGGGCAGTACCGCCGCGCTGAAGTTGATCTGCCCGTTGGTCAGGACGTTGGGCGAGGTCGGCGTCAGTTGCACCGAAGTCGGCTTGTCGCCCCACCACAGCTTCCATGTCTTGTGCACAGTGGTGAAGTAGGCCGGGGCGTCGATCGCGCAATCGAGTGTCACGAAGTTCGTTCCCGCGGGCGGCGTTGCCGGCGCCTGGTACAGCACGCGCTGGGTGCCGCCGCCACCGTTGAGTTGCGCGCCGACAGCGCCCGGGCTGCCGGTGCCGCCGAAGGCCATTGCCTGGGCGTTGCCGCCGTTGCCGGTGAAGTCGCCCATCTGGCAGGCGATTTCGTGCGTCAGGCTGATTGTGCCGGCGCTGATGGTCTGGGCCTTGATGCGCACGGCCGGGCTGGCGTTGATCGCGTTTTCGAGCTCGAGCGCGACGTCGTTGGCGGTGGCCGCCGCAGAGAAATCCACGGGCACGTTGCCCGCCGTGACGGCGAAGTTGTTGTCGAACTCGAACACGACCGGGCCGTTGAGCCCGTCGTCGATCGTGAAGGTGTCCTGGTCGTTGATCATCGTGGGATCGTTGACCGTGATCGAGCCGGTCGAGAAGCTCAGCGAGCCGCCGCTGACATCGAGCAGTTGCCCGTAGTCGTCGCCGGTTTCGACGATCTTCCAGAAGGTCGTGAAGCCCACGGCCGAGGACGGGTTGATGGTGCGGTCCAGGTACACCTGGCCGCTGCCCGCCACGGTCACATCATCGTTGGTGTTGGGCGTGCCGGCCATATCGGTCGTGAACACGGTGATGCTGACGGGTGTCGAGCCGGCGGCGTCGTTGATGATCGGGAACGCCGAACTGGTGAACGTCGTGCCCGTCAGGGCCGCCGCCGCCGAGCTGGGCGGGTCGTCGGTGGGCGTCACCTGCAACGTAACCGAGGCCTCGTTGGTGGAAGCGAAGCGGATGTTGGTGTCCCAGATCAGCACGTTGTCTTCGCCGACGGGGCTTGAATTCAGCGAACTCGGGTCGCCGAACACGAAGTCAGCCGAGGTAAGAGGCGTGTAGTTGACGCCGTCGGTCGAGAACTGGATGTCCACGCTGACCGGGTCGGCCTGGCCGTCCTGGACCGTGATCACGACGGGGATGTTGCCCGAATCCTGCAGTACCTGCACGTCGGTGACGTTCGGCGCCTCGTTGCCGATCACGGTGAACGGGTCGCTGAGAGTGGCGGTGCCGGCGTTGGCGTCGCTGGGCACCATGGCCAGGACGACGTCGGTGACCGTGGCCGAAGAGTTCAGGTCGGCCAGGGCGTCCCACACTATTGAGTAGCCGGTGGGGCTGGGCGTGGCCGGGAAGGGGCCGGCGATACCGGTCGCGAACTGGTTGACGAGCGTGCAGTCCTGGAACGGGCCGCCGCTGACCGAGTATTTGACCAGTACGATGGCGGCGTCCGATTCGTCATCAGTCAGGGTCACGTCGAAAGGGACCTGCCCGACGAAAGTCTGCCCCGCGAAATTTGTCAGCAGGCTGAGTTCCGGCGGGCCGTTGACGGAGTTGTCAATCGGGAAAGGCAACGATACGAGCGCCGCGCCAAGGGTTTCCGCGTTGTAGCCGGAGGGCTGGTCCTTGGGTTTCAACTGGATCAGCACGTCGCCCACGTAGTCGTACAGTGAAATCGCGCTGTTCCAGATGAACTGGCCGGACGAGCCTGCCGGGCTGGTCAGCAGGTTTTCCGGCGCGTTGCCGATCAGCTCGTAGCCGGCGGAAAGCGGGTCGGTGTCGACCTGGATGAAGTTCTGCCCCTGGTCGATTGAGTAATAGACGTCGAGCGAGCCGAGGTCGCTGCTCTGGTCCGCGAGGTCGAACGTGAACAGCACGACGTCGGTGCCGTTGGCCTGGATGTTCGACACGACGGGGGCGTCGTTCCCGATGTCCTGGCCGGTCAGGTTCGCCCAGCTGCCGGTTGCCGTGCCGTCGTTGGCGCGGATGCGGATGGTGATGTTCTGCGTAAGCCCGGGGCCGATATCGCTGGCGAAGTCCCAGGTGAACACGTGGGCCGAGCCCGCGGCACTGGAGCTGAGCCCGGTAAGCCCTTCGCTGCCGGTGCTGCCCTCGAAGCACGTCGCGAACGAGCCGCCGCCGATGGCGTATTCAATCTCCACGCTGCAGGTGTCGCCGTTGGCGTCGAGGATCGTGTAATTGATCGCTGCAGGTGATTCCTCGCGCACCAGGTTGGTCACCACCACGGCCGGCACCACATTCGTGCTGGAAGGCGGGGGCGGGTTGTCCTTCTTCTTTTTGTCGCTGCCCTGAAGCCCGAAGATCGCTCCGACGGAGCCGCCACCGGCTGCAATCAGGCCGGGACCGCATCCAGTTGTGAAGACCGTGCCCCCAAGCGCGCATACGCCGGCTAGCAACAACATGATGCGCTTCATGGTCTTCCCCCTGGCTCAAATGGTTTACGCAGCGAACATGATAGCGGTTTGTCGTACAAGCGCCAACGAAGGAATCTTACATTTCGCGAAGTGTTTGACTCGAATCGCACAAATCTTGTCAAAAGGGCTGAATTCCGCGTCAGTTATCCACCAGCCGTCCACGAAACCGGGGGCCGCCCCGCAAGGCAGCCCCCTTTCGCGTTCTTACAGATGTTTCGGCCTAGCGATGCGGGCGTTTCGGGGGCTTGGGAGGCTTCGGGCCGTTGCCGCCGGGGCCACCGCCAGGTCCGCCACCCGGACCGCCGGGACCACCACCCGGACCGCCGGGTCCGCCGCCCGGGCCGCCCGGCCCGCCGCCCGGACCACCGGGGCCTCCACCCGGACCACCGGGGCCTCCGCCCGGTCCGCCACCGGGACCACCCTGCGGCGGCTTGTGGTATGCCTTGAATTCATTCAGGTCCACGTCGCCGCTGGAATCGTCGTCCCAGTCATTGACCAGCGCCTGCGGGATCTCGGTGTTGTCCAGCTTCCCGTCGTTGTTCTTGTCGAGGTCCTTGAAGGCGTCCTCGGGCTTCTTCGGGTGCGGGCGCCAATGCGCCTTGAACTCGTTCAGGTCGATCTCGCCGTCGTTGTTGTCATCGAAGTCTGCCAGCATGCGCTGGTCGGCCTCGGTGTTGTCGAGCTTGCCGTCGCTGTTGGTGTCGAGCGCGTTGAATGCGTCGTCGGCGGTCGGCTGCTTCGGCGGGTGTGCCTTGAACTCGGTAAGGTCGATCGACCCGTCCTTGTTGTCGTCCATGTCGGTGATCATCTGCTGCGGCACTTCGGTGTTGTCCAGCACGCCGTCCTGGTTGAGGTCGAGGTGGTTGAAGTGGTCGTCCGGCGTACCCTGCGGCCCGTTCGGGCCGGGGCCCATCGGCGGCTTCTTGTGCGCCTTGAACTCGGCCAGGTCGACGTCGCCGCTGTTGTCGTCGTCGAAGTCGTCGACCATCTTCTGCGGGACTTCCGTGTTGTCGAGCTTGCCGTCGCTGTTCGCGTCGAGGTGGTTAAACTCTTCCTCAACGGGCTTGTAGTGCGCCGTGAACTCGGCCCGGTCGATGTCACCGCTGCTGTCGTCGTCGTAGGCCGTCAGCCGCTGAGCGTCGATTTCGGTGTTGTCGAGCTTGCCGTCCTTGTTCTTGTCCAGCACATCGAAGGCGGCGTTCGGATCCAGCGGCAGGGGCGGCTTCCACTTGGCCGTGAACTCGGCCAGGTCGACGTCGCCGCTGCTGTCGGTGTCCATGTCGTTGATCATCTGCTGCGGGACTTCAACATTGTCGAGCTTGCCGTCGGCGTTGCGGTCGAGGTGTGTGAACACGTCCTGGGCCGTCGGCGGCTGGGGCTGCTGCGGCCCCGGGCCCGCCTGGGCCTGGATGGTCTGGGGCGCGGTGACCACCTGCGGCGCGGGTGCGCCGCTGAGCGTCGCCGAGCCGGCGATCACGCTGAGCGACAGGGCGAACCCCTGTGCGCCGAAGCGTGCGAGTAGTTTCGAATCAAACATTGGGTCGTTCTCCGGATGTATGGGTGAGAGTGCGGTGAGTCGTTGGGGTTCCGCGGAAACCTCGAACTCGCCCGGGCCCTGGGCCGAGATGCGGCGGTCGCCGACTAGAATTTCGTAGCTGCTGCCCTCGTCGAGCGTGACGCGAACGCGCCCGCGGTAAAGCCTGCAACCGCGGTCCTGGGGTCGTGTGAGCGCGCCTTCGCCGATGTCGAGCTTCACGCCCGACGAGGGCTGTATGCTGTATGCGCTTTCAAAGTAGCGGACGTCGTCGTACAGGACCGCGACCTGGCCTTCCGTGTTGTCGGGCCATTCGGTCGGCGTGTCCGTGCCCGTCGGCAGGATCAGGACGGCGACGATGATCGCGGCAGCGGCCACTGCGGTTGCTGCCGCGACAAGCTGGATCAAGCGACCGCGCTTGCGGCGTGAGGCCTTGCGGATCAGCTCGTCCTGGATGCCGCGATAGATGTTCGGATGCGATTCCGGCTGGCGCCCGGCATGTTCGAGCCAGCCCGTGATGTTCTCGAGTTCGCCGCCCTCGGCCGCGTCGGCGAAGCGCTCGAATTCGGCGCTCAGCTTCGGGTCGCCCGCAATGGCCGTCTCGAACTCGGCCAGCTCAGCCGGCGACAGCTCGTCGCGCAGCGCCCTGGCAAACATGTTTCGAACATCCGACATGGTCAGTCGCCAAACTCGGGCAGTTTGCCCAGTGTTTCTTTCAGCTTTGCCTTGGCGCGGGTCAGCAACATGGCCGTCGCGCCTACCGTCTTGCCCACAGATTCCGCTGTCTCGCTCAGGGACAACCCTTCGAAGAAGCGCAGCAGCACGACTTCGCGTTGTCCCTCTTCCAGCTCGCCTATCGCACCGAGCAGCGCTTCCCTGATTTCGCCTTCCTCAGCCCCACTGAGGTCCGCCTGGGTTTGCACCGCTTCGAGCGAGCCGGTCGCCTTCCTTACCTTCCTGCGCCTGACGTGGTCCACGCATGCGTTGCGCAGCACACGGTACAGGTACGGCAGCGGGTCGCCCTTTTCCCACGGTTTGCGGCCTTTCTCGTAAAGGCTGACAAAGGCCTGCTGGGCGACTTCTTCGCCGTCGGTGACGTTGCCAAGCATGCGGGCACAGAATCGCACAGCCCGTGAGAAGTACTCTTCGACGAGCCGACTGAAGTCCCAGTCGCCATGCTCAACAGTCATCCAGGCGCCGCTCACATAAGGATCACGCAGAGGGAAGAGCCGATTTAACGCAGAAAACCGGATTTCTGTCAAAAGCCTGTTGTGCGTGACATCCGGCTCGTCACTCCCTAGAAGAGTCTGCAACGCCATCCGGAAACGTGAACCAGGAGATAAGCATGAACGCGAAGGTCCTCAGCGGCGTATCGCTTTCCATTCTGGCCTGTGTCGCCCTGCTCACCGGCGGTTGCAGCAAGAAAGACGACAGCGGCAGCAGCGGCGGCAGCAGCATCGTCATCGCGCCCCCGCCCTCATCGCGCCCGACCTTGGCCGGCATGAACCTGCTGGTCGACGGCGGCGGCGGCACCGCGACGGGCTCCGGCGCCGGGGGCAAAGCCGGTACAGTCAGCGTCACGGCGATCAACGGCAGCGTCGTCGAGGGTGCAGGCACGCCCGGCATCGACAACAACTTCCTGACGTCAGCGGTGCTGGCCGACAATGTCGTCACGTTCACCGAACTGAAGAACATCAACCCCGGCGCCTACTTTGAGGATTCCAGCCAGCAGATCGGCGCCGTGGACCTTTACGGCTTCGACTTCTACCTGCCCGCGGGCGCGACGCTCGACCTCAGCGGCGCGGGCATCGGCACGGTGGATGCCTTCGTGGTGCGCACGCACCTGCCGGGCGACGTGGTCCGCATCGATGGCGCGGTCACCGGCGTACGCGCCGGCGACGCCTGCGCGCTGGGGTTGATCACCAGCCAGGCAACCGGCGTCAGCGTGTCGGTTTCGGGCGCGGTGGATCTCAGCGGCGCCAACGGTGGAGACGCCGGCTTCCTTGACATCGAGTCCCTCGGCGGCAGCGCTTCCTTTACCGGTGCGCTGACGGCCACGGGCGCCGACAGCAGCACCGGCGCCGCGGGGATCGGCGGCAGCCTGAACATCGCGGCCCACAACGGCGACGTCTACCTCGCGCCCGGCATGTTCCGGCTGAACGGCGGCTCGGGCGGCGGCGCGGGCGGGGCCGGCGGCGTCGCGCAGTTTGCGACCAGCAACGCCGGCGGCGTCACTTTCAACTGGGGCGTGCAGGCCAACGGCGGCTCGGGCGGTAACGGTGTGGGCGGCGCAGGCGGGACCCTGAACATGCAGTTCGACGGCACCGCTAACATGTTCTTGCCCTGTGAACTGAACGGCGGCTCGACCAGCGGCACTTCTGCCAACGGCGGAGCAGGCGGTGCCTTCAACGGCAGCTTTGACACGCTGACGGGCGTGATCCAGGCTGCCAGCGCCGGCGGGGACGGCGGGATGACTTTAACCGGCGCGCCGCCGAACGGTGGCGCCGGCGGAATCTGCGGTATCTCGGCCGACGTGGTTCACAGTTTTGCTTTCGATGTGTCCGGCGACGGCGGCGCGGGCTACCTGGGCGGCAAGGGTGTAATCGTCGGCCTGACGGTGTACGCGGACATACAGCAGGCGCTGCTGGAAGCCAGCGGTGCGGGCGGCCAGGGCGTAGTTTCCGGCGGCTCCGGCGGCGACGCTTTATTGCAGACGCGCGGTTACGCGGCAAACGTCGCCGTGACCGCCATGACCGGCGGCGGGGCCGCAACCGGCGCCTCCAGCATCGGCGGCGCAGGCGGTTCCATACAAGTGCAGGCGATCGGCATCGGCGGCAGCGTCAGCCAGTATTCGCTGGACCTCACCGCGGTGGGCGGCACCGGCACCCAGCAGGGCGGCAACGGCGGCCCGGTCACCATCGAAGTGTTCAATGCGTTCTTCGGCGGGCTGGTCCAGGCGCAACTCACGACTGTGGCCAACGGCGGTGCGGCCAGCGGCTCGGGCGGGATTGCCGGCAACGGCGGCGTCATAGTCGGGGACCTGCGCGGGCCGACCGCTTCGCTTGAACTCAACCTGACAGGCACCGCCGTGGGCGGCGCAGCCACGGGCGGCACCGGCGGTGAGGGCGGGCACCTGACAATCCAGTCGTTCACGCCATCCGATCCCAACGGATCGATTTCGGTCGGCGGCACTCTGGACGCGCGCGGCGGTCTCTCCGGCGGGGCGAATTCGCCGGGCGGCGACGGCGGCGATTGCCTGATCGTAGGGGGCGACAACGGGCTGGTGCGCATCAGCGATTTCTTCCTCGATGTCAGCGGCGGCGACAGCCAACTGAACAACGGCAGCGCGGGCGGCACGATCAACGTACAGGCGCGGACCGTCTGCTACGTGACGGGCGGCAGCTTCACGGCATCCGGCGGTAACGGTTCCACCGTTTCCGGCACGGGAGTCGGCGGCGCCGGCAACCTGGTGTCAATCCGGACAGACGACGCTGACCTGCTGGTCGACACCACGCTGGTCGCAAACGGCGGCGACGGTGCCGGCGGGGGCGGCTCAGGCGGGACCGTGCAGGTAAACACCAACCTGAGCGGCTCGGGCGCGGGTTCGTACATGTCTGTCGCGGGTTCCGCCAGTGCACTCGGCGGCGCGGCAACAGGCACGGGGCCGGGCGGCGGCGGCGGCAACGTGAACCTCGTTTCCGACAGCATCACCTCGACGATCTATACCTCCGTGTTCGACATCTCGGCCACGCTCGATGCCAGTGGCGGCGCCGGAAGCAGCGCTGTCGGCGGTAACGCGGGTTCGGTGGTCGTCGCGCCAGGCGGCCCCGGCTGCACGATCAGCGGCGACGTCGCGGCCATTGGCGGCAGCGGCAACGCGGGCGGCGACGGCGGCACGGTCAAGCTGTATGGCGGCGACAATGGCCCGATGACCATCAGCAGCATCGTCAGCGCCAACGGCGGCACGGGTACCAGCGGCGCCGGTGGGGCAGGCGGCAGCATTACCGTGCGAGGCGGGCAGGACGGCCAGATGACGGTCAGCGGTACAGTGATGAACCACGGCGGCGCGGGCAGTACCGCCGGCGGCGACGCGGGCTCCCTGACCGTGGAGGCGAGCAGCGGCGCGACGATCACGATCTCCGGCACGCTCAGCAACAACGGCGGCACGGGAATCACCGGCGGCAACGGCAACCAGATCGACGTCGGCAGCAACACCGAGGCGAACGTCACGCTGACCGGTACGGCGATTGTCCGCAGCAATGGCGGCGCAGCCAACGGCAGCGGCGGCGACATCTCGCTCGACCCGACCGGTACCGGAGGCGCGGCCAACCCGAACCTCGACGAACAAACCGGTTCAGTCGTCGAGTCCGTACCCGACGGCACCGGCAGCGCGGGGGCCATCACCCGCAACTGATCTGCCGGCAAGTAAGGTCAGTGAATACCTACTAGGGCCGGTGGTGAATTGCCACCGGCCCTCTGTATTTGGGTCTATGAGCGGTCGACGAGTTTGCCCATTGCTTCGTTGTAACGCTCGCCGTGGATTTCGATTTGCGATGCCGCGTCGTTGAGTTTGGCGATGTCTTCCGGCGTCAACTCGAGTTCGACCGCCGCAATGTTTTCTTCCAGCCGCGTCAGCTTGGTCGTTCCCGGGATCGGCACGATCCACGGCTTCTGCGCGAGCAGCCAGGCCAGCGCGACCTGCGCCGGCGTGGCGCCTTTGCCTTCGCCCATGCTTGCCAGCAGTTCGACCATGGCCTGGTTGGCCTGGCGCGCCTCGGGGGTGAAGCGAGGCAGCGCGGCGCGCACGTCCTTGGCGTCGAATTCCTTGTTCGCGTCCAGCTTGCCCGTCAGGAAGCCGCGCCCCAGCGGGCTGAAGGGCACGAAGCCGATGCCCAGCTCTTCCAGCGTCGGCAGGATTTCCTGCTCGGGCTCGCGGGTCCACAGTGAGTACTCGCTCTGCACGGCGGTGACCGGCTGCACGGCGTGCGCGCGGCGGATGGTGCTCGCCGACGCCTCGGACAGGCCGAAGTGCTTCACCTTGCCCTGCTGGATCAATTCTTTCACCGCGCCCGCGACGTCTTCAATCGGCACCTCGGGGTCCACCCGGTGCTGGTAAAACAGGTCGATCGCCTCGACCCGCAGCCGCTTCAGCGAAGCCTCGCAGACTTCCTTGATGTGTTCCGGCCGGCTGTCCAGCCCTGTCCAGCGCTTCTCGCCGGTGGGGTCGATCTTGAAGCCGAACTTGGTGGCGACCACAATCTTGTCGCGCACCGGCGCAAGACCTTCGCCCAGCAGCTCTTCATTCGTAAAAGGGCCGTAGACTTCGGCGGTGTCGAAGAAGGTAACACCCCGGTCCACGGCCGCGCGCAACAGGTTTACGCCGTCCTGTTTGTCCATCGGCGGGCCGAGTGCGAAACTCATTCCCATGCAGCCCAAGCCCAACGCCGAGACACCGAGGCCGCTGCTTCCCAATACGCGCGTCTGCATTGGATTCTCCCTTACCGAACCGTGCACGAACAACGTCAACCCGCAGAGTAATCCCGCCAGCCAGAAACGCCCGAACTTCGCAGTTCAAACTTCCAGCCAAGGGCCGGTCACCATCCGGTGCCGGATTCGGCGTCCTGGAACGGATAGAATTACCACGCGTCGTGGGTGTACCGGGTAGAGGCGAATGCTCTGAAATCAGCTAGTAAAAAGGGTATAAAAGTAGCCTGACCCCTTTTTGTGTCCCCTAACGACGCACAAGCCGAAGTTCAAGAGTTTTGCGTACCTTTTCGATCTCTGACCGGAAGTTGTTCTCCTCAGTCGCTCCCTTTTCCGATTCAGGGAGAGGGTAGAGCCTCAGGCTTCGCAGCTTCGACAGCTTTCGCGCCAACTCAGTTACTTCGGACCATCCGTCGCCGGGATAGCAAGTCACGTCAAGCTCAGTTAGGCCGGACTGCCCAATACTTTCGTTTGCAAGGATGGAATAGCTGAGAACTTCGATCTGCAGCCGCTTCAACTTAGGCATGCGATAGAGCGCGCCTACGTCTACATCGTTCCGGCCGGCACGGGCATCAATGGAGAGGCTCACAAGATTGGCGAACGCTGTGAGTGTATCGGAAAGGTTGCCTTCAACTGAAACACTATACATGGACAAGGAAGTGAGTTGCTCCATGTTCGACAACGAACGAATTGCGGCCAATGAGATGAGCTCCGCGTTATCCAAGCTGATGTGAGTAATCGTTTTGGATTGAGCCAGAGCTTTGAGGGCCGCGTCCGTAGCAGGCGAAGGTCTAGTCTCATGATTTGATGCGTAACCATTCATGATTACGGCCTTCAGTTTTTTGTGATCCGCCAAAAATGACAGGCTGCTGGTGTCGGACAGAATGCCCGACTTGGAACCGTTCACTACTGGATCCCCCTCTTTCGGAACACACGAACTCAGATCCAAGGTCTCCAGATTTTCGAGCTTCGATACAATGGCGGCTATCGTGCTCGTGGTTATTGTGGTCACGCAGCGTATGATCAACGTACGAAGCGTTTTGGCCTCTCCAAGGCGCTTCAGGAGCTCCGGGTCCTGCAACCGGAACACCCTCTTGAAGCCATCTTTGTCGTCCTTCGCGCCCGGATACTCCACCATTCGCATAGGTCTAGGTAGTGACTTGTCGTATTCGCCCGTCGCCGCGCTGATATTCAGCGACTCGAGGTTCGGTATGGCGGCTATGTAGGGTATTGCGTAGTCGCCTATGCGCGAGCAACCCGTTAAGTTCAGCACCTTCAAGCCCGGCAAACTTGCCAACGATTTGAGGCCTTGATCCGTCACGCGCGTATTGCCGGCGAGGTTCAACTCCTCGATTGGCGAGTGTTTTTTAGCGAGCGCGGCAAGATACTCGTTGCCGATGCTGGTCCCTCCGAAGGACGTGAGTTTGGGCATACCTGAAATGGCTTCCGCCGCCACATCAGGCGAAGCCGGAATGTCCAACCAGAGACACTCTGCAGCGGGAAGGCTCGCCAGCCTGCGAACCCAGTCTCCTGCCACCTTGGCTTCGTCGGCCGGGCTGTAGTCGGCCACTGTCGTGCCTTCCCTCGCTACCCTAAATGCGGAAATCGACAACTTGGACAGTTCTGACAGCTGAGCCAGGTCGCAATCAGCGTCGACGAACAATACCGAACAGTTGACGTGTAGCTCGGTCAGCTTGGACGCAGGCCGGAGTGATGCCAGCAAAATTGCGAAAGATTCATCTCCGCCTTCGATTCGGAAGTCTTTCACCGAAGACGGCGCGCGAAACCACGGCTTGTCGTCGGTGCCGGATACGCCCCCCCAATACACCAACCGGTCCAGCTGTTTGAACCGGTCCAGTTGGACCACCCTGGCCTCATCGCTCCATCTCATCAGATACAGGGAAGTAATCGTGTCCGGCAGCGCATCCAGTTCCTTTTGAGAACTCGCGCGATAGCAAGCCGACTCCGCTTCCGGCCAACTGTTCATGCAAAATGCCTGCCCGCTCAGGAGCAGTGCGAGAAGTACGAACGAAGCACGAACAATCATGGACGAGTTCCGCTGCGGCGTCGGAGGCACTTTTCGTCTTCCCTGGCGTGGGAAGCAAGGGCGGCACGGTCGGGCCGAGCGACTGCGCCGGTTACCGATTATAGGGATATTCGTGCTGTTGCACGGTTTTTCGCGCCTACCAGCCGGTTCCTTACTTCTGTGCCCCAGAACGGATAGATGTTGGGCCACTGCAGTGGGTGTTTTTCCAGCAACTCTTCCAGCAGCCCGCTGTACATCTGGAACCAATTCCTGATTTCCTCGTTGCGCTTCTTGCGGTCGCCGAACTGGAAGTAGTCGGGGCGCGCGCCCTCAAAAGCGTGCCTTCAGGCCGGCAGCCCCAGAGCCGCACTGTTTCCCGACTAAGTCCGGGCTTTCCGTCACGCAGCGGTGTAGACTGAACACTCAGAACGCAATACCGCAACTCAACATTGAAGAACCGGTACAGAGCCGAGCCAACCGTGATCTGGAAACTCGCCGCATTCACCCTGCTGACAAGCCTGTGCGCAGCCCAGTTGTCCGCGCAGTCGACGATGCAGGTTCGTGAGAACTCGGCCAGCACCGTGGTGATCACGGACAATCAGCCGGTTGGTGGGGCTCGTGATCTGGGGCTTGCCGCGGTGCCGGGTGGTTTCGCGGAGGTGATCATCTGGGTGGACAACACCGGTGCCTCCGACATTACTTTCGGCAGCTTCACCAAGTCAGGCGCTCACCCCGCCGACTTCTACGTCTACTCGCCGGGCTTCAGCAACCCGCTGCCGCCCGGGGATTCGATTTGTTTCTGGATACGTTTCAGCGGCGTCACGCCGGGGCTGCGCTCGGCCACGATTGAGCTTCCGCACAATGCGACCGGCGGGCCTGTCTTCCGCATCAACGTGCAATGCAACGCCTACACCGTGCAGACGCCTTCGCCAACGCTGGAGGTTACGCTGGGCTCAAGCACCGGGCAGCCGATCACCCATCAACAGTCCCCCGTGGGAACATCCAGAGACTTCGGTACCGTAGACACCAGCGCCGGGCCGAGTACCGCGATCACCATCTTCGTAAACAACCTCGGCCCTGGAGTGCTTGATCTGGCCGTGCCGCAGCTGGGCGGTACCTGGAAATCTCAGTATGTCCTGTCCACTGCGGGCTTTGCCGTCTCATTGGCATCGGGCCAATCGACAAGCTTCAGCGTTTCGTTTGACCCATCGAGCGTCGGCCCGAAGGATGCCTACGTAAGCATCCCGCACACAGACCCAACCAAGCCTGCGACGTTCAAGGTGCCCGTATTCGGCACCGGCTACAGCAGCGCCGCGAGCATGATGTTGCGGCACGACATCGGCTCCCAGGTCCAGATCGTCGATGGCGGCGGTCGAAACGTCGGTGCACTGACGACAGCAACAGCGACTCGCTTGAACTTCATTGTCCAGAATCAGGGTGCCAGCAGTTTGATTCTGATTGGCACGCCAACGGTCGCGGTCAACAATCCGGTACAGTGCACGGCCGTGGTTTTGGTGGGAGTCGGCAGCACGACCGTTTCGCCCGGCGGCAGCACAACGTTCTCGGTTGATGTTACGCCAACGGCCGCTGGTTTGTTCAGCTTCGAGATGTCCATTCCCAACAACGACCCTCTGCGCAACCCGTACACCGTAACGATTTCCGGCAACGCCACGGCAGCCCCCACAAGCAACGGAGGCAGCAAAGACTCACAAGGGGAATGCAGCACCAGCAGCGGAAGCGGGCTCGGCATGCAGGCTATCGTTCTCGCATGTTTGGCAGCACTGCTGGCCCGCCGTCGGCGTCGGGCTTTGTAACGTTGCTATTGGACGGGAAAAAAAAGGGGTCAGGCTACTTTGTGGCCCCTGAAAATACGGGTGTTGGTGCTGCTTCCCGGGTGTTGCACCTACCAGCCGGTGCCTTCTTCTGTGTCCCAGAACGGGTAGAAGTTGTGCCACTGCAGCGGGTACTTCTGCAGCAACTCTTCCAGCAATCCGCTGTACATCTGGACCCACTTCCTGATGTCCTCGTTGCGCTTCTTGCGGTCGCCGAACTGGAAGTAGTGGGGGCCGCGCGCCATCAGCGCGTAGTGCCTTACCCCGAGCCGGTTGGCGAACGTGAACACCACGGGCGCACCCGTGCTGGCCGCGAGCACAAACGGCCCGATCGGGAACTTCGCCTCAGCGCCGAGGAACGGCACCTTGATCCCGCCGCTGCCTAAAATCCGGTCGCCGTGGATCGCCACGATCTCGCCGCGTTCCAGCGCGTCCTTGCACTCGATGCTGGCCTGCAGTGAATCGTTGCTGGCGATGATGTTGAACGGGCGCTCGCCGCTGGTCTTGCTGAGCTGCTTCTCGACCTTTTCGCTTTCGCCCTTGAACATCACGGCGTTCACCGGCACCTGTTTGCCGCCGCGCATGTAGCCGCCGAGGCAGTAGGCCGCCAGTTCCCAGTTGCCGAGGTGCGCGCTGAGCAGGATCACGCCCTTGCCGCCGGCAACGACTTCCTCGATCACCTCGTGGCCGTCGCGCTCGAACTTCACGTCGCCGAGCATGCCCGTGAAGGCGTAGGCGCGGTCCACCAGCACGCGCCCGAAGCTCAGGAAGTGGCGATAGTTCTTCCACCACAGCGAGAAGAAGCCGATGCCCGGGTAGCGGCGTCGTAAGTAGTCGCGGCTGGCGCGCCCGTTCTTCTGGTTGAAGATCACGTAGTAGAAGGCCACCGGGTACAGCAGCAGGTACGCGAAACGCGGCCCGAGCGTCTTAAACGTCCAGAAGAAGATCAGGATGCCGAAGCCCGTGCGCGTCTTGCCGTCCCATTCCTTCGGGCGCGATTGCGTGGGAGCCTCCGCGCTGGCGGAAGGCGGGACTTCTGTGGCGGTGCCGCTCATCTGCGCATTGCACGCGACGCACACGCAAATCGCAAGCGGGTTGAAAAGCGTTTTTAACCACGAAGGACCACAAAGGACCACGAAGTAAAGCACCTGCAGTTAGCCACAAAAACACGAAAGCACAAAAGCGCAGCCTCAAAACTTCCTTTGTGTTTTCGAGTTTTCGTGGCTATCCAACGCCGTTCTTCGCCGGCTTGGCGTCTTCGCGTCAAACACAGTTGCGAGTGCGAAGCACGAGCGGGCTTGCCTTCGTGGTTTCACTTCTTTCGCTTGGCGGGCTTGCGCTTGGCGGCGTTCTTGATGTTGCTTTCGTAGTGCTCAATGAACTTCTTCGCGGGCACGCGCTTGATGGCTTCGCCGATCACGTCCAGCGCCAGGTTTTCGAGCTTCTTGAAGCGCACGCAGCTCTTGCCCATGTCGAGTTTCTTGCCGGTCTTGGCCCACGCCTGCCTGAACCACTCGTCCTGCTCCGGGTCCATGTAGGTGCACATCAGGTAGACGGCCATGTGGTTCTTCTGGCTGGCGATGCTCGCGAACGGCAGCGGCTGCTTCGGGTCGCAGTGGTAGCCCGGCGGGTAGTGCTTGTGCGGGACGTAGTAGCCGATCATCCCGTACTGCATGCCCTCTTCGTATTTGCTGTCGAGATTCTTCAGGATCACCTTGCGCACGGCCTCAATCGCCTCGCGCCGGTCATCGGGCAGGGATTTCAGGTACTCGGCAACTGTCTTTGCTTTCGACTGCATCGGTCTGCTCCAGCGAACCCAATGGCAAGTTTCGATCCGCACACCCGGCACTTGCGTGCCGGGCTGACGTGGTCATCCGCGTCGTAAGCCTGCCGCTCGCAGCGCGAGACCCAGCATCGCCATCAGCCCCGCCAGCAGCATCCACGCGGGGCCGTGGCTCGTGCCGGTGCTGCAGTTGCTGTCGTCGCCGCCGCCGCCACCTCCGCCGCTTCCGGAAGGCGCGGTTGCCCCGAACTCGAACGCGCCGATGTCCACGCCGTTGCCGTCGTCACGGGTCAGCCCGCGCTGGTCGGTGCTGAGTGACAGCGGGTTGTTGCCGACGTTGCGCGCGATGCTGCTGTTGCCGATGGCGTGCGTAAACGTTGCCCCGCCGTTGTCGGCCAAAGGGCTCAGTCCCGGGTCGCCGTTTACGTTGTTGCTGCCGGTGATGGTGGCCGTGCCCGGCGCCTCGATCAGGCAGTAGTCGGCGTTCATGCTGCCGGATGCGTCCGGGTCCTGGGTGGTGGCCGAGTTGTCGGCGATCAGCGTGCTCTGCAGTGTCAGCGTGCCGCCGGACTGGAACACCCCGCCGCCCTCGCCCATGGGCGAATAGCCGGCTGAGCCGGGGGCGCCCGTAGCACTGACTCCGAAGCCTCCCGAGCCACCGGCGCCGGGAGTGCCGGCGGCCGTTGCGGCGTTGTTTGCGATGGTCGAGTTGCTGATCGTGACCGTGCCAGCGTTGACGGCGATGCCTGCGCCCTGCGCGAAAGACGCGCCGCCGCCGTCACCGCCGCTGCCTCCAACCATGGCGCCGCCGCCGCCGTCTCCACCGTCTCCACCGTTGCCGCCGGTGAGGGAGTTGCCTGAAATGGTTGAGTTGACGATGTCCAGAGTGGCGCTGCCGCTCACGACGCCGCCGCCAAGCAGGTCGCCGCCGTTTCCGCCGTTAGCGCCGCTTCCATTCAACCCGGTGCCGCCGACGCCGTCGGCGCCGAGCCCGCCGTCGCCGCCCGTCAGCGAGTTGCCGGAGATTGTACTGCGAGTAATGGTGAGGCTTCCGGAGCCCGCATAGACTCCGCCGCCCTCAACCGCACCGCCGTTGCCTCCTGCACCCGGGAGACCTGGGTTGTTGGAGGAGCCGCCGGCCATACCGCCGGGGCCCCCGACGCCGCCCTGGAATATGCCTCCGGACAATGTGCACTCAAGCAGCGTGGCGTCGCTTGTTCCGGGTTTGGCAAAATGTCCGCCGAACACGCCGCCGCCACTGCCGCCGTTACCTCCGTTGCTGCTGCCGGTACCGCCCTTCCCGCCGGTTCCGGCGGCGCCGCCAGTTGCCGTAGTGCCAGTAACGGTGACGCCGGTAAGCGTCAGTGTGTTGGCTGACAGCATAATCGCGCCGCCCTGAACGCTTCCTCCTGCGCCCCCCGTGCCTCCGGCAGCGGCGGGGACGGGCGCAGTCCCGCCGTATCCTCCTATTCCGCCAGCTCCCCCAGCGCCTGCCTGTGCCGTAGAGTTGGTGACGTCAACGTTGGTTAGTGAGCCGCCCGCGAGGCGGAGTACGCCTCCGCTGACACCGCCACCAGCGCCCCCATCGGCACCGACGTGAAGGCCGTTACCACCACCCTTGCCGCCGCCCCCGCCAACTCCACCGGTTGCCGAGTGGCCGCTGAAGGTTGTGTCTGCAATCGTCGTGGCCGTAGCCAGCGAGTCGATGCCTGCCCCTCTGGCCGTCCCTGCGGTTCCCGCAAGCCCGGCGTTGCGCGTCCCTGTCCCCAGGCTCGCTCCGTTGTTGCCGTTTCCGCCGTTGCCCGAGGTGACACTGTTGGTGCTGAACGTGGAGTTGGTTATGGAACTCATGGCCGCGAGGCCGATGTAGCCCGCCCCGCCGGATGCCTGGCCTCCATCGCCGCCGTTCCCGCCGTTACCGCCGGAGTAGGGAATTCCGCCATCACCGCCGTTGCCACCCGTGGCGCTGTTGCCGCTGAAGGTGCAGGCGTCGATGGTCACGGTGCCGCTGCCGGCGTAGAGACCGCCGCCACGTGCCGCCCTGCCATTGCCACCCGCCCCGCCGTTCGCAGCGGTGCCGGTGGCGGTTGTCGGAGGACTAGTGCCGGTTGCGCCGGCCGCGCCGACGGCCGCGTTGCCGCTGAGCGTGACGTTGTTGAGTGTCAGGTTCGCGCCGCCTTCCAGCAGGATGCCTCCGCCGTGGGCGTCGCCGGATATGCCGCCTTCGTCGTTGGCGTTGCCGTTCTGGATGGTTACGTCACTGATCGTGACCGTGACGCCGATTGCCGAGTTGATGTGGAGCACGCGGTCGAAGCCGCCGCCGTCGAGGATGCTGGTGCCCTGGCCCTGACCGATGATCTCCAGGTTGCCGCTGAACTTGGTGACGTCCAGGTCGCCCGTCGCGTTGGAATCGTCGAGGCGCCCGGCGTCAATCGTGATCGTGCCGGCCGGCAGGAAGACGCGGTCGTTGGTGCCGCTCATGTTCGCCGCGCTGATGGCCGCACGCAGCGAAGTCAGGTCCGTGGGGTTGTAGTCGGTCGCCTGCAGTTTCGACGCGCCCAGTGCCGCCAAGCCGAACGGTAGTGAAAACAGCAGCGCCCGCTGCAGGTTGACGTTGCGGTAGAAACTCGGTGTGTGCTTGCGAGCCATGGCGATTCCCCGACAGAGTTGTCGAAGAGTCTAGGAAGCCCGGGCGCACCGTAGAAGTCTCAACTGCCGGGGGCTGGGGGTGTGGCTCTCAAAAAATGCCCGGTCGGGAAACGGCCTCGTCAAAGGCTTTCAGCCCGACGGGCGTGCCCAGGGGCGCCGCAAGTTTGTCCATCGCGCACGGAGGGTAGAGGGGGAATGGTCCCCCGTTTCGAAAGGAGCAGGCAATGAAACGCCGACCCAACGTTCGCTACCGCAAGCCGGAGCAGCAGAAACAGGACAAGCCGTCAGTGACCGCGCAGGCGGGCGACGCCGTGCAGGATCTCAGCTCGGATGAGCTGCGCGAAACGGCAAATCAGGCCGCGCAGAAGTTCTTTGAAGACTGGGGCGGGAAGAGCCTCGAGCGCCGCCTGCAGCAGGATGAAAAGCTGCTGGACGTGCTGGAACAGGACATCGAGCGCAGTTTAAAACACCCGGACCCGGACAAGTTCCGCTGGCGCGTGAAGCCCTCGGAGAAGATCCGTATCGGGCGCGAAATGGACGTCCTGACCAAACAGATCCAGGAGCTGCGCGAGAAAGCCTGGAATGAGGCCGTCGAGATGATCCAGTACTTCATGAGCATCGGCGAGATCACACGCGCGCAGGATGAAAGCGAGCCGCAGACAGAGATCCCGCGCCCCACCGCCTTCAAGGTACCCAGCGCCCCGCGGGCAAAGGAGCAGCCCGAAGGCGCTACCCGCGGCGCGGCCTGAGTACAGCCAGGCCGGCCAGCGCCAGCAGGGCAAGCCAGAGCCACGACTGCCCGCCGCCCGTCGAGCAGTTGGAGTCGTCGTCACCGCCGCCTCCGCTGCTGGAAGAGGACGAGGGAATGTAGGCGTAGCCGGTCAGATAGATCGTGTACGGGCTGGCGTTGGGGTCGTTGCTGACAATCGTGATGCTGAATGAGTAGTACCCCTCGGCCGTCGGCGTCACGTCCACGACCAGGTCTGACGCGTTTCCGGGCATGATGCTTGCCGCGGGCGCCGTGCCCAGGGCGGCCGTGCAGTTGCTGATCGGCGTGATGGTAACGGGCAGGCTCAGGTCGAGGTTCGAGACGGCCGCCGCGTCGTTGCCGATGCTGAAGGTCTCGCTGCCGGCGGTGCCGGGAGTGGCCGGTCCGGCGGGCGAGACGGCTGCGCCGTTGGGCGCCGCGGCGCCGTTGTACGTCACGCTGATGGTGGTCTCGCGCAACTCGAACGCGCCGGCATCGGGTTGTGAGCGGACGATGCCGCGCTGGTCGGTCGTCGTGGTTCCGACCGGGTTGCCCGCGTTGAGCGCGGGGCTTGAGGCGCCGATCGCGAGCGTCTGGGTAAGCCCGCCGTTGTCCGCGAGCGCCGACAGCATGGGGTTCGTGCCAGTTACGTCGGATGAAGCATTCATGAAGCCCGGCGAGTCGCTGCACACGTTGAAGCCGAACGAGCTGAACACGCTTGAGCCGCCCGCGGTCATGAAAGTCGAGAACATGCTGTTGGCCGAGGAGTCCGCGTAGATACAGCTCTCGGTATTGAGTGCGGCCGTGGTCGCCCCGCTGATGTAAACCGCCACCAGTCTCGCGCACTGGCCGCCTGTCGCGTTGGCGGCGGAGTTTCCGTCGAAGGTGCAGTGAATCGCGGTCAGGACGACGCTTGCGTTGGCCGTGTCAATGAAGATCGCGCCGCCGCCGCCGCTTGACGAGTCCGTCGACTGGTTTCCGGAAAACGTGCAGTTGATGACCTGCCCGGTCAGGACGCCGGAGGTGTTGCTCCAGTAGATCGCGCCGCCGGAGCCCGCCGAGTTCCCGCTGAAGGTGCAGCGTTCGATCAGGCTGATTGAGGTTGACTCGATCGCGCCGCCGATGCTTCCCGTGTTGGCGATGAACGCGCAATCGTGCAACGCGCTGACCGGGCCGAGGATCGCCCCGCCGCTTCCGCTCGCCTGGTTGCCCTCGAAGACGCAATTGCCGCAGATCAGCGGGCCGCCCGCGATGGCAGCGCCGTTCGAGCTGCTGCCGTCAATCAGCCGCAGATCGTACAGCGCGAATGTCGCCGACGTGCTGAAGATCCTGGAGGCGTTGTTGCCGCTGATGGTCAGGTCGGGCTTGCCGCCGGCGTCCGTGAGCCCGGTGATCGTCAGGGCCTTGGTACCCACGGCGATGACGCCGGAAGTCAGCGTGATTGTCGAGCCGGCCAGCGACGAGTCGAACAGGATCGTGTCGCCGCCTACGGCATTGATGACCGCCTGGCGGAGACTGCCCGTACCGGCGTCATTGGTGTTGCCTACGGTGATCGTCGCAGCGGAAAGCGGAGCCGCACACAGCAGCGCGCAGAGCAGCAGTCGAAACATGCAAATCCTCCCGGGATCGCCGGGAGGATACATGAGTCACCGTCGGATACATGGGTCATTTGAATTTGACCAACCGCCGCCGCAGGCGCACGCCGATAATCGCAATCACACCGAGCAGCGCCAGCCACGCGCAACCGCTGCCTTCGCCGGTGCTGCATGATTCGTCGTCGTCGCCTCCGCCGCCGCTGCCGCCGCCAGTGGCCATGGTGGCGTTGCCGGTGAACGTCAGCACGAACGGGCTGTTCGCGCTGTCCGAATTGACGACCGTCAGCGTTGCCGAGTAAGCGCCCACGCCCGACGGCGTGATCGTCAACACCAGGTCGGAGTTTGCGCCGGCCGCGATGGTCGCAGACGGGGGCGTGGTGACGCTAGCCGTGCAGTTCGTCAGGCCCGAGACAGTCAGCGGTAGCGTGACGGTCAGGTCGCCCGCGCCAGCGGCCGCAACATTGGCCAGATTGATCGTTACTGGTACGCCGGTGCCTTCCTGGACATCCGGCGTCAGCGCGTTGCTTGCGCCGCTGGTTTGCGTGGTGCTGTTGTAGGTCACCTGAAGCTGGGGCGTGCCGATGTACTCGTACGCGCCGATGTCCGGGTTTGCGTCACGGGTGATGCCGCGCTGGTCCAGCGACGGGCCTCCGCTGACGCCGTTGTTGATGGCCGGGCTGCCGGTTTGCAGCGCGCGGGTCTGGGTCGGCCCGCCGTTGTTGGCGAGCGTGTCCAGCATCGGGTCGATCGGCGAGCCGCTGGTGCCGACCTGGTCGTTGGTCTGGGCCGACATGGTCATGCCGCTGTTGTTGCCGATCAGGTTGCCGTCGTTCGAGGTCACCGAGCCGCCGCCGAACAAGTGGATATCCGGCCCGTTGGGCGCGGTGTTGCCTGCGACGATGGTGTTCTGAAGAGTCAGAGACGCCGTGTTGTCCTCAAGGAGGATTCCGCCGCCCCCGTAGCCGGAGGAGCCGCTGGCCGTGTTGCCCGCCACCGTGCAGTTGATCAGCGTGGCGCTGGTGCCTGAGTCCAGATAGATCCCGCCGCCCCTGGTGGCCGAGTTGCCACTGATCGTGCAGTTAGTCAGCGTGGCGCTGCCCGTGCCGCCTGACATCTGCATTCCGCCGCCGAGAGGCGTGGACGTGTATCCGCTGATGGTGGTATCCGCAATCGTCACTGCGCTCCCCACGGTGGTCGAGAGAATGATTGCACCGTGGGTGCCGCCGGAGAAAGTGCAGCGGTTGATGGACACTGTTGCGGTGCCGGAGACGTCGTGCTGGACAAACACGGTCGCGGTCCCAGCCGGTGAGGCGCTGCCGGTAAACACGCAGTCGTTCAGGGTCAGGGTCAGGCTGCCGTTGCTGGGGAAATACACACCCGGGCCGAAAAAGTTGGAGCAGTTGGTAATCGTCAGCCCATTGAGCGTGAGAGCGAGGGCGTTGTCGGCAGCGAAAGCCCGGAACGAACCTGCCCCGTCGATCGTGCTCCCGCTTGAGTGCCCGTTGACCGCGAGGCTGCCGGTATTGAAGGTCGGTAGATTCGAGGCCAGTGTCACCGTCCCGCTGACGGTGAAGTCGATCGTGTTGGTACCGCCGGCCGACTGGTGGTCGAGAATCGCCTGCCGCAGCGAGCCCGCGCCCGAGTCATTCAGGTTGGTGACATCAAACGTGGCCGCGCAAAGCGGCATCGCGAAAAGAACCACGCAAAGTACGAGCAGTCGAAGCATGCGGAGATCCTCCAAGTGTGGGGGAGGATAACCCAGGTCACACTGCCCTGAAACCCTGTTCTCACGCCCGCCGCAGGCGCACACCAAGCACCGAGATCGGCCCCGGCAGAGCCGCCCCGGCCGGGTGCCGACAACGTGATCAAGGCCCTGACGTGGCTGCTAACCGCCCGACCGGGACCGCAACATGCGTGGCAGACTGAACGCCGCCAGCGTGCCGAGCAGCAGGATCAGCAACCCGCTGCCTGTCTCGCCCGAGCTGCAGCTTGAGTCGTCGCCTCCGCCGCCGCCACCGCCTGAAGCTGCAAGGAGGCTAATGGATTCGACGGCAGTTCCCGGGATACCTAAGCCTGCGGGACCCGGGTCCGTGGCGGTCACCTGGAGCTGACCCGACTGGCCGGCGGGCATGGTCAGGGTCAGGCCTTCCAGGGAGTTGTTCAACTGTGCTTCGAGGCCAATTAGAACAATGCTGCCGGTTCCATTAGCGCCGCCGACGATGCTTACCGCGACGAGCGAAGCGAGCTGGATTGTGCCGCCGGGCAATTGCAGCGCGACTAACAGTACATCCGGGCTCGTCATCGCCCTCGCAATCGTCAGGGCATTCGAATTCGCGGCGGAAAGGGTCACTGTTCCACCGGCGTCGAGAGCTGCCGAAGCCGGCGCGGAGATGTTTGGCGCAGGGATCGTTGTGCCCGGCAGGACGATCTGGCCACCATTGATCTCCGCGGTGCCGAAGGTGTGCACGCCGGGATCCAGGACGGTCGTAACGCCGTCAGCGACGACAAAACCGTCGCCACCGCTGGTCGTTGCCGAATTGCCGGTAAAGGCAGTCGTTCCTTGCACATAGGTCGCACCGCTGCGCGCGAAGATTGCACCGCCCAATCCGCTACCTGCGTTGCCGCCCGTGCCGCCCGTGGCCGTATTGCTGTCGAACGTACAGTCCACGATGGCGAGGAGCCCGGCGTGGTTGAAGACCGCGCCTCCCATACCTGCCCCGCCGCCACCCTTTCTTGGGTAGGACGACTGGCCGTTGCCGCCTGCGTAGGCGCTGACGGAGTCGGCAATTCCTCCGGCACCGCCCCCTCCGCCGAATCCGCCGTTGCCGCCTCGGCCACTGCCATTGGCTCCGCCACCGGCGCCAAAACCGCCCTTACCCATTGTTTGCAGGGTGGCATCGCCGCCGCCCCCGCCGCCGCCGAACCCGCCGGCGCTCACATCCGTTCCGTGGGCTGTGGTGGTGCCTCCGCCGCCGCCTCCGCCGAGCGTACCGCTGGTGCCGCCCGCGGCCTGTGCGCCGTTCTGGTTGGCGCCGCCTGGCCCGCCTACGGAGTCCGGCGCGTCGCCGCCGATCCCACCGCCGCCGGCCCCGGAGTTGCTCGTAGTTCCGGTAAAGTTGCCGCCGTCGAAGCTGGAACTCCCTCCACCGCCGCCGCCGTTCGCGGTTGCAGGGCCGGATGCGGAGTTGCCCGAGCCGCCGATTGCCTGGTTATTGCTCAGCGTGCAGTTTTGGAGTGTCAGTTCGCCCTGGTATAGGTAGATCGCGCCGCCCATGCCCGCGCCGCCGCCGCCAATGAAAAGCGCGCTCGGGCCCGCACCCCCGTCGCCCCCGCGGGCGATGCCGCCGTCGAGTGTCAGCCCGGTCATGGTCACAATGGCGTTCGGGCCGATGCCGAACAGGCGCATCTCCGGCGCCGCGGCCGCGCGCGTGATGGTGACCGCAAACGCCGAGCTGGTCGCGTCGATGTCGATCTCGCTGTCGATCACGATGGCCGTCTTGCCGTAGCCTTTGGTCAGGTCCATCGTGCTGAGCTCAATCGGCGTCGCCGCGCCGATGTTGAAGTCAATCACGTCGGCGCCCGACGCCGCCTCGGCCTGGTCGATGGCGTCACGCAGCGAGCCTGCGCCTGAGTCATTGGCGTTGGTGACGGTGAACGTCGTAGCGGAAAGCGGTCCCGCGCAAAGCAGCAGGGCGATGATCAGCAGGCGAAGCATGAGATTCCTCCGGACAGTGCCGAAGAGCATAGCCGGGGCAATCCTGAGTTGAAACAGTCTCGGTCAGGCGGCCGAGCCCTGTGGTTCGGGCGACGGCTCCACGATTTCGCCGGCCGGCGCATCCGCGGGCGCGGCGGGCTTGTGCTCATGGCGGCGGCGCAGGGCGCGGACGCCGTAGAGCGTGCTGAGCCCGAACGCGAAACTGGCGGCGAGCCCGATGATAATGCTGCCCAGCACCCATGCGCCAAGGCTGTCCCAGGCGAAGCGGCTGAGGATCTTCCAGTTGGTGGTGCGCGGCAACAGGAACGGCTGGCCCAGCAGCAACTTGCCGAGCCAGATGCTCGCGACCGCCAGCACGCCGGTCAGCGGCCCGAAACTGACGTTGGTGGCCGCCACGCAGGCGATGCGGTTCAGGTGCTGGCGCGTGGCCGAGTACAGCGCCAGCAGCCAGTGAAAGCCGATCCACGGGCTGCAGCCCCAGAACGCGCCGATGCCGACCGCCAGTCCGAGCTCGCCGGGGGTGTTCTTCTCATGCACCAGGTAGCGCAGCAGCGCACGGAAGCGGTTGATCGGCCCGCCTTTCATTTCGAGGTGTTCCGGCAGTGCGGCCAGCTTGCGCATGCGGTGCCAGCCGGCCTTGAGCGACTTGCCGATGCTGCCCTGCCACAGCGGCTCTTCACGGCGCACCAGGCGCTTGTGCGGAAGCGGAACCAGCAGGTGGCTGAAGTTGGCGTACAGGTACAGGCAACTGAAGCGGACGTTGTCCCAGAACGGGTTGAAGTGGCTGACGCGCTCGGCCTTCGGCGGGTAGTAGACCTTCACCGGCACGTTCAGAATGCCGCAGCCGCCCCAGGCCATGCGGATGATGGCTTCGCACTCGTAAGTGAAGCGCCTCGACCAGCAGCGGATGCGCGTCACGTGCCGCAGCGGGTAGACGCGGAAGCCTGATTGCGTGTCGCCGACATCGATGCCCGTGGCGACCTTCAGCCAGTAGTTGCTGAACATGCGCCCGAAAGACGACCGTCCGGGGACGTTCTCGACGCTCATGTCGCGCACGCCGATCACCACGGCGTCCGGGTTAGCCTGCGACTCGGCGACGAGCGTGGGAATTTCGTCCGGGAAGTGCTGCCCGTCGGAGTCGATGGTGACGGCATGGTGGTAGCCGAGCTCGAGCGCCCTCTTGAAACCGGTGCGCAGTGCGACGCCTTTGCCGCGGTTGCGCTTGTGCCTGAGGTAGATGACCGGCTCGTCCTTCAGCAGCTCGGCGGTGTCGTCGCTGCAGCCGTCGTCAACGACAATGACGGTCTCCGCGACGGCGCGCACCTTGCGCACGACGTCGAGCACCGTCTTGCGGTTGTTGTAGGTGGGAATGACGACGCAGTAACCGTCGGCAGCGGCAATGGCAGGGCGGTCCAACAGACCCTCGCAGAAGAGGCCCCCGTGAGCGGCCCAAAGTCTCGCGGGGGACGCGTCCAGTGTCAAGGAAGTGGCACGGGCGAGGGCGCCCGTGCCCCGAACTTGAGCCGGCCGCGCTACAGGTGTATGACCACGATCATGGACCCGCACGCCTTCCGTGAACTGATCCCGCACCGCGCCCCGATGGTGCTGATCGACGCCGTCACCGAGTACGGCCCGGAACGCATCCGCGCCACGCGTGAGGTGCGCGCCGGCGACCCCTTCGTTGACGGGGGCTGGTTGGACGAGTCGGCCCTGCTTGAGGTCATCGCGCAGACCATCGCCGCCGGCGACGCCATGTACGCGCAATCCAAGGGCGGCAAAGTACAACGCGGCTACCTGACCGGGCTGACCGGCGTGAAGCTGCACGGGCGCGCTGCCGTCGGCGAAACCATCGAGGTCACGGGCGACTGCCTGAAGCGCATGGACGGCATGGGGTTGTTTGACGCCGTCGCGAGGGTCGGCGACCGGGTGATCGCAGAAGGGCGCTACAAGCTGTTCGTGGACATCGCGTATCAAGAGCCTTGAAGCGGCGGCAGTCCGCTTCATAATTCCAATGCTCACAATCACAACAAAGCGTCCCGTTCGGGGCGCCTGAGGAGGCACCATGCGCATCATGCTGGTCTTGCTGGCGGTGCTGTGCGCCGGCGCGGTATCGGCCCAGGCGACGTTCAACGTCGGCGGCACCGTGGCAGCGAACACGCAGGACTTTCTTGTCGTGGATATCGATTTCGCAACCAGTGCGACGCCGCTGGCGGTCACGCTCAGCATCTCGGGCAACAGCGGAACGGACGGGCTGGACGTCTTCCTGGGCGACCTCGACGCCATGGCGGCCACCGGCTTCACGGGCACGGTGGACCAGGGCAGCGATGCCGGCACGGGCACGATCAACCTGTCCGTCACCAGTGCCAGCTACACCGGCGTGCACCAGTTCGCGATCTCCATCAACTCCGACAGCGGCGGCGGGCCTGTCACCTACAGCGGGACGCTGACGGTGGCGGCTCTGTCCTCCGGCGCGATCACCCAGGCCGAGACCAACAGCTGGTCGCCGAACGGACTCACGGAAGTGAACCGGCTGTTCAGCCGCGCGATCCAGGCCAACTGGGGTGTGGATTCGACGGGCACGCCGCAGCCGATGGAGTTCCTGGTGGACTTCGGCTCGGTGGCGCAGTCGATCACTTTTGCCGTCACGGGCGACGGCAACATCACGGGCGACCTCGAAGTACTTGAGGTGCTGGCCGACGGGAGCACCAGCAGCCTTGGCACGCTTTCCGGAACGTCGAGCTGGAACGATGACGGCACCTTCACGACGTCGAGCCGTAGCGGCGTGGTACGCATCCGGGTGCTGGCCGACACCGCCAACATGAATTTCGACTGGACGGCCATCCTGCCCTCGACGGCGAGCGTGCAGGCTTACACCCAGATCAGCCTGTCCGGCAGCATTCCCGCGGACGGCTTCGCCTACACACTCATTGGCATCGATTTCGGAACGACTTCCAACTCCGTGATGGTGCAGTTCAAACAGTTTGACGAAACCGGAAGCGGCAACATCAGTCCGGTGCTGTTTCTAGACCTCGACACGCTGGCGACGACGGGAACAGGTGGCTTCGCGGCGCAAGAGGTGAACTTCCTGTCGGGATCGGGATACCAGGAGTTCCTTCTGGGTCTTGGTGAGGGCGCGAGTGCGTCCGTCAACTACAACGTGGTCGTTGAGGTGTCGGTTGCCTCGGGTAACGTGACGAACCTGGGAACGCAGACATTGGGATCAACGATCCCCTTCCAGTCCCTGTTCGACCGTGGCGTGGTCGGCGCGGAGTCGACGGCCGCGGGCACCTACACCCGGGAATTCAACGTGGACTTCGGCGGTACGGCGCACACGGCCAACCTCTATGCCAGCCTGTACGGGGGAAGTACCACGTCGGGCGAGCTGTTTGAGCTCGACAGCGTCGGATCGCCGACCAGCCTGGGAACGCTGAGTTCGGGCTCGCCGGCATTCAATGCGACCTCCAGCTCGCGCAGCGGGGTCGTGACTTTCCGGCTCGTCATTGCGGCCACTGCGGCGGACGATTTCAACTACTCGGTCATCTTTGACGACAGTGTGTCAGTTGTGTCGTTCGGCCAAGGCGGCGGGGGCGGCGGTGGCGGCGACAGCGGCTGCAGCACCGGCACGGAGCAGGGCTGGACGCTGCTGCTGCTGGCTGCAATGTGCGCCATGGCGGTCGCGGTGCGAACGCGGCGTACGGTTCCATAAGTCGATGCCACAGGGGTGCAATGTGACAGCTTTGTGATGCGTACCGATTGTGCGAAACAATTATTGAATTAATCTTTTGAACTTAAGTTGTGGCAAGCCGTAATAGTACTAGCGAGCGGGCACGTTCTTCTCCTGAGCGACCCATCTCGACGCGCAGCCCGAACGGACCCCACGCCGGTCGGGCTGCTTCTATTAAGTAACCACCACCTGTGGCAGCGACTAATCAACTCGACATAACGCCCACTCCGCCCCACAATAACGGTGCATGACCACCAGCGCCGAGACCAAGCTTACCGCAGACGGCATGCCCATCTTCGCCTACGACCTCTGCGACGATGCGGCCCAGGCGGCTGCGTACATGCTGCTCGAAGAAGGCAAAAGCACGCTGCGCACGGCGCTGGTTACCGGCAGCCACGGCGCCGGCAAGTCCACCCAGATGAAGCTGATCGACCAGCACATCGTGAAGGCGGGCGCGACCGTCAGCTGGTTCAACGGCTGGGCGCACAAGGAAGACGCTGACCCCTTCGCCAGCATGCTGTTCGCGTTGTGGGACCGGCTCGACATCAAGGGCGACGCGACCGCGCCGACGGGCGAGCAGGTGGACGCCATCGTCAGCGCCGCCATGCGCCGCAAAGGCTTCCCCAGCGGCACCGGCATTCACAGCCGCGACTCGGTCGATTCGGGCGAACGCGCCCTGTTGGTGGCGTCAGACCTGATCAGCCAGCTCGTGGTGCGCGACAAGCCGCTGGCCGAGCTCGCCCACGCCAGCAAGCTGCTCAGCGACGCGGCCAGCCTGAACGAGGATCGCTACCGCCAGCAGAAACTGCTTGAGCGTTCGCGCAGCTACCTGTTCCCGAAACGCTTCAAGGAACAGATGGAGATCATCGTCCAGCACATCCGCCACGCGCAGGTCGACCCGCACCTGCCGTGCTTCCTGTTCGTGGACGACCTCGACCGCTGCCCGCCTGCGCTGGGGCTCGCGTTGCTTGAGGCGGCCGGTCGCTTTTTTGCCGTGCCGGGGCTGGTGGTGGTGGTGGCGCTGGATGAGGTAATCGCGCGCTCCTGGGTGCGCAGCGCCTATGAGGCCAACGTCGACGGGCGCGCCTACATCGACAAGCTGTTCGACCGGCGCATCCTCGGTACCGAGGAACGCGCCCGCGTGATCTGGGCGCAGATCCTCGGCGTCGAGTGGCGCATGGCCGAGTGGGAGGGGCTGGTCGGCAAGGCGCACCCGGAGATGGCGGACCGGGCGGTGATCAGCGCCACGCGCCTGCTGCGCATCCATGGCGGGTCGGATATCCGCAAGGTCCGGCGTACGCTGAACGAGGTGCGCACGATCATCATCGACGAGGAAGAGTACATCTCGAAAGTGACGCTGATGCCGGACGTTGTGCGCCTCGGCGTGTTGTGCGGCTACCTGGTGCGCGAGCGCTTCCCGCGCATCGTCGAGCGCATTTCCGACCTGCGCCTGCTGGAAGCGCGCATGGAGGTGATCGAGGAGATGATGACGATCGCCCCCAACTGGGAGCTCCCGGACGACGAGGATGACGCGCTTGCGTGGCTGCGCGAGTTCCTGAGCCTGAGCCCCGAAGAAGAGCGCGAGATCGGCTACATCCTCGACATCCGCCACTTCCTGCCCACCGACATTCTGATCCAGGCCGGCGCCCAGCTCGTCCTGATAGGCATGGGGCTGCGCTAGCGTGTTCGCTTGTGCTTCTTCCGTTTTCGCTGGCGTTTCTTGAGCCGCTGCTTTGCAACCCAGCTTGTGGGGCCGCCGGCCGGCGCGGGTGGCGCGAGCTGCGCTAGCTGGTCCATCAACGATAGTGCCCGCCTTGAGTCAAAGCCGCGGTCCATCAACTCGTATGCCAGGATTCTGACGTCCTCCCGCTTCAGGTTCGCGGTTGAACTCAGTGACCGGATCAGCCGCAGCGCTCCGCGATCAACGTAAGTCGCCGAGTCCTTCAGACTCTCCAGTTCAGTCTGCAACTCCCGTGCGACGTGGCCTATGTCGCCTTCCACCCTAGCGCGTTCGCTGGCCGGGATTTTGTCAGCGTGCCCCAGCGCGATGGCGAACGCGTTGGCGGTTTCGCCGTTACCTGAACTCTCGCTGTTCATGGCTGCCCCCTTTTCCGGTTGCGATGCCGAGTGCCGGCGGGAGATTGCGCCCCCAGACCAATAACACCCGCGACGCCGCATTGATTCGAGTGTTTCCAGCACAATGTCGCAGCGGCGTGATAGACTCTCCTTGGATGCCCATGTCTAAGCAAACACGATCCATCCTGCTTGCTCTCTGCGTCGGCACCCTGTTGATGCTCACAGCCTGCGGCTCCGGAAGTGACGGCAATAATTCGCCGGCCGCGCATCACCCGGAGATGCCACGATCGGTAATGAAGGCGATTGTCGATGATGACGTGGATGCCGTGCGGGAATACCTCGACGACGGCGGCGACCCCAACGCGGTGTACGACGATATGCGAGCGTCCTGTGTGCAGGCCGCCGCACTGATTGAGAACAGCCGCAGCCTGCCACTTCTGCTGGAGCACGGCGGAGACCCGGACGAGAAGAATGCGAACGGTGTAGCCCCGCTGTCCAACGCCATCATTTCAGACCGGCCTGAAAACGTACTCTGCCTGATTGAGCACGGTGCTTCCCAGCGCGACGTGGATTTCATGCACAATTCGGCGCTTTCCGTCGCGGTCGGCGAACTCCGGGTAGAATGTGCCAGGGTCCTGCTGGAGCACGGTGCGAACCCGACGGAGAACGCAGGGGACTGGGGCACCCCGCTGCATGCGGTTGCTGGGAACTTATTCGATGACCCGTTGCCCATGCTGAAGCTGCTGCTTGCGCACATGCCGGACGGCGCGTCCGTGGACGTGGAGAATTCGAACGGGGACACCCCTCTGGGCCGCGCTATCGCAACGCGAAACGCGGAGTGTGCTATACTACTTCTGGAGCATGGCGCCGACCCGTCCCGCTGTTTGGCGGCTACCAACATGATCCTCTGGTACAGCGCACGCTGCGACAGTGCCGCATTGATGCGCCGGATGCTCAAGTCCGACCTGGACGTCAACGCCGAGGGATCCAGGCAGGAGACGGCACTACATGCCGCCGCCGCCGACATCAGCAATCCTGAATTGGTCCGGGTGCTTATTGATGCAGGGGCCGAGGTCAACGTCAAAGACAAGCATGGCGACACGCCCCTGCATTTCGCAGCGCGCTGTAGTGAAGACGGTGAGGCAAAGCAACGCGCCATCGAGTGCGTGAAGCTGCTGCTGAAGCACGGTGCTGACGCCGCCATCAAGAACGAAGCAGGTCACACACCGCGCGACGACGCCTACTGGCTAGACGTCCAGATGCTGCTGGGTGATGCAGGGCAGTAGTTGGGCATTTTAGGGCGAAAGCGGGAAACCATTCGGCATCCCTGACATCCCGGTTCGCGAGGTGAGGACCCTCCAACAGCGTCCGGCTCAGCTACGGGCCTAAGCTGGCGCGGCTACTCGCAGGCGGCGTACAGGGTGATGTATCCCCTCGCTTTCGTGTTGATGCCCGTTGCGTAGATTCCGGTCTCGTCGGCCTCAAATGGCATGCGGGGGTCCAGACGGACTTTGCCTTCGTTGCCTGTCGGAAGCAGGTGCGGCACGTTGTCCTTGCCGATGAACAGGATAGTCGAATCACTCTGGGCGTTCTCGACCCGCAGGGCGACGCATTGCCCTGCCCCGACAGCCGCAGGCGGTGTTGTAGGATCGGGACGCGGGCGGAACGACACACCCTCGGGAAGCTTGATCTCCTGAACATCCTTGAGGGTCGCCTTGTACACGTGGCTGTCGCCTCCCGTTCCGGCGAGGACGATGTGGGCGCCGCAGGACCAGCCCATGTAGTCCGCCGGAGGCATATCTTTGAACGGCTTCCAGGCCGATGCCTTTCCGGAGTGGAGCTCGAATGCATGGAACCCCCGCCCGTCCGATACGAAGCTCAACCACGAGTCGTCGAGGCGATAGCCCAGATTCAGCGCCCCGGTCGTGTCGATCTTCACTTCCTGCGCCTTCTTGCCGTTGAAGTAGTACAGCGGCCCTGCCGAAGACTGCAGGAAATCTCCTATCTGGGTGAAACCGGCATCCGGGCGCTCCAGGCCCTTGATTCGCTTGGCCTTGCCTTTGTCCCAGTACCAGCAGGACGATTCCTTGTTCCGGCCGGTGCAATGCACGTAGGTGCCTGCCATGAAGTACCCGCCAGACGAGTCCTTTTTGTCAATCTGCTCGGCGTCGAGCAGCTGGTTGCCGTCCACATAGCAAAGCCCCCAGCTCATCATGATGTACGGGCCGTCGTGCTGTTCCGGCCGCCGACGGAACTTGTTAACTGAACTGGATTCAATCGTGACCGCGTTTCCGTTCTTCTTCAGGAGAGGCTCGGCTTTGATGCCGGTAACGAGCTGCAGTGCGTTACCGGGCCCGGCAATGATGAGCTGATCACCCACCGGGACCGCGGTGAACGGATTGCCCTTCAGCGCCGAGCCGTCGGCGGTCTTTACCTCTTTGGCGACGCCGTCCTCCAGCAGATAGATGACTGCGTCTTCGGAATCCATTTCGAAGGCGTAAACGTGTTTGCCGGCTCGCTGCAATTGCAGCCCCGGCGCGGCTGAGCCGTCCTCAAGGGTTACCGCCTTCCAGATCGTTGACTCTGCGTCTTCAGCGCCAACGGCGGAGTTCGTCGATAGCATCAGGCAAAGCAGGACAGGCAGGGACCACGCGAGACGGCTTGTCATTTTGAACCTCCGATTTCGTCTTTGAGTTTTTACACCCTGCGAGCTTTGAGTCCAAAGGCTTCTGCAGGCCACACACCGCGCGACGACGCCTACTGGCTCGACGTGCAACTGCTGCTCGGAGACGACCATTCCTAGGGTCGGCTACCCGCCTGCCGGGGCGAACATGGTCGCAAATTTCTGCTCGGTAGTCTTCGCGCTGGTGACGTAGGCGCCGTCCTGGCCGACGGCAAGTGGTGCATCCTCGCGCAGACGCAGATCCTCCGTCGGGAGCAGGTGGCACTTGTTGGCGGCGTCAATCATCACGATCGATTGCGTGCGGTCGCGACTGCAGCGCAGCGCCGCGACTTCACCGTAACCGGTTGCGCTTAGGCCATCGCCCCAATTGAAACGCAAGTCCCCCGGCAACGTGATCTCTACAGCCTTGGACAGAGTCGCCTTGTACAGCTTGCCCCCGCCCGCCAGCATGGCGCAGTCCCCGCAACTGACCGCGAAATAGCTGCTATCCTGCAGCGCCTTGTAGGGCTTCCAGTTCGAAGCTTTGCCGTTCTTGAGGGCCAGGGCCTTCTTCTCGCCCTCGTCGCTGTAAAAGGCAACCCAGCAATCGCCGAGCATGAAACCGTCCCACAGCGACGCTACGGTCTTTGTTTTGACTTCCTTGAGCTTCTTGCCGTCGAAGTAGTACTCCGGGCCGCCGAGTTTTAACAGATAGTCGCCCACCTGCTTGTAGTCTGTCACGGACACCTCGAAACCCCTGATCGCGACTGGCTCGGTCTTGTTCCAGTACCAGCAGGCGGAATCCTCGCCGGTGCCGCTGAGCAACACCATCGTCCCGCCGACGACAAACGACCGCGGGTTGGGGCCGGGCTCAACCTTCTTCGTGGGCAGCAACTTGCGTGCTTCGAAATCGATGTAGTAGGTGCTTCGCGAATTCAACAGGTACGGAGCGTTGACTTCGCCGGGTCCCACGGCACCCGGCCATTCACGGGGCGCCAGGCTGAGTGTCGCCTGCTTGCCGTCGCTATCCAGTAGCGGGTGGGCTGTCTCGCCGTCGATGATGTGAGTTCTGGACTTCTCGTCGTTGGCCAGCAGTCGGCCCATGACGGGCTGGGCGCCGTTTACGGTTCCCTTAAGGTCGCTGCCGTCTTCGAGCTTGACGGGCTTGGCGACGCCGTTCTCGAGCACATAGATATCGCCCTCTGACGACCTCATCTCCGAGCCATAAACGTGAGCGCCGGCGCGCACCAGGTCGAGCCCCGGTGCGGCTGAGCCGTCCTCAAGGGTGACCGCCTTCCAGATCGTTGACTCTGCGTCTTCAGCGCCAACGGCGGAGTTCGTCGATAGCATCAGGCAAATCAGGACAGCCAGGGACCATGCGAGACGGCTTGTCATTTTGAACCTCCGATTTCGTCTTTGAGTTTTACACCCTGCGAGCTTTGAGTCCAAAGGCTTCTGCGGGCCCAATCAGGCGACCGACGCGGTACTGGCGTGCTGGCTGTATTCTGTCGATTGCTTGCCGCTGCGGCCGGGATAGACTTTCGTCATACCCGGAGGGCGCTCCCATGCGATCGATTCCTGTCGCCGTGTTGCTGTGCGGCGCGCTGCTTTGCCTGTGCGGTTGCGGCAAGGACAACGGCTCGTCCGGGTCCAGCGGCGGAAGCGGCTCATCCGGCGGGTGCTCGGGTGGTGAAAGCGCTTCGACGGGCGGCGCCAGGCGCGGGTACGCCCAGAGCAGCCAGTCGATGGAGGATTCCCTGGAAGGCAAAGAACTGACCGCGGGCACTCAATACAACGGCGGGGAGCGCGTCAAACTCACGCGCCTGGGCTTTTCATATGAGGTCCCCGAGGGCTCGATCTCGGGCTGGAACGAGGGCACGCTCGGCATCCAGGTACGCGACATGAGCAAGCCGGATTCGCTCGCCATCATGATCGCACGCACCGGCATCACCGAGCAGGAGGCGCGCGACCTGATGAGCCAGCCCTTCGACCTCAGCGGCGGCGAAAATCCCGGCGCCGCACTGAAGCCGGCCGGCGACATCAGCCAGGACGGCGACCGCCTGTCGCGCGGCATGACGGGCGCGATGGCGGCCGGGCGCATCGAGTTGGTGCTCGGTAAGTCGTGCGGCGTGGGTTGTATTGCGCTCGGGCCGGCGGGCACAGAGGACGACCTGAAAGCCTATGCGGCGAAGGTCATCGACAGCGTCAAGTTCGCCGCGCCCGGCGACGAGACGAAGAGGCAGGAACTTGAGAAACAACTGAAGGGCAAGCAACTGCACGTCTTCAAGTACAAGGGAAGCAACACCGGTACCGGCAGCTACAGCAGCGAATGGAACATCGACTGGCACCTCGGCAGCGACGGCACCTACGCCTACCAGTACCGCTACACCGGCTCGGGAAGCGCCCAGGTGAACAACCAGCTCGGCGACGAAATTGCCCACGGCGGTACGGCTGGCGATACCACCACCAACCACGAGGGCACCTGGAGCCTTGAGATCACCATCCCGTCAATGGTCCTCGTACTGCGGGCCAGTCAGGGTGGCACTCGCGTCCACAGCATTCAGCTCGATGGCGGACAGGTCAAAGTAGACGGCGACGAAGCGCAGGTCAGCCAAAGCAGCCTGAAGCCCTGAGCCGTAGGCATGAGAACCCTGCGCAGCAAAGGCGGGTGGGTCTTGTGGCGGCAGCCGTGGACAGGCCGGTCTCGTCGGGTTAGACCGTCGCCATGGCTGATTTCGATTCGGCGATGGCGTGCCTGCGGGACGCCGGCTTCGGCCGGGACAGGCCGCGTGTGGCTTTGATCCTGGGCTCGGGCTGGGGCGCCATCGAGCGCGAAGTGCAGGACCCGTTCGATATCCGCTATGAGGACATCGACGGTTTCCCCCCGCCCGCGGGCACGGCCGGGCACGAGTGCCGCCTGACGGAGGGCGCCCTGTGGGGCGTGCCGACGCTGGTGTTCCGCGGACGCTATCACGCCTACGAAGGCCACGAAGCGCGCGACCTGGCCATCCAGATGCGCATAGCCCATGCGCTGGGCGCGAGCACGGTAATCCTGACCAACGCGTCCGGTGCCATCCGTGAAGATCTGCAGCCCGGCGACCTGCTGGCCATCCGCGATCACGTCAACCTGATGGGGCTTAACCCGCTGGCAGGCTTCGAGCGCGTGCCCGGCGCGAAGCCGTTCCCGGCCATGGGCGGGGCCTACGACGCGGAGCTGCTGGACATGCTGGTGCAAGCCGGCGAACAGGCCGGTGAGACCATCCACCGCGGCGTCTATGCGGCTGTGCTGGGGCCGAGCTTCGAGACGCCGGCCGAGGTGGAGATGCTGAGGCGCCTGGGTGCGGACGCGGTCGGGATGAGCACGGTGCCGGAGGCGATCGCCGCGAGGGCGCTGGGGCTGCGGGTGTGCGGGCTGAGCCTGGTCACCAACCGGGCCGGCGGCAGCGAAGACAGCCACGAGGGCACCCTGAAATCGGCCCACGACAACGCGCCAAGGTTCGCGAACGTGCTGAAGGCCCTGTTCGCCGGGCTATAGCAACGTGGCACGGGCGCCCCGCCCGTGAACCGCCGTGGGCGTTTGCGCGAACGGTTCGGTTACTCCTGCCGCAGATTCAGGCGTTCCAGTACGAACGTTTCGAACCACTCCGGGCCGGTCTGGACTTCCAGATGAATGGATCGGCCTTCGGTTATCTCGGCAATCCGACGGGGCTTGTCGCCCGAGTTGTCAAAGATGTATGCCCGATTCGTGTGGCTGATGGCGCCGGCCAGCAGGTCGAGGGACCGGGAGTATCGGCTGACGATTTTGTCGTCGGGCACGTCGTGGCCGCCTTGTGCGACCCTTTGAGCTACCCGCTGAACGTTCAAGCCGGGGTCCTTCGTGGCGATGTAGTACAGGTAAGTGCGGAAACCTGCTTTCTGCGCGCGTTCCAGCAGCTCAACCTTGTCGGGGGACGACATGACAGTCTCGATGGCAAACGAAACATGCTGCTTGAGTAGCTGCTCCCGAACGAACGAGACTGTAGCCGAGGCGATGTAGGAGTTGACTTCAACCCTGGAGAAGTCCAGGACGCAGTTCTCGGAACCAATTAACTGGGCGGATTCATCCATGCCCTTCTCGATCAGCAGTGCGTGATTGCTGAGGAACTCCGCCGGGTCGACGCCACCAGGCTCCAATCCGAAGGTGCGCAGGTCAAGTTGCCCGCTTTCCCGGATCTTGTTTTCGATCTCATCTGGATTGAGGTCAATGCCCAGTGCGTTGGGCGGCAACTCGCGTACGACCATTTCCTTGAGCGTCGTCTTGCCCGAACCGTTCGGCCCGGCCAACATCCGAAGCCTGTCAAATCGGGGCTTCATTGCGACGTCGACCCGGACTTCACGTGGTATTGTACGTCCGGTTTCACACGCTTCAGGACTTCACGGCGACCATCCGGGTGAATGAGCACCAACTCGTCCCCGTCCACCATGGCATATGGACGCCCACTGGCTTTGGCTTTCTCGAAAGCTTCCCGGAAGGCCTTTAGCGCAAGTTCAGGGATCTTCTTTTCGAGTGCTTCGATGTCGTCCTTCTTCGACATGCCCATATTCTACCGGGTGTTTGTACCGCACGAAATACCGGAATGGGCTGGGAGCCTGATTCCGTGGGTCTACGAGGCCGGCGTTTCCTGTTCCTCGGCGGGCTGGGCCGGTTCGGGCGGCTTGTCTTTGAGTTCCACGACGACAGCCGTGCCGTAGGCGAGGACTTCCGTCACGCCGGATGCCACGTCGTTGGCGTCGTAGCGCATGCCGATAATGGCGTTGCCGCCGGCCTGGAAGGCGTGCTGGCGCAGCAGGTCGAAGGCCTCCTGGCGGGCCTGCTCGCAAAGCTCGGTGTACAGGCTGATGTTGCCTCCGAAGAAGGTCTGGATGCCCGCTGCGAAGTTGCCGATGGCGCTGCGCGAGCGCACCACGATGCCCCGCACGACGCCGCAGTGGCGCACGATGCGGTAGCCCTCCAGCTCAAGGGCGGTCGTTATGAAGTGGCCGTCAATCATCGAATCCCTCGGCGCCTCTTGGCTTCTGTTTGAATGTCGGGTAAACCGCGCCCGGAAATTCCCCAACTCGTTTCACCACACGTCGTTTTACGCTTAGACGTAAACGCTGCAACACTCCCCGGAGTCACGATATGCGCAGAATACTGCTGCTTCTGGTTTGCCTCGCCTTCGGCGCCTGCGCCCTCAACGCGCAGCCCGCCCCTCCCGCCGGCGACGAAAATGAGCCGGTACTCACCCTGCACGGCGTCATGGAGGACATCCCACTGTCCGAAATGATCCAGCTCACGGCCGAGTACCAGAAGATCAAGTTCCTCTACGACCCTCGCAAGCTGCAGGGCGCGGTCACCATCGTAGCTCCCCGCGAAGGGGTTGAGGTGCCGCAGACCGCCATGTTCAGCGTGCTCCAGACCTTCCTGAAGCAGTTCCGCCTGATCCTTGCCCCGTTCGGCGAAGACACGGAACAGTCGGTCAAGTTCTACGAGATCATCCCGGCCGCAGAGGCGATCACCCAGTCGAAAGACGTCATCCTGCTCGACAATCTCAATGAATGGACCGACACCACCGCCGACTTCGTGACGCTGGTGGTGAACCTCAAGTATGCCGAAGCCAACGCCGTGCGCGGCGCCCTGCAGAACCTCACGACCCGCCAGGGCGGCGTGGTCAACCCGATCCAGGGCATCAACAGCCTGATCATCGCGGACTACAGCTACAACATCCGACGCCTGGCGCAGATCATCCAGTTGATGGACCAGCCCCCGCGCAGCCCGCGGCTTGAGGTCATCAACATCAACAACATCGACGCCGAGGAGCTTGTCACCAGCGTCAACCGCCTGCTCGATCAGCGCACCCAGTTGCTGGCGCAGGGGCAGCGCCGCACCAACGGCCCGGATGACGAGACGGCCGTGAAGATCGAGGTTGCCCCGTACGTAAACGCCATCATGGTGACCGGCTACGACGCCGGCATCGAGCTGGTGCGCGACCTGGTCGCCAAACTGGATATCCCGATCCCGGGCGCCACCACCACCGGCAAGATCCACTACTACCAGTGCAAGAACGTCCAGGCCGTTGAGCTTTCGACCGTGCTGAACGACGTGCTCGGCTCCGGGCTGCCCAGCAACCAGCCGGGTGTGCCGGGCCAGCCGGGCATCATTGGCGCCAACGACGCCAACGCCCCGGTGATCGTGCCGGACGAGGGCACCAACAGCCTGCTGGTGATCGCCACGCCGAACGACTACATGGAAATCCAGAAGGTCATCGACAAGCTGGATGTACGCCGACCGCAGGTGATGATCGAGGCCGCGATCCTCGAGGTCACGGACGACGACGACTTCCAGTTCGGCGTCGAAATCGCCACCGTGGACGGCTTCGCCAACAACAGCTCCGAGCCGCGAGCCAGTTTCGGCACGTCGTTCGGCTTCAGTGAAATCGTGGACAGCTCCGGCGTGCCGATCGGTACCGGCGGCGGCGTGCCCGCTGGGCGCAACCCGATCATCGGGCAGGGCGGGCTGCTTACCCTGAACAAGGGCACAGCCTTCGACATCCCGCTGCTGGTGCGCTTCCTGAAAACGCAGACCGACACCAACGTGCTGCAGCAGCCGATGCTGATCACCAACGACAACGAAGCGGCGACGATTGAAATCCAGCAGGAAATACAGCTGGTGCAGTTGAACAACCTGGGTACCGGCCAGGGTACGTCGCAGACCGCGGGCGACTTTGTTGAGGCCGGTATCACCATGAACGTGACGCCGCAGATCAGCCAGGACGGCTACATTACGCTTGAGCTCGACCTCGACATCACGAACTTCACCGGCGAAAGCACCACGCCGGGCGTTTCTCCGCCGCGCCAGCGCCGCCACATCACGACCTTCGTGACGGTGCCGGACGCCAGCACGGTGGTGGTCGGCGGTCTCAAGAGCAGTACCAGCAGCAAGACGGTCAGCAAGATTCCGCTGCTGGGCGACATCCCGCTGATCGGCGAGCTGTTCAAGAGCCAGCGTACCGTCGAGCGCCGCACGAACCTGTACATCT
>JAGQRI010000267.1 GCA_020425515.1 Planctomycetota bacterium | reverse complement strand
TGGATCAGCGCCTACGACATCAACGCCGGCGGCAGCTTCGAGGCACGCGAGAAGCTGTATCCCAAGGTGTTCGACCGCAACACCACCTGTTTCTTCTATCACGAACCGGAATACCCGGTCGGCCATTTAGTTAGGGACAAAAGCAAGTACCGCGCAGTGCCGGTTGAGGCCGGCAGCTAACCCGGGACGCAAGTCCTGGGAATCACATGGTTCAACGTCCCATGAAAACCTAGTGTTCAGCAAAGCGATTGACCGACCACGCATGAAATGCCGTTCACAGGCCAAGTTCCAACGGCCTGATGCGCTGCCTTGACGAAGTGGCTCCGCGAATCGATCCCGGTGTACGCCAAATTCCCGGGACTTGCGTCCCGGGTTGGATGGCACAAGTTCCATTCATTTAGGCATTAAATAACTGGCAGCAGGAAATACATACTTCGCAACCTTACTAATCCCGCAATGTCACCTCAATCGTGTGTGCCTCACCATTTCGGGTGTAGGTCAGCTTGATCTTCTGGCCGGGTTCGTATTGCTTCAATGCAGCGCGCAGATCCTCCAGCCCGTCAATGTTGGTGCCGTCGATGCGTGTGATCAGGTCGCCGGCCTTCAAACCTGCCTCCTCGGCAGCGGTGCCGTAGATGACCTCTTTGACCTTCGCTCCCTGTGCGGCCTCAGGGCGGTAGCCGTCACCGATTGTCACACCGAGATAGGCCGTCGAGATAGCCCTCGGCACACTGCTGATCTGGTCGTCACGCGACTTGTCGTCCGCCGCGATGATCGCATCAAACACGCTGCGCGCCACGTTGATGGGGATGGCAAAGCCGATGCCGTCCGTACCCTCGCCCTGGTTGTTCAGCTTCCAGGTGTTGATGCCGATCACGCGCCCGGTCAGGTCAATCAAGGGGCCGCCCGAGTTGCCGGGATTGATCGCCGCACTGGTCTGCAGGTAGTTGCGAACCAGCGTGCTGGAGGTGTCGTTGCGCCGACCCACGTAGCTGATGATGCCGTCCGTCGCCGTATGGAACAGCCCGTAGGGACTGCCGATCGCCACCACCACATCACCCTGCTCGACCTTGTTACTGTCGCCGAGCGTGGCGGGCACGAGGTCGTCGGCGACGATCTTGATGACGGCCAGGTCGTACTCAGGACGCTGGCCCACGAAACGCGCCTCGTACATGTTGTCGTCCAGCACCACGGAGAGCTTCTTGGCGTCGTTCGGTATCACGTGGGCATTGGTCAGGATGTAACCCTGTTCATTCAGCACAACGCCACTGCCTACATGGGTCTGCCCGGGAATGCGCCCGTAGCCGACGCGTGTTGGCACCAGCCGCTCGGGCGTTTCCGCCACGATGCCGACGGTGAAGCGCTTCGCCCAGTTGATGGCGTTGACGTACTCCTTGGGCTTTTCCTGGCTGAGCGCGGGGTCTTCAACCACCTTCTCGGCTGTCAGCCTGTCCAGCGCGCCCGAGCTGAACACCAGCAGCATCAGCACTCCGCCGAAGAAGCTGCCGACCAGCAGATACATCAGCGACCGACGCGCGAGCATCTTGGCCGTGTCGAGGTGCCCGCGGTGGTAGCCCTCATAGTAAGCGGCCTCGGAGGGTTCCGGTTCTTCCAGTTTGCGTATCGTTGCCATGGTCTTTCTCCTGCGTCCCCCACCCTGATACGGGCAGCGGGCGGCTGCCGGAAACGAATTCTGTGCGTCCGTCAGCGACGAGGCCCACCGCGCATGCGATGGGCCTCGCTGATTCGTTGACGCGGGTCACCTACTTCTTGGCCTTCAGCGTCTGCTTCTTGCCGTCGCGCATGATCTCGATGCTGTATTCGTCGCCGCGTTTGATCTTGTTCATCTGGTCGCGCAGCCCGGTGCGGGTGTCGACGGCCTCGTCGTTGACCTTCAGGACGATGTCATAGACCTCAAGCCCGGCGCGGGCCAGCGGGCCCTCGGCGTCAACGATTTCGTTCACGCTGAGCCCGTTGTCGAGCCCGAGCTGTTTCTTGGGCATCGGCATCAGGCGCGAAACGCGAACGCCGTCGAT
>JAGQRI010000266.1:12799-35827 GCA_020425515.1 Planctomycetota bacterium | reverse complement strand
GGTCGTCGGAATCCGGCCCGTGCGTGAAGCGGTACGGCCAATACGCGGGCGCCTTGGTACCGAAGCGGATGCTGGTGACGTGCTCGAGCCCCGGCCCAAGCAGCGGCTCGACGTACTGGCGCAGCAGTTGCGTGCGCATGATCATCGGGTCGCCGCCCGTGATCAGCACGCTGGTGACTTCCTTGTGCCGCTTCAGGTATTCGACCAGCCCGACGGCCTCTTTGCTCGCGAACTTCATGTCGTCGAGCCCGACGAACTGCGGCCAGCGGAAGCAGTAGGTGCAATAGGCGTGGCAGGTCTGCCCGGCCATCGGGAAGAACAGCACCGTCTCGCGGTACTTGTGCTGCATGCCAGGCACGGGCTCGCCGTTTTCGTGCGGGACGTTCAGCGATTTCTGCCCGGCCGGGTGCGGGTTCAGCCCGTACTGGATGCGCTTGATCTCGGGCGCCATTTCCTTGGCGTCGGCGCCACGCTGGATCATGCCGCGGATTAGCTCGAAGTCCTCGGGCCTGAGCATGCCCTGCTGCGGGAACGTGAGTTGGAACATGGGATCGTCCGGGATGTTGTCCCAGTCGATCAGTTCTTCCACGACGTAGTTGTTGACGCGGAAGGGCAGCACCTCGGCCACGGTCTTCATGGCCAGGCGCTGTTGGTCAGTCAGTTTCTGGAGCTGCGGCAGCTTGTCGATGTGAGCCTTGCCGTACACCTGGAACCTGCGCTCCGGGATGGAGTGGGTCATGCAACCTCCTTTTCGCGGGATGCCGTGGCGTCCCTACATCAAGTCGCGGCCGGAATAGCGAATCGCGTCGCAACACGAGCAAGAGGCGTAAGCCCCAACCCGGCCGTGGTTTACATCTGTCTGGGTGGCTACTGACAGTCGTGCTGCGTGCGTCGTAGCCGTTCTAGCTGGGCCGCCGTGCGCGGTCCTTTCAGCCGTACAAGGATATAAGTTTCCGGGGTTGGATGTCAAGCCCACAGGCGAGTGCATCGCCTCGTAACGGGCTTCACAGGCGGCTCGCGAGCCCACACTTGACAGGTCAATGGTGGGCTCGCGGCGGGCAATTGAGGCAGAGTTGCGCTATTTCTTGATGGCGCCCTTCACCGGCGTGCCCTTGAACTTGCGGGGAACCACCGGGAACTCCTTGGTCAGGAAGTAGGCGTAGGTGCCGTCCGGGTATTCGGGCGTCTTCACGAACTTGCCGTTGCATTCGTCGAGGTCGCCGAGGTCCTTCACGTACTCGTAGTCGGCGAGGAAGGTGCCGTCGTACTTCCCGCCGGGCTCGCCCTTGCCGTCCGGGCGCTTGCCCTTTTTGAGGCGATAACTCGACTTGAATTCCTGCACGCCCTTCTCGCCGTTGCCGTACACGGCGTAGATCGGGAAACCGTCCAGCGCGTAACCCACCAGCGGCGAATGCTTGCCCTTCGTGAACTCCAGGTTCTCCAGCAGCCCGCCCGGCAACCCGTGATAGTGATACAGCCCGTTCGGCTGCACGTGCGCGTAGTTTTCATCCAGCCCGAGCGTGACCGCCCCGCCCAGCGCGTCGTACTGCCAGCCGGAGTCGCGGTCGCCCAAGTACCACTCGGCGGCCTGCGGGTCGAAGATCACGCCGTTGACGCCGACGCCGAACGTGCCGAGGTCGAACGCCGTGGCGTCGTCGTTCTGCTTCGGGTTGAGCGGCAGCTTCCAGGTGATGCTCTGCTTCTCGATGCGGTTCGGGTTGCCTGCGTTGGGGAACTTGCCGACCTTGTGTTTCGGGATGCTGTTGCAGGTGATGATCCGCAGCTTCTCCTTGTCATTCACCTCGATCTTGACTTCGTTCTCGAAGCCCGGCTCCTGGTCGGCCTTGACCAGTTTCAGCTCGCCCTTGCTGGTCTCCGTGTGTTTGCGCGCGGGTGGCGGTCCACCTGGGCCGCCGGGACGCGGGCCGGGTGGTGGGCGCCGGTCCTGCACCTCGACGGTCTTCCCGCCGCTGGCCAGCTCCATCGCCTTGGTATCGACGTCGCTCCAGGTAGCCTGCTGGCACCCGGCAAGCAGCAGCGCGGCAACGATCAACTTCTTCATAGTCGGCCTCCATGAACATCACGCATCCGCGCCCGCAGGTTTCACGCACAAACCGGAAAACAGCGCGGAAGCCGTTTACACACGGGCCTGCTGTTTGGAATGCAAACCGGACGCGGGGCTTGCTAGTATTCCAGCGTCGCTATCGATACGCGTTCACAGGAGCACACATGGGCCTCTTCCTTGAGATCATCGAGTACCAGGAAACACGCAACGACGAAATCAGCCACCGCATCCCCGAGCGCGGCTCGGCCGAGTTCAAGCTCGGCGGGCAGTGCATCGTGCGCGAGAACCAGGTCGCCATCTTCTGCTGCGGCGGCAAGGCGGCGGACGTGTTCCCCCCGGGCCGCCACACCATCACGACGGCCAACATCCCGGTGATCACCAAGCTTTTGTCCCTGCCCTGGGGCTTCAAGTCGCCGATCCGCACCGAGATCTACTTCGTGAACACCAAGATGTTCACGGACCTGAAATGGGGCACCAAAGAGCCGATCACCCTGCGCGACACCGACTTCGGGCTGGTGCGCGTGCGCGGCTTCGGGCGCTTCGCGATCCGCGTGGCCGAGCCGCTGGTGTTCATCAACAACCTGGTCGGGCAGGACGACAGCTTCCGCACTGACGAGATCGAGGACTACCTGCGCGACCTGATCGTCAGCCACGTGAACGACTGGCTCGGCACCAACATGAAGTCGATCCTCGACCTGCCGGGCCACTACAAGGAATTCGCCGAGGCGATGAAGCCGCACCTGAACCAGGCCATGGCGAAGTTCGGGCTGGTGCTGGAAGAGTTCTTCATCAACAACTTCAACCTGCCGGAAAGCGTGCAGAAGGCCGTCGACAAGCGCGCCGAGATGGGCGCCATCGGCGACGTCGGCAAGTACGCCCAGTTCCAGATGGCCGACGCCATGCGCGACATGGCCAAGAACCCGGGTACCGGCAACAGCGCCGGGATGATGATGGGCATGATGATGCCCGGCATGATGGTGAACCAGCTCAACCAGGCGCAGGCCCAGCAGTTGCAGCAGCAGGGCAAGAAGGCCGAGGATTACGTCGCCTGCCCGAAGTGCCAGGGCGCGAACGAGAAGGGCGCAAGGTTCTGCAGCCATTGCGGCGAGGCGATGCTGGTCGAGAAGCGCTGCCCGAGCTGCGGCGCGAGCGTGAAGGGCGACGCCAAGTTCTGCGGCGAGTGCGGCTACAAGATGGGCACCAAGCCAAAGTGCAGCGAGTGCGGCCACGAAAACCTGCCCGACGCCAAGTTCTGCGTAAACTGCGGCAACAAAATGGGCGCGGCGACGTAGCAGCAATCCAAGCCCGGCCCGCACCTGTCCGACGTAGCCTTGGCGAAGTTGGAAGGGCTGGGGTCAAAGCACAAAAGACGCGAATTGCAAAACAAGGGCGCCGGCCACCAAACCGGCGCCCTTGACGTTGTGTGCACGTCCATCCCGGACATGACCCCAGCCCTCGCGGGCTGGGCTTGAATTTGGGCCCTGCCCCTTAGTACATTGCCACCATGCAAATCCACACTTCCCCGTCTCGCAGTTCGATTTTTGTTGTCGTTTTCATGACGACACTCTTGTTCGGCGCTTCTGCTGTTGCGAGCGCGTCATGCGCGGCAGCCGGCGTCTCCGTCAAACTGAAATGGATGGATCAGGTTGTTGCCGACGATGACGTGTGCCTGGTCCGAATGCAGGGCGGCAAAATCCAGACATTGTCCACCAAGTCCGACAAGGAAGGAAACGCGAGCTTCAAAGACGTTGCTCCCGGTATATGGGCTGTCCGGTCCGGCCCAGCAGCACGCGCGCAGCAGTCTATGTCCGCGCGAGCACTGCTCGACCTGCGTTTTCAACAGGTTGAAGTCAAGGACGGCAAGAACGAGTTCGAGATCGACACCGGACCGGAGGGACTGGTGCAGGTTGAACTCGACCTCGCGCTCCCGGATGAGGTCGAAAGCTGCCGCAGTGCATTGATTCCGCTTCAGTGCGGACAAGGAGGGAAGTTTGAAGATGACAATCCTGTGGTGCTGGCCGTACCCGGCCCGCACCGCTTGCTTCTCACGGTACGGCTCAAAAGAGACGAGTCCTTGCCTGCAAGACAGCCACGAGATTTCCAGTTTGAACACAGCTTCGACGTACCGAACAAACCCTCATGCAAGTGCACGGATGTGGTCGCCTTCAGTCGGCTGAAGTTCAAACTGAAGCTGCCAAACACCAAGGAGTCCCCCCACTTCCTCCTCTATGCCACGGCCGTAAACATGTTTGATCGAGAGTACGAACAGGAGATCGACTTGGGGGGTTCCCCTGAAGGCAACATCCTGGATCTCGGGATACTTCCAAGGGGAACCTATGCGATTCACGGTTCGGCGTCAGCCGACGGTCTAGGCTGGATGCTGCGTAAAGACATTACTCTTGCTGCCGCCGAAGAGACCATTGACCTGAATCTGAAAGAGAAAGTTGGCGAACTCGAGGTGAAAGCCGACACTGACGATGAAGGTTGGTCGGAATCAGACCAATTGCTCGTCCTGAAACTCGATCGTTCCAAGTCGAAGGGGGGTCGGGATGAGATCACATATCCGTTCAGGCTGGGCGATTCTGCTCGAGCCAAAGGCATCCCCCAGGGTAACTGGAATTACGAGATATCAGGCAAAGGGTTCGTTGCGGCCACGGGCAGCATCTCGGTCAAAGGCATTCAAGGGTCCAAGCTGAACGTAAAACTCCGACGGAACGCGACTGCATTGCTGAAGTTTACGGGACTCAACTGGGTCGCCAGTTTGCGCTGGTCCTTTCTCTCTGCAGACGGGAAGCTGCTCGAACCGACCGGACCGGAAGGGATCAGCGGCAAAGTGGTGCGCGCAGGGGATAGCGGCGGCGTCTTCCTATTCGCAATACCGGAGGGTGCAACGCAAGTGAGCCTGATGCTCCCCGGCTACAAGCCACTCACAGTCACGATCTCAGCGGACATTGGGAAGTTCCAAGAGAAAAGCGTCGAATTCGTTCGGGCCAAGTAGTTCGATCGATGCCCGCTATCCATCGGAGCAATATTCCAGCTCCGGATCGCCTCCCGAGACCGGTTGGTGTGGTATACTTCCTTCATGCAAACGCATGCTTCCGAGCCTCGTACGCCGGCTTCCGCTGCCATCGCTTTCATTGCGGTGATGTTCTTTGGCGGCGCTTGGGGTTTGCAGCACATCGTTGTGAACCGGGCCACCGGCTTTGATGTGCACCCGGAGTTCTACTGGCTCGTTTACGGCGCGATCGGGCTGGCCGGCTTGGTTGGCCTCGCGTGGTCGTACCACCTGTTGAAGCTGCGCATCGCACAGATGCTGGCCAAACGTAACGTCCGCGCGCACCTGAGTGGCACCGAAATGGCCCGCCAGTACCTCTACCGCAAGGAAACGCGCGAGCGCATCCGCCCCGTCAACGGCTTCGGCGGCCCCGTCCCGCAACGCTGGAAAGACTACCTGAAGCGCAATGCCCAATAGTCAAATGGCAATGGTCAATGCCCGCACTCGTCATTGAACATTGACCATTGATCATTGATGATTTCCTCCATGCGCACTTTCCGTATCGTTCTTGGCGCCTGCCTGCTGCTCGCGGTTTCGGTTGTGACGCTCGGCGGCGTCTGGATGCTGCGCCAGGCCGGCGGCGGCGGGCTGCACGTGCGTGTGACCTTCAGCGACACGAAGAACCTCAGCGCCGACGACGACGTGATATACGGCGACGGCATCGTCGGGCGCATCGAGAGCATCGACGGCGACACGGTCACCGTGCGTATCGCGAGCGAGTACTCCGGGCTGGTGCACGAGGGCAGCCGTTTCTGGATCCAGTCTTCGCCGGGCATGGGCGTGCTGATGTTCGACACGCCGCTCGAAAGCGGCAGCGCGGTGAAGCCGGGGCACGAATTCAAAGGGCTGCCCGAGCGCCCGGAGCCGGACCCGAAACTTGCCCCGCCGCCCGTGGCGCGCAAGCTGACCGATCGCCCGCCCTGGCTGTGCGAGCTGCGGGCGACACTCGAGCTAAGCGACGAATGGACCGTAACCCAGCGCCGCAAGACCGCGGCCGTCATCACCAGCGTTCGCGAAGGCGGCGACCTGGTGATCCTCGCGCCGGGTTGGGCCGTCGAATACAGCGGGAAGCTGGCCGACGAGCGCTACCGCATCGAGCTGGTCGGCGGCGAAACCTGGAGCGCGGAAATCCTGGCCACCCGCCTGCCGTGGGTGGTGCTGATCGCGCGCGGCACCGGCTACACCGGCCCGGCGGCGCCGTTCTGGCCCGACGAGCTGGGCGAGGGGCAAGGGCTGGTGCTGACCGACTTCGAGGGCAGCGCGTACACCGTCATGCACGCGGACGGCGACGTCGAGCTGCAGGCCGCAACCGAAGGCGGCATGCTGGCGCTGATCGAGGGCTTTAATGTTGCCGGCTTCACGCTGCCGGCCGTGGCGAGCGAAACCGGCGTGCGCTGGCAGCCGCTGAACGGCGCCGGCGACGCGATCAACGAGGCGAAGGCGAAGCTGAAGTAGCGTGCCCGCCCGTGAACGGTATCAGCGTTCGCAGGTCCATGGGCGAGGGCGCCGGGCACATTTTCCCCACAAATCAATCACGATTCCCGCACAGCGCCGGAGCGTGTCGCGTCGATAGTTAAGGTAACGCGCCGGAGGAAAAACCATGGACCCTGAACTGAAGATCGAACAGCAGGCCAGCGGGCGCTGGGCCATCGTGCAAGAAACCATGTACGGCGAGCGCCACGTTCTCGAAGAACACGAAACCGTGCAGGACGCCCAGTCCTCACAGCGTTTGCCGAAGATCGGCTAGCATCCAAGCCCAGCCCGCAAGCGCTGGGGGCATACTGCGTCGACCCGGCCGCACCACCCCAGCCCTCACGGGCTGGGCTTTGATTTTCGACGGGTTCAGTGCAAACTTTGACAAACCCGGAGGCGCCATGGCCGACAGCAGCGACAGCACACGCGCACCCGACGTCCATATCAATCTCAACATCCGGGGCATGAAGCCCTCGGCCACTGTCTCGATCAACGAGCACAGCAACCAGCTCAAGGCCGAGGGGCGCAATATCTATAAACTGGGCCTGGGGCAGTCTCCCTTCCCCGTACCCGACGTCGTGGTCGATGAACTGAAGGCCAACGCCTACCAGAAAGACTACCTGCCCGTGAAAGGGCTGAAGCAGTTGCGCGAAGCCGTGGCCGACTACCACCGCCGCGGCGAAGGTCTCGCCTGCACAGGCGACGACGTGCTGATCGGCCCGGGCAGCAAAGAGCTGATGTTCCTGCTGCAACTCGTGTACTACGGCGACCTGGTGATTCCCGCGCCGGCCTGGGTCAGCTACGCGCCGCAGGCGAAAATCATCGGGCGCAACGTCAACTTCCTGCCGACCGACGCCGAGCACGACTGGATGCTCACGGCGGAAGTACTCGACGAGCATTGCAGCGAAGATGAAGGTCGCCCGCGCGTGGTGATCCTGAACTATCCCAGCAACCCCACCGGGCGCACCTATACGACGGACGAATTGGAGGCGATCGCGAAGGTCGCCAAGAAGCACAAGCTGGTGATCCTCAGCGACGAGATCTACGGCGAGCTTCACCACGAGGGCGCGCACGTCAGCATCGCGCGCTTCTATCCCAAGGGCACGATCATCAGCGCCGGGTTGTCGAAGTGGTGCGGCGCGGGCGGCTGGCGGCTGGGAACGTTCACGTTCCCGCACGAGTTGCGCTGGCTGCTCAACGCGATGGCCAGCGTCGCCAGCGAGACTTACACGAGCACCAGCGCGCCGATCCAGTACGCGGCCGTGCGCGCGTTCCGCGGCGGCGCGGAGCTTGAGCGCTACCTGTGGCGCTCGCGCAAGGTGCTGAAGGCCCTGGGCAACTGGATCGCCAACAGGCTGAACGACGCCGCCATCCGTACGCTGGAGCCGCAGGGCGGATTCTACCTGTTCCCGGATTTCACCCCGTTCGCCGAATTGCTGCACGACCGCGGCATCAAGACCAGCGCGCAACTCTGCAACCGGCTGCTGGAAGACACCGGCGTGGCAATCCTTCCCGGCAGCGAATTCGGGCGTCCCAAAGAGGAACTGACGGCGCGGCTGGCGTACGTCGACTTCGACGGCGCGCGCGCGCTGGCGATACTGGAAAGCCACGGCGAAGCCTTCCAGATCGACGACGACTTCCTGTTCACCCACTGCCCCAACGTCGTCAACGCGATCGACGCGATCTGCGATTGGGTGAAGGCATAGGGCTTATGCCGGGCAAGGACGACGAACTGCGTGCGGAGATCGCGGCGGCGGCAGCGGCCGAGAAACGCGCGGACGAATACGCCCTGCGCAAACGCCTGCTGAAGCAAGAACCCAACGACATCCCCACCCGCGTCGACGACCTGATCGCCACGGCCGTCTGCGCCGATCTTTCCGGGCACAAGGACGACGCGCTTTCCCTGGCGCAGGGCGCGCTTGAGCTGGCTGTGACCCACGAATACCTGGCCGGTCGCGTGGAGGCGCTGTCCGAACTCGGCGTACAGTGGCGCCGCCGGGACAACCTTGGGCGTTCGGCATCGCTGCTGCAGGAAGGCGTCGAGTGCGCGCAGGAACTGGGCGACAAACGCCTGCTGGCACGTTGCACGGCCAACCTCGCCGTTACGCGGCGGCGCAGCAACGCGCTGGACGTCGCCTACGATAACGCGCTCGAAGCCAGCCAGCTCTATCGCGACCTGGGCGACCTCGCGGGCGTCAACCGCATGCTGCACCTGAAGGCGAGCATCCTGGCGGAACAGGGACTGCTGGAGGAAGCCCGCGAAACCTATGAGGAAGTGATCGGGCTGGATGCAATGACCGGCGACCGGCTCGGGCGCGCGCGTACACTGGGCAACCTGGCGCTGCTTCTGCACGACCTGGGTAGCTATGCGCAGTCCGCCGAAACCCTGCGCGAAGCGATCGAGCTGTTCCGCGAACTCGGCACGCCGGAAGACGTCGCCCGCGGGCTTAACAACCTCAGCATTTCCTTGCGCGACGGCGGCGATTTCGAGGGCGCACTCGAAGCGCTGGACGAAGCCGCCGAGCTGGCCGTGCAATGCGGCTCCCCGTCGATGGCGGCCTGGACGCAAGCCTTGCGCGCAACGCTTTTCCTGGGCTGGGGGCGCGTAGCGGAAGCGGCAGAACTCGCACAGGCGGCGCTCACGGCAGGCAACAAAATCACGCGGCGGGTTGCGCTGCTCACGCTCGCGCGCGTCGCGGCGGAAGATGATGTGCCGGCCGCGCTGGAACTGGTCGAGCGCGCCATCGGGCTGTCGGAGACTCCCAACCCGCAGGCGCTCCGGCTGAAAGGCGAGCTGCTGCACGCGCTTGGCGACGCCGACGCCGCGGAGTGCGCGCTCCAGAGCATCGAGGCGCTGGACGCAACCGGCATCACGCACACCGTCGAGTACCTGAAGTGCACGGTGCTGGCGGCGCGAATCGAGGCGAAGTCCGGCGGGCGCGATGAAGCGCTGGCCCTCGCCGAGGACGCCGCCACGCTGCGCGACTCGCTCGGGCTCAGCAGCAGCCACCCCGACCCGGAGGTGCGCCGGACGCTGCGTGCAATTGAAGAATTGCAGTCCGCCGGCTAGTTGCAGGCAAGTACTTCCACGAGTAGCACTTGCGTTGTGCGCGAAGCGGCTTCCGGAATGCCGCCCCGGCACGAGTCGTTGCTATGCACGAGAGCCATGAAAGAAGACACGGCACAACTGATCCACAACGCCCGCGAGATGCTCGACAACGCAATCGTCGTCCCGGATGACGACGCGGCGCCGAGCGCATCCATGCTGGCGGATGCCGCAAAGTACCTGCTGGACAATCAGGTAGACTACCCGGAGCTACTGCTGCGCCTGCGGAAGTACCTGCAACTTGCAGCCCGGCACGCGGAGGCCGAAGGAAACCAGAACGGTGCGGCCGAACACCGGTTGCGGCTTGCGGAAACTTTCCCGCAGTCGGCGCTCGAGCATCGGCAAGCCTTGCTGGAGGCAGCCGGGCGCATGAACCGGGCCGGCGACTTCGCCCGCAGCATCCCGCTGCTTCGGTCCGTTGAAACACTTGCGCGCGGCGCCGGGGATTCCCGTACCCTGGCAACCGCGCGCATCTGGCTGTCCGGCCCGCTGTGTGAAGCCGGCGAACCGCAAGAAGCCCTGCGCCTGCTGCAGGAGGTACTGCAACAGGCGGGTGCGACAGGCAACGACAACGCGTCGGTCGAGGCGGCCGTGAACGCGGCGACGGTCTCCGTGATGCTCGGGCGGCACGAGCAGGCCTTGGAGTATGCGCGACGCGCACTGCGGACGGCGGAAAGCATTCACGACAGGCATTCCGCCCTGCGCGCGCGCCGCATTCTTGGCTCGGTGTACCGAACGCGCGGGTTGTTTGAGGAAGCGCTCTCGGAATTCCGGAAGGTGGCGGAGGCGGCCGAGAAGTTGGGCGACCAGCGCATTCACGCCATCGCGCTGGGCAACCTCGGCGTGACGCGGATCGGCAACGGCGACATCCACGGCGGGCGAGCCGAGCTGGAACGGGCCAACGAACTGTTCATCGAGCTGGGCGACCTCGGCGCGATGGCCAACACGCGCATCAACATCGGGGCATCCTATGTCGAAGAGGGCCTTCCGCACCTCGCCTCGGTACAGTTCATGCAGGCGGCGGCGGAATTCGAGCGGCTGGGGGACGAACACCACCGTGTACACGCCAACCTGAACCTGGCCTCCTGCCGCATGCATGAGGGTCGCATTGCCGACGCCGAGGCTCTGCTGCAGCGCGAACGGGACGCCGCCGACAGCCAGGACGTCGGCTTGCGATGCCAATGGCACGCCGCCGCGGGCGAACTCCATGCCGCGCGGAGTGAGGCTGCCGCCGCGCGGGAAGACTTCCGGATCGCCATGGGCGACGCGACACATCACGGGCTCACGGATGAAGCAGCCCATGTCGGGATCGTGTGGGCGAAGATGGAAGCCGCCCTCGAGCACTGGAACGAAGCTCTCAGCCTGGCGGATTCCGCCGCGGATGCCCTCGCCTCCGCCGGCGCGACGCCGCCGCTGCTGCTGGTTGAAGCGCTGGGCGTCGCGGCGCGGGCCGCATTCAACCTCAGGCTTCACGACGTCATGCGCGCGAGGCTGATAAGGGCGCTGGAACTGGCCGACGAATTGCCGCTGCTCGCCGACGCGGAAAGTCCCCGCGCAAAGGATCTGGTTGACGAGCTAAAGGCACTGCAGGCGATCGCGCGCGACTAACGGTAGGGTTTCGGCACGATGCCGCCGTCGCCGATGCGCAGCCCGAGCTTGCCGGGGGTCATGGTTACGGTGAACTCTTCGACGTCCCATTCGGTTTCGCCGGCGGCGTTGAGCAGCAGGTCGCCATCCGCGTTGCGTTTTGCCAGCGGGCGTCCGTCGTCGTCGCGGACGTAGCGGCGGATCACCGCGGGAAAGCTGTCGCGGTCGCCGAGTGCGGCCAGTTTGTCGCGCAGGTCGTCGCGGTTCAGCACGCGCTCGCCGTCGATGCTCCAGATCACGTCCCCCACCCGCAGCCCGAGATCGACGCCCTGCCCTTCCGCCAGCACCTCGCTGACCTCCGGCGCGGTCTCGATCCCCGGCACAAGTTCCGGATGGTGCTCGGCCCACCAGGCGGCGTAGTTGACCCTTCCCTGCGCCGGGCCGACGGGGTGGCCCTCGGCGCTCAATGCGCGCGCCGGGAAGTAGTGGCGCAGGTTGCCTCGATCCTCGTAGCGGTAGCCTTCGAAGCGAACGGCAAACTCCTCCATGAAGCGGCGAAGCTGGTTGTTGCGGCGCAGCCGCGCGCCCAGCAGCGCGCGGTGATTCTCGACGCCCTTCGGCCAGGCTTCATCCAGCTTCGGCGCAACGAAGTCCTTGTCGCGCACGACCAGCCCCGTCATCGCGTAGGCCATGTCCTCGATGTCTTGCCGCGGCATGTCGAGCTGGTCCAGCGGCCATACGCGCAGCGTGTCGTCCTGCGAGCCGGAAAGCAGCGTCTGCCCGTCCGGGCTGATCGCCAGGCGCGTCACGATTTCCTTGTGCCCGTGCAGCACGGCGAGGCAGGTCCAGGTGGAAGTATCCCAGACCCGCACGGTGCGGTCCTGCGAGCCGCTGAACAGCAGCTTGCCGTCCGGGCTGAACACGACCGAGAACACCACGCCGTCGTGGCCCCGCAGCTCAACGTCGACGTCGTTGGTTTCGAGGTTCCAGATGCGCACCACGCGGTCTTCGCACGCCGTCGCAATGAACTTGCCGTCGGGGCTGAAGGCGATGCCGTAGACCGAGCCGTGATGGTCGATCAGCCCGTGGCGCGCGACGTAGCCCTTTACGCGGCTCAGGATCACCGTGCCGTCCTGGGAGGCCGTTGCGAACTTCGTGCCGTCGGGCGAAAGGCGCACTGCCAGCGCAATCTGCGAGTGCCGGCGGCTCTGCGCGATTTCCTCGTACGTGGTCGCGTCATGAATGTAGGCGCCGCGATACTGCGCCACGTAGAACGTCTTGCCGTCGTCGGGCACCACCACGTCCATGATGTACTCGCCGCCGCGAACGTGGGCCAGTTGCGCCCCGCTGTCGGTATCCCAGACCCAGACGCCGTTGCTGCTGCCGGCGACGATGCGGTGATCGTCGAGGAAGTCGGCGCAGAAGAACTGCACCAGCAGCGCGCTGAATTTGCGGATCGGCTTGCGGGTGGCCGCGTCCCACAGGATCACGCTGCCGTCCCAGCTCGCGCTGACGAAGCGTTTGCCGTCGCGGCTGAAGCGCGCGTCCATCACGTCAGCGCTGTGTTCGGTCAGTACGTTGTCGTCGCCTTGCGGCTGCCCCCAGACCAGCACCGAGCCGCCCTTGGTGCGCGCGCAGAAGCCGCGCCCGTCGGGGGCGAAACGGACCGATTCAATCCAGTCGCCGAATCCCGAAAAGGCCTGCCGCTCGCTCAGCGTCGCGACGTCCCAGATCCGCACGGTGCCGTCGATCGAGCAACTGATCAGCGATTTGCCGTCGGGCGAGAAGTCGAGCCCGAACACCGCGCCCGTGTGCGACGGCAGCATGCCGATGATGCGCAGGCTGTGCCCGTCACGCAGGATGATCTTGCCCTGCATCGTGCTGCTGGCCACGACCGAGCCGTCCGGCGCCCACGCGGTAAACAGTTCGTTCAAACTGGTCTGGTCGAGCAGCACGCGCTTGAACTTGCGCTCCTGCAGGTCCCAGACGCGTACCAGCGGATCTTCGAGGCGAATCGAGGTCGTCAGCAATGTGCGCCCGTCCGGGCTGAGGCTGAGGTACATCGGTTCGTGTTTCGGCGCGCCCTCGATTTCACCGATCAGCTTGCGGTGCTGCAGGTCGAACAGCACCAGCTTCGTGCCGCCGCAGATCAACAGCCGCCCGTCCGGGCTGAACTGGATTGAGGTAACGCGCGTCGCCTTTTCGCCGTTTGCGAACTCGAGCCCGTTGAACTCGTACTTGTCGGAAGCCGGGTTGTACTCCCACAGGCGCACGATGCCGCTGTCGCTGCTTGCCGCCAGCCAACGCCCGCTCGGCGAGAACTCGACGTCGTGCGTCAGGCGATCCGTGAGCGTCAGCACCTGGTGGACCTTGCCGTCCAGCGTCGACCACACCCACACGCGCCCGTCGCTCATGCCCGTGGCCACGAAGCGCCCGTCCGGGCTGAAGTTGACGTCGAAGAACTGATAGAACTCCTGCGTCGAAAGCTTGTCCGGGCGCAGGTTCCAGAGCAGCGGGTGCAGCCCGGGCGTCGAGAGCGGCGTGCCCCGCGCCTCCGGGTGCTCGGACGCCTTCAGCGCCGCCGCGGCGAAACCCAGCGCGGCGTTGTCGTCGTGCTGCTCGCGCGCGAGGCGGATGCGCATGGCGTAGGCGTCGGACAGCGTGATGTCCCAGCCCTCGAGGGCCTCTTCTTTCTTCAGTGTCTCGGCCTTGGCGGCGGCTTCCTTTTCCTCGGCTTTCTTGCGCGCGTCGCGGGCCTCGGCCTCGGCGGCGCGGGCGTCCTGGAACGACAGCTCGGCGTTGCGGCGGGCAAGCTCGGCCTCGGTCCGCTGTTCCTCGACGGTGTTCTTTTCCTGGCGAAGCTGCGCGTAGTGGTAAACGGCGCCGGCGACCAGCAGGTAGAAAATCACCACGCCCGTTATCACCGAGCGCTTGTGGCGCGCCACCCAGCGCCACGCCAGTTCGCGCGCGCTGTAGGTGTAGCTTTGCAGCGTGCGCCCGTCGCGGTAGGCCTTGATCTCGCTGGCGAATTCGCGCGCCGTGTGCAGGCGCTCGGATTTCTCCTTAGCCATCGCCTTTTCGACCAGCGCCTCCAGCTCGGGCGGGCACTCGGCGGCGACGGCGGACAGGCGCAGCGGCTTGCTGTGCAGCACCTGCTGGATGATCAGCCCGGCCACGGGGCCGTCGTAGGGCGGGCGCCCGGAAAGAATCTGGTACAGCACCGCGCCGAGCGCGTAGACGTCGGACTGCTCGTCGATTTCGTCCAGGTCGCCGCGGGCCTGCTCGGGCGACATGTAGGCGGGCGTGCCGACGATGCTGCCGTCGAGCGTGAGTTTGTCGGTCGCGTTCTCGACGACGCTCTGGCTCATGTAGCGGGTGGAATCGATCAGCTTTTGCGCGACGGTGTCTTCCTGGCCCCGCACGCGGGCGAGCCCCCAGTCCAGCACGATGGTCTCGCCGTACTCGCCCAGCATGACGTTCTCGGGCTTGAGATCGCGGTGGACGACGCCCTTTGAATGCGCGTAGGCGATGGCGTTGCAGACGTCGACGAAACTGTCCAGCAGCTTCAGGCGCGCCGCCAGCTTCTCTTTCTTGTCGAGGCTGACGTCCTTGGCGATCTCGTTCAGCCGCGCCGCCAGCGTCTGCCCGCGCACGAATTTCATCGTGTAGTACAGGCTGCCGTCGTCGTTCTTGCCGATCTCGTAAACGCTGACGATGTTCGGGTGTTCGAGCTGCCCGGTGACCTTGGCTTCGCGCAGGAAGCGCTCGGTCAGCCCGTGGGAAATCTCGGTGTTCTGCGGAACCGAGCCCCCGCCCGGCGGCTGCGGCAGCAGTTCTTTCAGTGCTACGTCGCGTCCGACCACGTTGTCGTGCGCGATCAGGATGCGCCCCATGCCGCCGCGGGCGTGTTCTTTCTCGATCCGGTAGCGCTCTGTGCGGGCGATCGCGCGCAGGATCTGGCTGCTGGGCTTCTTGGTTTCGACCTGCTGCGGGCGCGTCGTCGGGCGGGAGGTTTCGGACAGCTCGCCGGCGTCGATCACCGGCAGGCTCTGTTCGTCCTCCTCGAAATCCATGTCCTTCACCAGCCGGGTCGGGCTGATCGACAGCAGCGTGTTCTTGACCGACGGGTCGTCCGGCTTCATGGCCTTGATCTGGCTGAGCGTGCGAACGGTGGTTTCGTCCAGCCCCAGGTCGTCGAGCGTGCCGCCTTCGTCAAGACGCTCGACGACGATGTCCACGAGTGACGGAGTGATGTGGACCGTGGCGGTGAAGTCCTGGTCCTCTTCCATGGCCGACTCGACGCGCCCGAGCGCATCCGGCGATCTGGCGAGCAGCTCAGCCGCCTTCTCCGGCGGCAGGACCCCGCTGCGGACAGCAAGGACCGCGGCAACAAGACTCTTGTCTACACCGTCCATATATAGAGGAACGTTTTAGAGCGGATTGGTCCCGCTGTCAGCCATGCGCGGGCAGGATGAATTCACATTTCCTTTACTTTTTCTTAATCCGGAACGGTCCGTTGCTATTGTCGCGCCCACCTTTGGGACGACGACATGCACGCGGCTGACTGGTTTACACTCGCTTACACGGTTCTCGGCGGGCTGGGAATCTTCCTGTTCGGGATGAAACTGCTGAGCGAGAGCCTGCAGGCGCTTGCTTCCGACTTCATCCGCAAACTGATCGGCTGGCTCACCAACAACCGCGTAATCGCCATGGGCGTCGGCGTGCTGCTGACGGTAATCGTGCAAAGCAGCAGCGTCACCACGGTGATGCTGGTCGGCTTCATCAACGCCGGGCTGATGAGCCTGACCCAGGCCGTCGGCGTGATCCTGGGGGCCAACATCGGCACCACCATCACCGGCTGGATCATCGCCATCAAGATCGGCAAATACGGGCTGCTGCTGGTCGGCGGCGGGTTCGTTCCGTTCTTCTTCCTGAAGTCCGTCGGCTGGAAAAACGTCGGCAAGGTGCTGATCGCGCTGGGCATGGTGTTCCTGGGGCTTCAGTTCATGTCCGGCGGTTTCAAGCCGCTGTCGAAGACCGACGACTTTCACTCGATGCTGCAGTGGTTCCAGGCCGACAACACGCTTTCGGTGCTGGCGTGCGTCGGGCTCGGCTGCCTGCTCACGTTCATCGTGCAAAGCAGCTCGGCGATGCTGGCGATCACGATGTCGCTGGCCGCCACCGGGCAGATCGACTACCAGACCGCGGCGGCGCTGGTGCTGGGCGAAAACATCGGCACGACGATCACCATGCATCTGGCGGCCATTGGCGGGACCATCGACGCCAAACGCGCCAGCTATGCCCACATCATGTTCAACGTGATCGGCGTGACGGTCATGGTGATCATATTCCCCTGGTACACCGAGATCGTTGAATCGATCGTCGACAACTCGCCCGGCATGATTTCGGGGCTGTTCAAGACCTCTGGCGAGACCGCCGTCGAGGGCGTGGACCCGCTGATCATGATGAAGATCGCGGCCGGGCACAGCCTGTTCAACATCACCAACAACCTGTTCTTCCTGCCGCTGCTGCCGTTGCTCGTGAAGCTGGTGACGTGGCTGAAACCGGACAAGGGCATGAAGAGCAAGAAGCGCCTGAAGTTGTCCGGCGCGCTCGGCAACATTTCACCGGAGCTCGCGATCGGCGAGGCCGAGGGCGAGGTGCGCCTGATGCGCGACGTCGTGCTGGACAGCTACCGCGACGCGGCGAAGTACGTGCGCCTGCAAAGCGACGACCCGGCGCTGTTCCAGCACATCGACCACCTGGAACACGTCACCGACAACATCCAGATGGAGGTGACGCTGTTCCTTACCGAGGTAATGCAGCTTTCCATGACGCCCGACCAGGCCCGCCGCGGCTACGCGTTGATCCGCATTTCGGACGAACTCGAAAGCATCGTGGACTACTGCCAGAACCTGTCGAAGTACCGCGCACGCATGTTCCGCGAGAACCTGAAATTCACCGACGACGCCCGCAACGACCTGGATGAATTGCTGGCCAGCACCGGCACCTTCCTCGAAAACGCCGCCGGGTTCATCATCGAGCACCATGAAGCCGCCATGAACGACGAGGAAGTGCGCGAGTTGATCCGCCTTTCCGACAGCATCGGCGAGCGCGCCGACGCCATCCGCGACAGCCATCTAAAGCGCGTGCAGGAAGGGCGCTGCGACGCCATCGCCGGCATGGTTTTCAGCGACGTGGTCGTGGCAATGCGGCGCATCAAGAACCACACCGTCAACCTGATCGACGCCCGCATCGGACGCTGGGAGGAACGCCGCGAAGCCCTGCGCAACCTCGAACGCAAAACCACCCAGCGCATCGCCGCCGCCGTCGACGGAAGCTAGGCTGTCATTCCTGAACGGGAGCGACGCCATGACCGACAGCATTACCATCCCCGAGGATTTCCGCGCCGTCGTCACCACGCCGCCGTCGCGTGTCGACAGCGCGCTCGTCCCGCGCATCCAGAAGTACGTCAAGCAGAACAAGCTGAATGACTTCGACGGCCACCGCATCCTGCACATGCACCAGGTCGAGCAGGTGGATTCCTCGGCCGTGGCGGCGCTGCTTGACCTGATCAAGGTCGCCGAGAAGCACGGGCGCCAGTTCCTGATGTGCGACCCGCCGCCGATCGTGCGAAGCTACCTGGAAATCTACGGCGCCGACCACGCCGTGGAGGGGCGCGTGCTGAGCAGCGCCAACGACGGCACCTACCACAGCGTCGCGGTGCCCTTCGTGCCGCCGTTCGTGCCCAACCCGAACGGGCGCCTGGATATCTATGAGGGTGGCAAGGTGCGCAGCTACGAGATGACCGAACGCGAGTTGAAAGAGATCGCACCGGTCGACCTGAACAGCCACCCGGCCAAAGCCCCCACCCGCGCCAGCAAGATGGAAGTGCACGAAGGCGGCGGGCGGGCCGAGATCAAGGCGAACGGCTACGTCCACGTGCGCAAGCACAACTGCGGCTGCGGCGCGACCCACACCACCTTCGACCGCCTGCACCAGTTGCACGGCTGGTTCCGCGGCAAGGGCTTCGACTTCAAGAACATCGAGCTGTGGGCCAGCGACGTGCCGGCCGGCATGGTGACGGAAAAGATGACCTTCCGCGACCGGCTGCATTTCGACCAGTTCCAGACGCTGCTGAAAATCGACAGCGACTGGAAGAAAATCGAAGCGCCGATGGAGCATCTCGAGGAAGAGTTCTACTACGTGTATTGATTCGAGTTGCGAACGATTGTGTCGGCGCATCCGCGCCTCAGCCTCCTGGTATCCGGCAAACCCACGGCAGCAAAGCTGCCGTGGGCTACTGTTGTTATGGCGCTCCGCGCCATCACCGATTTGGCTCGGTTAGTAGGTACGCAATCCTTCTTCAGCCGGTGACAGGCGCCCACCGCCGTCGCCAGGCATCCGCCGGTTTGGTCAGGCATCCGCCGGTTTGGTCAGGCATCCGCCGGCATGGCCGGGCGTCACGCATAGTCAGACGTTCGGTCCAGAATTGGCGCGGAGCGCCAACACAGGATTAGCCCACGGCAGCTCTGCTGCCGTGGGTCCGTCCATGCCAATAGTTCTGAGGCGCGGACCGCCGCCACAAACTGCGCCAATCCAATCGAACCCTTGCCCCCACCTGCACGATTCGCCATGTTGTTGCGGGCGAAGCGGACGGGCATAACTTTGCAACACGGACCCGAACTTACCATCGTGCTGGTGGCCTGCGTCGTGCTGGCCATCGGCGCCGGTGTGAAGCTGGCCGCCAAGCGCTTCAAGTTCCCCTACTCGATTGCGATGCTCGTGCTCGGCCTGCTGATGGGCGGGCTGCTCTCGCTGCTGCACCACCACGATCTGCTGCCGCACGAACTGGGCGAGCTCGGCTCGTCGGCGCCGCTTTCATCCGACCTGATCCTGTTCGTGTTCGTGCCTACGCTGGTGTTCGAGTCCGCGCTGTCGCTCAACACCTACAGTTTCGCGCGCAACATGGGGCCGATCGCGACGCTGGCCGTACCCGCCATGCTGGCCACGGCAATCGCGACCGCGTTCATGATGCACGGGCTGACGTTCGTCGGCTGGGAATGGTCGCTGCCGACGGCGCTCGTGTTCGGCGCGCTGATCAGCGCCACGGACCCGGTCGCCGTTGTCGCCCTGCTGCGCGACGTCGGCGCACCGAAGCGCCTGTCCCTGCTGATCGAGGGCGAGTCGCTGCTGAACGACGCCACCGCCATCGTTCTGTTCACGCTGTTGATCGCCTTCGCCGCCGGCAGCGACGCCGGGCACCTCGACCTCACGCAATCCGTGCTCGGCTTCCTGAAAGTGCTGCTGGGCGGGTTCGCGGTCGGCATGGTGATCTCGCTGGGGCTGACCTGGCTGCTGAGCCGCGTGTTCAACGAGCCGACCGTCGAAATCACCCTGACCATCGTGATGGCCTACGGCGCGATGGTCCTGGCCGAGCACTACCTGCACGTGTCCGGCGTGATCGCCATCGTAACCATGGGGCTGTGGCTCTCAGGGCCGGGGCGCACGGCAATCAGCCCCGAAGTGCGCGGGCGCCAGCACCACTTCTTCGGGATGCTTGCGTACATCGCGAATACGCTGATCTTCTTCCTGGCCGGCGTGGTGATCGTCACCGAGTTCCAGCACTTCCAGCCGATCGGGATCCTGATCGTGCTGCTTGCGTGGATCGGCATCATGGTGATTCGGTTCATTGTCACGTTCCTGTTCCAGCCGGTGATGAACAAACTGGGGCCGCGCGTCAGCCTGCGGCAGTCTGCGGTGATTTCGTGGGGCGGATTGCGCGGCGCGGTTTCGCTGGCGCTGGCGCTGGTGGTGGCCGGCAACCCTGACATCCCCGCCGAAACCCGCAGCCAGATCCTGCGCGCGACCGCCGGCGTGGTGATGCTGACGATCCTCATCAACGGCACGACAACCGGCTGGCTGCTGCGCAAGCTCGGCTTCACGAAGCGCCCGATCGGCGAACGCCTTCAGCGCTTGCAGGCGCAGGCGCGCATCCTTGAGCGCGTCGAGGCCGACGTCGAGCGCCTGTCCGGGCGCGCGCGCTACCGCACGATTCACTGGAACGAAATCCGCGAAAGCCTGAACGAGCGCCGCCGCACGGTGGAGGAACACACCCGCCGCACAAGGGCCGAGGTCAGCGCCGACCAGCCCGACGAGCTGCTGCAGCTCGCGTGGTACCAGGCCATCGCCATCGAGCGCACGGCGTACCGCGAATCGAACGAAACCGGCATGATCTCCGGCACGACCCTGCAGATCCTCGAGTTCGAAATCGATTCCCAACTCGAACGCCTGGCTGTCAAGGACACCGGCGCACCCACGTCGCGGGCCGGGCGCGCGCTGGCGTTCCGCAACTTCATGCTGAAGCTGGCGCGGAAGCTACCCTTCGGAACGAACAAGATCGCCTTCCGCGACCTGTCGCGCCTGTATGAGCTGGCGTGGGTCGAGTCGCTCGCGGCCGGGCGTGTGCTGAATGAACTGGAACAGGCCGCGGACCGCGAATCCGAGGCCGTGCGCACCGTCGCGAAGGCCTACCGCGGTTTCCGCCGCGAGGCGCACGAACGCCTTGAGGACCTGCGCGGCAACGCACCCGAGGTCGCAAGCGCGATCGAGAAGCGCCTCGGCCACCGCGTTGAGCTGAACCTCGAACGCGGCGTCACCGAGCGGCTGGAACATGAGGGCGTCGTGCCGGAGGCAGTCTGCGAAGACTTCCTGAAAATCGTCGAGGAGCGCATGGCGAAGCTCGCGTTCTCGCCAGTGCGCGGATCGCTGCCCGGGACGGCCGAGTTGCTGCGCTCGATCCCGTTATTCCGGGGGCTCGACGAGGAAATGATCGAGAGCCTGTCAAAGGCCGCACGCGAGATCGTCTTCGCGCGCGACGAGGTGTTGATGAAGGAAGGCGAACCGGGCGACGCCATGTACCTGATCGCGCGCGGCGCGGCGCACGTGGTCAAAGGCAGCGGCGACGACGAGCAGTTGCTGGACGTGCTGGGCGGCGGGGAGATTCTCGGCGAGATGGCGCTGATCTCGGGCGAGGCGCGCACGGCCACGGTCAGGGCGGCCACCACGCTGACGGCGCTGAAGATCCACCTGGACGACCTGCGCAAGCTGATGGACGAAGCCCCCGCCTTCAAACGGCAGATCGAGGACGCCTTCGCCCGGCACGTGTTCGACAACCTGCTGCGCAGCGACCCGGCCTGGAGGCACCTGAACCACCAGGAGCGCCTGGAATGGATCCGCGACCGCGAACAGCAATTGTTGCAGCCGGACGACAAGGTCGAGGCGGGCGATGCCGCCTGGGCGTTCCTGCTGGCCGGTGCGCTGAAGCTGCCCGAGGGCGTCTGCACGGCGCCGGCACTGATGCGCGCCGGGGCGGCGAACGGGCTCAGCGCCGCGCGCGAATCGCGCATCGTGTTGCTGGATGAGCCGCCGGCGCACATGCCGGGACCGCGCACGGTGTTCCTGCTGCCAAACCGTGAAACGTAACAGCGTTTGCGCATGTATAGACCCGGGATGGCCATGAAACGATTGCTGCTGCTTGCACTGCTGATTCCGCTGACGTGGACGGGTCCGGCCCGCGCCGAAAGAGCCGCGTCTGAGGACGTCGCCTGGCTGCACTTCGATGACGCCAAGGCCGCGCTGCCCACAACTGAAAACTGCGCGGTCAGCGTCGGCGAGGACGCCTACCGGGGCACAGGCTGCCTGGTGATCACGCCGCCGCAGCCGATGAAGAAGGTCGCGCGGGTGACGTTCACGCTGCCGGACGGTATCGACCTGCTGAAGATGGGCGCGCTCAAAATGCACCTGCGCGCCACGCCGACCGAGGAAAGCCTCAGCCTGCGCTGGCTGGCCGAGGACGCGGAGGGGCACATGCTGTTGCAGCGCCGCTTCAGCCACGACCAGGGAGCCGTCTGGAGTGCGCATGAGTTCCCGCTGGCGCTATGGCGCTGGGGAAACAGCCAGTGCGGTGACTGGTCGGAAGTCAGGCAACTCACGCTGGTCGTCGAGAACCGCGTGGAGGAAGTGCGCGTCGACGAGCTCGAATTCGAGCCGGGCGCCGCGCGCGCCACGCCGGAGCTGATCGACGAAATCGCATTCGCCAAGTCGCACGTACTGACAAGCGAGCGCGGCGGCTACCGCATCAGCAGCAACGCCGTCGAGAAACTCAGCGCCGCCGACATCGAGAAAGTCCATGCGCGCTTCGACCCCATACCGCGCTGGATCGAGCGCGTGTTCGGCGACGCCGTGAAGCCACTCAACGACGAACCCGTGCAGGTGCTGATCTTCAACGACCGCGAGCAGTACGCCGGTTTCGGCAAGCGCCTCGGCACGGCCTGGCGCGTGACGATCTCGCCGCCATCCGCCGGCGGCTACGCCATCCAGGACATCGCCACCAGCTTCGTCAACCCGCAGGCCGGCGTGGACCGCCCGGTGTTCTTCCATGAAACCGTGCACGCGACAGCCGCGCGCATGCTGAGGCTGATGCCGGGCGCAGCGCCGCACAGTTGGTTGCAGGAAGGGCTGGCGAACTACCTGCAACTCTGCCTGTTCCCGCAGTCACTCGGGTTGGACACCTACCCGCGTCTCTTCAAGGAGGGCGTCGGCGACAAGACCTACTTCCAGCCGCTCGACAAGCTGCTGACCGAACGCGTCGAGCTGCGGCACTACGCGCAACTGGCGTCGCTGACGGCGTGGTTGATCGAGAAACACAACGACTGGCTGAAGACGATCACGAAAGAGATC